>CAYNMF010000075.1:0-4767 GCA_964398325.1 uncultured Chromatiaceae bacterium | reverse complement strand
GACCGGGAAGTCTCACTGGAAGAAGCGCGCCGTGAATTAATTATCAGGGGCTGGATCGAACGCGACTGGCTCGAGCCTTATGTCAAGCCTGACGAGGTCGATGTTATTCTCGCCAATAAATGGCCATTCCTGAAAGCATTTCGCGAACGGCACGGTAATATCGAGGGCGTCCCGCAGCATATCGTCGATGCGCTCGTCGAAGGCTTAAGCCTGGCGGGCGATGAATCGGATATCGACAGACATATTGAACGACTGCAAAAATTTTCTATCGCCGGATTTACTGAAATCGCACTCAGAATCCATGACGATCCTGCCGATTCAATTCGTATGATTGGCAAAAAGGTGCTACCCGCGTTTCAATAAGTTAAAATACTGCAATGCATACATCGCTGCTACGGAAAGCTGGCGTGGCGATGCCGGCCTTGCTCGTCACAATAATACTCGCCCTCGTATCAACGGCACATGCGGACGACGACAATTCTGTATCGATTCTGTACTACGAATCGATCCATCTCATCGATGCACCATCTACCGGGAAAGGGATTTCAGCACCCGCCTCGGCCGATCAGCCCGCACCGATCATATTCGATGCCTATGGACGACGCTTCGAGCTGCAGACCGATAAAATCAATGCCGTAACCGGTACGGGTTATATGCAATTGCGCGGCCGTCTGGCTGGTCTGCCAAATTCCTGGTTCAGCCTGCTAAGCGACGGCGATGAACTCAGCGGCATCATTGCCGACGATGATGACACGTATATCGTCGAGTCGCGCCACCGCGTGGCCGAACTCATGATCGAGGCGCCCGCCGAGAACGCCCCGTCCAGCGTGATCTTTCGTTTGGCCGACACGCTGATTCCGCGCGGTCTGCTGGCCTGTGGGGTACAAGACGAAATACGATCGACCGATGGTTCCTCTGAGGGTTTCATCGATGGACAGAGCGCCTTCACCAAACTGGGCGCTGAACTACAGGCAGCGACAGGCAATGCATCTGTTGCCGGCACCCCCTTCCTGCTGGCCGGCGTAGTCGCCGACAAAAGCTTCGTCAACAGACACGCAGGTGAAACCGAAAATGATATTGCCGTCATCTTCAATACGGTGCAGGCTATTTATTCGAATGAAGTGGGTCTCGAAGTCGAAGTCTTCAATGTGTTTTCCGTAACACCTGATATCGACGATCCTTTTTCAGCCACCTCCGTTGCCCCGGACCTGCTGGATGAACTCGGTGTATGGCGAAATGCCAATCAGGCAAACCTCGGTCACACTCACCTGTTAACGAAAAGAAGACTCGTCAACGAGAAGGGTGACAATCTGGCCGGAATCAGCTTCCTCGGCCAACCGGGATTCTCGGGCGTCTGTAACCGGGGAACCGGTGCATCACTGAGCCGTGACATCCCCGGACTCACGGCGTTGATCGTTACCCATGAACTCGGCCATAACCTGGGCGCCCCGCACGATGGCGACCCCGACGATGCGTGTGCTCTTGCACCGGCTACCGGTTTCATCATGAGTCCGAGCATTTCACAAACAACAATGGAAAAGTTTACCGACTGCAGCCTCGCACAAATGAATAAAGTTATTGCGGCAGCTAACTGCCTGACCAAATCTGCGCAGACGTTGCCGGTCAGCACTAATAATGACGGCGGTGGCGGTGGTGGCGGTAGTCTGGGCTGGTTATCGATTCCGGGCCTGTTGTTCGGCACATTCCTGCGGTACAGGAAAAAACAGGGCAACCCGCTGCTGTCCCATATAAAAAACGCTGATTAGTCTGAAAGACAGGGGCTGTAATTGCTGCTTACAGATCGTGGTACAGCAGTGAGGGCAACTCCATTTCATTGCGAAGATTTTAAGGCCGCGACGACTGCGGCCAGGCCATGTGATGATCGTCGATCGCGAATGTATGCGTGTGTTCAATCCTGCTGTGATGATGAGGGTGGCTGTGCGGTTCATCACCTGCCACACCGTTGTGCACATGATCATGATGCTCGCCATGTACATGTTCATGTTCGTGATCGAGCTCGTCATGCACATGTGCAAGTGCCGTGCCGTCATCGGCCGGCCACAGCAGTGCCGCCAGAATCGTACATACCACGATGCCACCTGCCAGTAACCAGGCTGTCGACTCGATTCCGATATGCGTACCGAGTTGGCCGGCCAACGGGTAGAAAAGAAGCCAACAGGCATGGGACAACGCGAACTGGGCGGAAAAATAGGCCGGCCGGTCGCCGGGTGCGGCCGAACGGATAACGACCCGACCTGCCGGCGTTTGCACCAGTGACCAACCTGCCCCGATCACAAACCAGACAGGTAATACCATGGAAAGCGTGGGGCCGGTGCCCAGCCCGCCCAGACCGACTGCCATGATGAATGAACCGAGTAGCATGACGGGCCGGTCCGGCAAGGCATCGAGAACCCGCGGCAAAATTAACGCAACGATCATCGAACCAGCACCCGCGGCGGCCATTGCCAGCGCAACATCTGCTTCCGAGCCGCCAAGATATCCACGCACATACACGACGGTATTAACGATAATCATCGCGCTCGCACTCGCAACAGCGAGATAGAGCGCAAGTAATCCACGCAGACGGGGCGTTTTCAGATACGACAACAATCCAAAACTGATTTGCCGACCAATACCGCCAATGCGTTCGATAGATCGACGAACAGGCAGTCGTGTGGCTCCAATCAGTATCGCCGAAATGATGAATGCCACAGAATTTGCAATAAACAATCCGCTATAACTCACAAACAACAGGGCCAGACCGGCGAGTAGCGGACTTAGCAGATTTTCAAGATCGTAAGCCAGCCGCGACATTGCCAATGCTCGCGTATAAGGACGCTCACCCGGTACGACATCGGGAATGGTGGCCGAAAAAACCGGCTTGAATCCGGCCGAGAAAAGATTTAACAGAAAAATCAGCAGGTAGATCTGCCAGACCCTGGTTGCAAACGGCATCGCGAGCACGATAATGGCGCGAACAATGTCCATCGCAATCAGAAACGGCTTGCGCGGCAATAAGTGGGCAAGTCCGCCGACAACGGGCGCAAAGACTACGTAAGCAAACATTTTGAAAGCCATCGCCGTGCCGAGCACTGCGGCCGCGTTGCCGCCCACCAGGTCGTAAGCCAGCAGCGTCAGAGCCACCGTGCTCAACCCCGTGCCGACGAGCGCAATGGCCTGGGCGACAAACAAGTGCCGGAAACCGGGGTTAGCCAACGGATTTACGTTCATGGAGCGCACCTCCATATTAATCTGCAACCCTTACTCAGGCCTTATTCCCGGACTCTCCAACCTGAAATACTCGCCCCATGTACTCTGATAGTTCCGCCGAGATTTCTTCAGCGGAATCCGGCGCGATTCCGGCCAGTGTTTTGGCCAGCTTTTTCTTGAACTCGGTCTGCATCTGGCGCGCAATCTGCACACGCTGCGCCTGCGGTGAACCGGCTCCGTGCATGGATTCGGTCAGGTAGCCAACCGCATTGCGCCCCAGCGTCATGTTTTCGATCAGGCGCAGAATACGCATCCGATCTTCGGTCGCAATCTCCTTACGTCCCTTCAGATACTTGCGAATAATCTTGCCGATCTGCGGATGATCCAGTTCCTTTTGTGACGGTAACGTGACCATCAGACCACCGGCCAGGTCCTGCGCCAGCCGACCAATTTCATAGGGCAATTTCGTCACATGATGTTTGCATACGTTCGCGATCATATCGTCGTTCATATAAACGCCGGATTTCATCTGCTGCGCCTGGTAACTCGACGCAATACCCGTGCTGTAAATCGTTTCATTCAGGTGCGTCATCTCGACCAGCTTGTCGCGAATATGCGAAGCCTTCTCGACCCCGTTGTAGTCCGCAATGGTCGCGGCAGCGCCGATCAACACATCACCGACACCGGATTTGCACACATAACTGCGCCGATGGTAACAGGTGAACCGTTCGACGAGCATTGCAGCAAATTCGAACTCGCCGTCCATGAACACGAGTTCATTCGGAATAAAGACGTCGTCGAAGATGATCATCGCCTCCTGTCCCGAATAGGTCGCATTACCGGCATCGATATCGCCGGCCTCCATGCTGCGCATATCACACGACTGGCGGCCATAAATATAGGTGATGCCATCAGCATCGACCGGGATAGCTCCGACGACGGCATAATCGCGATCATCGGCCCCCAGGCGCATGGTCGGCATGACCAGCAGCCAGTGGGCATTAATACAACCGGTCTGATGCGCCTTCGCTCCACTGATATACACACCTTCGGCAGTACGCCTGACGATATGTACAAATAAGTCAGGATCGTCCTGCGCATGCGGCGCCTTGCCGCGATCTCCCTTGACATCGGTCATTGCGCCGCCAATTACGTAGCCACGGCGCTGCATCTTCGTGATGAACGACTTGAAGCGGTCATGATAGTCACCACCGTGTTCGGCATCGATTTCGAATGTAACCGAATGCAGTGCGTTCGTCGCATCCATTCCCACGCAACGCTGGAAACAGGTGCCGGTCAGCTGACCGAGACGCCGTTGCATTTTGTTCTGAAGCACAAGATCTTCCGCGCTGCCGGCGACGTGTAAAAACCGGTTAATACTTTCACCGGTCAGCGGCGACCGAACCGTGGCAAGTGCCGGGTTACGCACGGCAAGATCATACGTTTCAGCAACCGCATTAATCGACGGACGAATGACCGGATGATCGACAGGGTCGTCAATGCGCTCAGCGCACAGGTAGACATCCCGGATGCGCCCTCGCAGGCTCTGCGAAACCG
>CAYNMF010000074.1:0-5148 GCA_964398325.1 uncultured Chromatiaceae bacterium | reverse complement strand
ATCATCGCGGTCGCGCACATACCAACGTCTGTATCGATTGGCAGAACGAGCCGGCGAGCGACCCCGAAGAACGACTTTCACTCTTGACCAGACGTATTCTGGATTCGGATGCAGCCGGTAGCGCGTGGGGCCTGCGCATACCCGGCCTGGTCATCGGGCCCGACCGCGGCGCGACTCATCGTCATCAATGCCTGCAAGCGCTGGCGATGTTTGATGCCGGCAGTTATCAAGAAAATCCATAATGCTGTGGAGCCAAAAAAAATCATCAGATCGGGAGCGGCGTATCGAAACGCCGGGGGCTTCGGGCGGACAACTTTCCTGGCTGGTCGCATCAATACTCATGGCCGGTGCGCCGCATTTACTTCACGTCCACCCCTGGGTGCCGATCGTCGTTGTCACGATACTGGTTTGGCGCATCATGGCTGCGATGAAGCGCTGGTCGCTGCCGGGCGCATGGATACGCGTGCCGCTCACATTACTTGGCTTTGTCGGCGTACTGTTCAGTTATCGTCAGCTATCCGGCCTCAGTGCCGGTTCTGCGTTGCTGCTCATCATGGCAGCGATGAAGCTGCTTGAAACACGCGGTCACCGGGACCGGGCCATCGTAATTTTTATCTGCTATTTCCTGCTGTTCTCAACGTTCTTGCGCGAACAGGCACTCTGGTCGGGTGCCTACCTCATTATCAGCGTGCTGGTCACAACGGCGGCCTTGATCCAGATCACCCGCATCGGACCGGTCGTCTCAGCGCCGGTTGCCATGGCGCAGGCAACACGCCTGACACTCCAGTCACTGCCTGTCGCTGTATTGCTCTTTTTACTTTTTCCTCGAATTCCCGGACCGTTCTGGACTTTGCCGCATGCCGGTGGTCAAGCGGCCACCGGCCTGTCGGGCGAACTGAGTCCCGGTGATATCAGTGAACTGGCCCTGTCTGACAAGGTTGCGTTTCGCGTACGCTTTGACGAGGTGCCACCCGGTGCTTCTGTATTGTATTGGCGCGGGCCGGTGATGGACGAGTTTGACGGCCGTAAATGGACTCAGCGGCAAACGCGGCAGGCGCGCTCTGCAAGTCGTGCGAACAACAACGGGCCGGCCATCAGTTATGAGGTCACACTAGAGCCACACGGGCAGCACTGGTTGCTGGCATTGGAGACACCGTTGACCTGGGATGCGCGCGGTGCCCGACTCGGCACAACCGGACAATTACTGAACCCGACACCTGTTGATCGGCGCATGTCTTATCACAGCACTTCCATCCTCGGCGACAGTCTCTATCAGAAGGCCGATCCGATCATGCTCGACCGGGACCGGACAATACCGGCCACCGGTAATCCACGCAGCATCGAGTTCGGTCGGAAGCTTCGCAATACTGTATCGACTGACAGGCAATACCTGCAAAAATTGCTGCAATATTTCGCCGGCGAAAATTTCTACTACACGCTGCGACCGCCTTCACTGGGCAATAATCCGATAGATGAATTTCTGTTTGATACCCGACGCGGATTTTGCGGCCATTATGCCTCTGCATTCACGCTGCTGGCACGGGCTGGAGGCATCCCCGCCCGCGTCGTAACCGGTTATCAGGGCGCCGAACGAAACCCGTTGGGCAACTACTGGATCGTCCGTCAATCCGATGCACATGCATGGGCAGAAGTCTGGATTGACGGACACTGGGTGCATTATGATCCGACCGCGATGGTCGCGCCCGATCGTATTGAATATGGCTTTGAAGCGGCGATGGAGCGCAGAGATGAAGCCGGCGACAACCTGCTCGCCGACAACCCGCTATTGATGCGTCTTGCCATGGGATGGGATGCAGTGAACACCGGATGGAATCGCTGGGTATTGAGCTTTGGTCCCCAAACCCAGTCGACCATGATGGGCCTGATGGGTATCCGCCATCCGACAATCGAGCACCTCATCGTGGCGATGGCCGTGTCAATTACGGTATTGCTGATATTAATCGGCATCGTACAGCGCTACCGGGCACGACCCAGACTCAACAGCCTTATGGTTGCTTACGATCGACTGTGCAGACGTACCGGCAAGGTCACACGAAGCAGAAAGCCGGCTGAAGGCCCACACGAATATCTCACGGCAATATGCAGGCAGCGACCGGATCTGGCCGGAGAACTGCGCACCTTGTTCAACATGTATGTACGACTCCGCTACGACGGGATTAACGATAAACAGATGTTGCGCCAATTTCTGGCCGCTGTGCGTGCCTTCAGACCGGCCGCAGCGTGACCCGTGTCAATAGCGCAAGGCCAAGACCGAACAACAGAATAATAGACAGAATTCCCAGTCGTTGACTACCGAAGATCAGCGCAACGGAACCAATGAGAACGGGTCCGAGAACGGCCGAAAATTTACCGAGCATATTGTAGAAACCAAAACAAGCCGCACTGCGGCCAGCCGGAATCAGGTGTGCGAATAGCGAACGGCTCAAACTCTGTACCCCGCCCTGCACAAGACCGATACAAGCTGCGAGCACATAAAACTCCACGGCTGTCGTAATAAAAACAGCAATGGCCGTGATGACTATATACACGCCGAGTCCGATATACAGCCCATTCTTTGCGCCAATCGACATGCCCAGCCGACCGAACAGCAAGGCGGCGGGGAATCCGATCAGGTTGGTCAACAGGATCGCGCGAATCAGATCCTGCATCGACAAACCCTGCGACAATCCAAAATCGACCGCCATCTTGATGATCGTGTATACGCCATCGATATATAACCAATACGCCACGAGGAACACTGCAAGGTTTTTGTCGCGGATAACAATTCGCAAGGTCTTGCGAAAGAGCAAAAGACCGTCCATGATCGAACGGTGCTCGTGCAATTCCTCGCGCTCATGCACCCAGAAAATAAGAGGGATTGAGAAAACAGCCCACCAAATCGCAACGAGCATAAAGGCGAGACGAATCGCCTCTATATCCGAACCCAATCCGAATGTTGACGGACTCGAAACCATCCAGATGTTTAATACAAACAACACTGATCCGCCAAGGTAACCCAGGCCAAATCCGAGTGCCGAAACCCGGTGGAAACGATCAATCGACGTAACGTCGACGAGTAAGGCGTCATACAGAGAATTACTGCCCACAAAACCGATTGATGCCCATACATAACAGGCTACCGCAATCGGCCATTGTCCGCGGACCACAAAAAACAGAGCGCCGGTCATGACGATACCCAGCGCCGCCAGCAAGAATAAAATTCCCTTGCGGCGGCCCAGCTGATCGGCGATTGCCCCGAGCAATGGTGCGGAAAAAGCAACAATCAGACTGGCGACACCATTGGCCATGCCGAGGCGGAAGGTCGTCATCGTGGAATCGACGCCATCGCTCCAGTACTCAGCCAGCAGTACCGGAAAGAAAACGGTCACGACGCTCAACGCAAATGCAGAATTGGCCCAGTCATACAGCACCCAGCCAATCACCGGGAGATGAGATCGGTAGCGCGCCAATCAGCTAACCGTCGTGTTCGATCGGCGGCTGTGCCGCGGCTACACGAAAATGGTACACAAGGACGACTGCATCTTCTTTGCCGCCACTCGACTTATAGTAATTTTCGCGGACGCCGAGTACCTCAAAACCAGCCGAGTTATACAGGTAAAACGCAGATTTATTTGACGGCCTGACTTCGAGATAGATCCGATCCGCAGAAGCCCGCCGGGCCAGTTGCATCATGTGCGCAAGCAATCGCCCGCCAATGCCCTGACTGCGCAACTGCTCGGTCACACAAATGTTAAGCAGATGGGCCTCACCGGCGGCTATCGACATAATCCCGTAGCCGACCGTGTCACCATCACTATCCAGCACAAGATTGGTATACCCGGCCAGCAAACAATCACGAAAAATTCCGGTACTCCATGGAAAATCGTAGGTTGCGCTTTCTATAGCGGAAACAGCGGCGATGTCAGACTGTCGCATGGGCCGAATGCGCGGCGGCAGATCCCTGGCCACGGCAATCATGCTACAGACACCCCGTCAATGCTGCGCGCCAGACACAGATCCTCCCAGGCCTTGCGTTTTTGCCCGGGACTGCGCAGCAGATACGCCGGGTGGTAAGTCACGATGACCGGAATTGAAAGCCCGTTTACAACAAATCTGTGCGCGCGTCCGCGTAACCGACCAACGGGTTGATCTTCATTGAGTAGATTCTGGGCCGCGATTCGTCCGACTGCAATGATCAAACGCGGTTGCACTAATGCCACTTGTTGTTGCAGAAATGACATGCAGGATGCAACCTCGTCGACTCGCGGATCACGATTATTCGGTGGACGACATTTCAGGATATTGGCAATAAACACACGCTCGCGACTCAAACCGACCGACCGCAGCATCTCGTTCAGCAACTGCCCGGCCTTCCCGACAAAAGGCTCACCCTGACGATCTTCATCGGCACCCGGCGCTTCACCGATAATCATCCATTGCGCATTGCAATCACCGACGCCAAATACCGTTTGCGTACGTGTTTGATGCAACGAACACTGCGTACAACCGGACACGGCCGATTCAAGCGAGGTCCAATCCGGATTGACCGATGGCCCAAACGCCTGGGTCTGTGGTGCCTCGGTACCGGTCACATCCTCAGTTGCAACACGAGATAACCAGACATCAATATCCATGGCCTGGAGTATGCGGTGATACTCACCTGACATGAACTCAGGCATCAGGCCGATTTTCAGGTATGAGACTCACCCTCGTCCCCGCTCTGCCTGGCTGCTAACCGTCGACGCCGAATACATAAAGAAACGACCGGACCCGAAATTGCATAGCCGGCCGCCATCGTAAACAACACCGTCGGCGGATCAAGAAAGATCAACACGAGCGTCAGCGGAATGGCCAGCATATATGTAAATGAGATTCGACGGTCCGGACTGACTTCCTTGAAACTGTAAAAATGCAGATGCGAGACCATCATTGCACCGCCCAGCACGGTTATTGCGGCAGCAAAAGCAAGCGCAGCGCCTCCGGACCAGCCCAACTCGTTACCGAGCCAGACCATGAACGTCACGAGTGCTGCAGCCGAAGGGCTCGGCAGGCCCTCGAAAAAACGATTATGAGTACTTTCTGGCATGACGTTGGATCGCGCGAGGCTCACAGCCGGCGCCGATGCATACAGACAAGCCGTCCTATGGT
>CAYNMF010000073.1:0-5368 GCA_964398325.1 uncultured Chromatiaceae bacterium | reverse complement strand
GAGCGGACCCATGACGCAAAAGACCGCCCGGGGAAAGACCAAAGAAAGAACCCCGACCAAATCCCCCTCCACACCAAGAGTTTGGCCTGAACCCGAAGACAAACTATGCTACCCGTATGAGCTTCAAACAACGACACTCCGAGTATCTGGAACGTATCGAACAAGTACTCGACGATAGCCTGCCCATCATCACGCTTCCACCAACCCGGCTGCACGAAGCGATGCGCTATTCCGTACTCGGTGGCGGCAAACGAATTCGCCCGCTGCTGGTATACGCCACGGGCGAAGCCCTCGGTATCGCACCCGAATATCTCGACGCCCCCGCTGCCGCCATCGAGATGATGCACGCATTTTCGCTCGTCCATGACGACCTGCCGGCAATGGACGACGATGACTTGCGGCGGGGCAAACCCACGACGCATCGCGCTTTCGACGAAGCCACCGCGATACTCGCAGCAGATGCGCTACAACCCCTGGCATTTCAGGTTCTGATCGAATCGAAGCCGCTGCTGATGCATCCGGTCGCTCAGACGAAACTCGTCGAGATGCTGGCCAGGGCCTGCGGTTCTAACGGCATGACCGGCGGGCAGGCCATGGATATGGCTGCCGAGGGCCAAAAACTGGATTCGGCCACGCTCGAACACCTGTACCGTCTCAAGACAGGACGCCTGCTCCGCGCCAGCGTCCTGTCGGCCGCGTACTGCCCGCCGGGCGCCGATACAAAAACCCTGAACAGCCTCGAACGCTTTATCGATTCGGTCGGCCTCGCCTTCCAGATTCGCGACGATATTATCGATATCGAAGGCACAACGGAGCAGATCGGCAAGCAACAAGGTGCAGATATCGCCCACGACAAGGCAACTTACCCGGCCCTGTTCGGTCTCGATACGGCCAAGGCACGCGTGGAAGAATTACGCTCGGCATCACTGACCGCGCTGGATGAACTGGAGATAGCGACCGATGGTCTGCGCTGGCTGGCCGATTTGATCGTCATGCGCACCGCCTGAAGCCCCGGCACAGAGGCCGATGTCAGGTATTCAGGGCTTTACCTGCATACTGTCGGCATGAAAATTGGCAATGTTTCCGCCCAAATAGTTAAATACTTGAAACCGGCACCCATACAGGCACCAGGATGTATACCAGTTTCTTCGGACTGAACGAGAAGCCATTCTCGATTACGCCTGACCCGCGCTATCTGTTCATGAGCGAGCGGCATACCGAGGCGCTCGCTCACCTGATTTACGGCATCCGGGAAAGCGGCGGGTTTATCCAGCTGACCGGCGAAGTCGGCACGGGAAAAACGACACTGGTACGCAGTGTGTTGCAACAGATTCCCGATAATGCCGACGTCGCCGTCATATTGAACCCGCAAATCTCGCGCAATGAATTTCTAAGTGCGATCTGCGAAGAACTCGGAGTTCCGCTGCAAAAACCGGCAAATAACATCAAAACACTCACCAGTGTGCTGAATGAATACCTGCTCAACAATCACAGCCAGGGAAAACGGACCATTGTTATCGTCGATGAAGCGCAAAATTTGCGAATCGACGTACTCGAGCAGGTACGCCTGCTGACAAATCTCGAAACATCGAAACAAAAACTGCTGCAAATTATTCTGATCGGCCAGCCGGAGTTGCGGGAGATTTTGTCACGTAACGATATGCGGCAACTGGCGCAGCGCGTCACCGGCCGCTATCATCTCGAACCGCTGTCGCGTGATGAAACTGCAGCCTACATCGACCATCGACTCAAGGTTGCCGGCGCGGTCGGTGCAATTTTCTCCAGGCCTGCCAAACAGGAACTCTTTCGCCTGTCGCAGGGTGTACCACGCATGATTAACGTGATAGCAGATCGCGCCATGCTCGGTGCTTTCACCCAGGACACCCGGGATATCACACCGTCACTGTTGCGCCAGGCTGCCGCCGAAGTCTTTGGCAAGGATTCGCCCCTGGTATCGCCCTGGCGAAAATGGCGAAAGTTCGGCATCGGCATTGCGGCGGCGACAGTACTGGCCATTGCCGCTGTCCTGACCTGGACAAACTGGCCATCGAACGTAACACAAAAGGCGGCACGTTCGATTCCGGTGCCCGAACTTGCCGCGCCGCCAACCCGGCAAACTGAACCTGCTGCACCTGTTGGAAATGATGTCACTGCCGCTCTTCCCGCGGCTGCTCCGCTTGACGCACCTCAACTCACAGCTAATCTTGCCGATGTGCTGGCCGCGAACCGTACTGCAACGGATACGGACAGCGCTTTTGCCACACTTTTCAGGCTGTGGAATCTTGACTACACGCGCGGCAATGCCAGTGCCTGTCAGCAGGCTCGTAACAATGGTCTGTATTGCCTGTTTCAACGCGGCTCTCTGTCACAGGTCAGAAATCTGAACCGACCGGTTATTCTGACGCTGCGCGATCAAAACAGTCAGCAACACCAGGTCGTGCTGTCGAGGCTCATCGATAATATTGCCTCGATAGCCGTGGACGACTCCGTGTACGACATCGGCGCTGCGGAACTCGGCGACTACTGGTTTGGTGAATACCTGCTGCTCTGGCAACCGCAGATGGACCAACTCAAGCAATTCGTACCGGGTATGCGCGACACCGGCGTTCGCTGGCTCAGGCAAAGTCTCGCGGAAATTCAGGGCAAGCCGGTACCGCCGATGGATTCCGACTTATTTGATCAGGATCTCGAGGCCCGGGTCAGGGATTACCAGCGTCAGCGACGCCTGACGATTGACGGCCTGGTCGGTTACCAGACACAGATCGCCATCAATTCAGACCTGAGTACGCTACAGGGTCCCCGCCTGGTCCGGGCGAACTGAGCACTCGATGTCTTTCATACTTGACGCACTGCGCAAAAGTGAAAATGAGCGCCGCGAGCAAGCGCCGCCGGCCCTGGCTGCGGCCCCGCAAGCCGCGACGGCGAAGAGAAGAACGATCTGGTTACCGATCCTCGCCGTCGTGCTTGCGTTAAACGCGGTCGTCTTTGGCGCCATCCTGCTGATACGCGACGAACCGAAGCCCATAAAGGCACCCGCATCATCATCAGCCGAACCTGAAGTGCGCTCCCTGCGCAAGGAATCGGTGGTTAACATCGAAACGGAGGTAGCACCGGAAACTGACGCATCTGTGGCGGTCACGGAAAATTCCACGACAACACCTGTGCCGGTCGCCAAACCCGCTCCGGCGTCACCCGAAACAATCCAGGAGGGCCTGCCGAACCTCGGTCAGTTGCGGGCAGCCGGTCTCGTATCGGTTGGCAATCTGCATATCGACATGCATGTGTATTCCGGCGATGCCGCCAAACGTTTCGTTTTCATTAACATGAGCAAATATCGCGAGGGTGACCGGCTGACCGAAGGCCCGACCCTCGAAGAAATTACGCCGGAAGGCGTCATCATGGTCCAGCAGGGTAACCGTTTTCGGCTGGATCGAGACTAGCAGGCCAACCTGAATCTTGTAATGAGACAGCTACTTTTCTGATCAGCAATTTGCAGGCGTATGCTTTATCGTTCGACCGTAAAGTCGGTAATAATCACCGCATCTTCCGGTACCGGCGTGCCCGGAATACCTTTGTAACTCTCCGGACCGAGGTTCAGCGATGACAGGTCCATGACGTGTATATACAGCGTCGGGTCACCGTCATGTGCGGTCCGGTTGAACATCATCTTTGAACTGTCCTTTGAAAACGACTTCATACCATCAAAGCCGGGGTTATAGGTCAGACGCAGTGGTTCATCGCCGCCCAGATCGCCCAGGAACAATTCAAAGTTGTTGCCGTCTATAATCCGGGTAAACAGATAATGGCGACCGTCGGCAGCCGGGGCCGGTCCCCATTGCATGTCACGGTTGAAGGTACGCTGGGTCAGTTCAGTGCCGTCAGACTTGATTGTGAATACGGTCATCGGTGTCGGCGTGATCTTGCCGTATTCGCTGGCACGCCAGGCCTGGAAAATGATGGTCTCATTGTCCGCCATATAGAACGGTGCACCCGGCTGCCAGTCTCCGGTGAAGGTAATTTGCTGTTCGTCGCTGCCATCGGGGTGCATGCGCCACAGATTGATGTTGCCGTCGATCTGCCGGGCCCACACAATCCATTCATTGTTCGGCGCTACCGTAATTTCGGCATCGTACCACTTGTTGTTTGTGAGCCGGACGACGTCATTGCCATACAGGTCGGAGGAATACAGCTCCGCGCCTTGCGGATAGTTATGCTGATTGGCCCAGTCACCGAGTGGCATATCCATATTGTCCCGGGTCGAGGTCCAGATCACGCGCTTCTGATCCTGTAGAAAATACGAGCAGGCATCCTGGCCGCGATCGTTTATTCGACGGATCAATTTGCCGTCGTCGGTAAATATATATGTCAGGGCACCACCAATCCGTTTGTCGCCGTTTGTCTGGGCATCAGGATCCCGGGCCTGCGCGATAAAGTGGTAGTCATCCGGTGCGTAATAACCTTCTCCGGCCGGCGGAATATTCGGGATCAGGCGTACGGGCAGCTCTTTGCTGGTATCGATCGTCGGGGCTTCAGGACTTGCGCCCGAAACAGCGTCCGTTTTGGTATCGGACCGGGTCCAGCCGGCCGTCGAAAACAGCAGCGAGACCAGGCAAACAAAGGTGACGTGTAGTATGCGGGAAATACTCATTACGTAAGACTCCTGAGAAAATTCTTGTTGCGTTTATCCTGATATTACTTTGCCCTGCCTGTTCAGGATAATAGTCGTACTCCAAATTGACTACAGCCTGTTGAACCGATAGATCTTCTTCTGTCCGGACTACTCTCGGATCCCGACGCCCCGGTTGATCAGAAACATGTTGAGGCTAAACAAGACGATGATAAATATGATCGTGATGCCGTAGGCCGTCCGGATATCGATATCCGACACGCCTAGCATGCCGTAGCGAAACGCATTGACCATGTAAAGGATTGGATTGAACAAAGATACTTTTTGTGCAAACTCGGGGAGCAGCGATATCGAATAGAAAATACCGCCCAGGTACGTCAGCGGCGCCAGCACAAACGATGGAATGATTGAAATATCGTCAAACTTGCGAGCAAATACAGCGTTAATCAGGCCGGCCAGTGCAAACACGATAGCTGTCAGCACGACGATGCTGATTGTTATGAAGATATGGGCAATGTGCAGTTTTGTAAAAAACAATGCAATTACGGTCACAATTGCGCCAACTATCAACCCGCGGAATACACCTCCCGCAACATGTCCAATAATAATCGTGTATGTAGGCATCGGCGAGACCAGCATCTCCTCGAGATGTTTCTCGAACTTGGCAACAAAAAATGATCATACGACGTTGCCATATGCATTCTGAATCAACAGCGTCATGATCAGGCCGGCTCTTTTCGG
>CAYNMF010000072.1:0-5465 GCA_964398325.1 uncultured Chromatiaceae bacterium | reverse complement strand
CCGGCGACACAACGACACGTTGTACAACGTGCGCATTGCCCGCACGCGACGTGGCGGAAACAACAAACAGTTGGCCCGGGTGTGTGGTCAAGCCGTCAGCACCAATCGAATCACTCGACGTTTTGGACCTGCTCGCGCATTTGTTCGATCACGACCTTAAGGTCAACTGCAGCCTGCGTAGTTTCGGTATCCGCAGACTTGGAACCGAGTGTATTTGCTTCCCGATTCAGTTCCTGCATCAGAAAATCCAGCCGTCTGCCGACCGGTTCCCCGGCGGTCAGCGTGTTGCGGACTTCTTCGACGTGTGCATTCAGTCGATCGAGTTCTTCGCTGACGTCGAGTTTTTGCGCGATGATCGCCAGTTCCTGCTCAAGGCGATCATTGTCGACCTGGACATTCAGTGATTCTATTTTTTTCGCGAGTCGATCGCGAATCCCGGCCAGTACCGCGGGCAGACGTTGCTCGACGCCGGCTGCAATCCTGATGACTTCGGCGCAGCGACTTTCGATCATGGCGTGGATTTTTGCCCCCTCCCTGGCACGATTCTCAGCCAGTTGATCGATAGCCGAGGTCAGCGCATCTTTGACAGCGGGATATATTTTGTCCGGAGTCAGTTCCTCTTCCATCAAAACCCCGGGTATGCGAATAACCGCTGCCGGGTTGATCGGGGCCGGGTTGGTCATCAGGGCTGCGACGGCTTCCAGTTGTGTGATCACTTGCTGTGCGCGCTTGTCGTTGACGTGTATTTCGGCAGGATTATCGGTCAGACGCTTGATTGACAACGAGACATCGACTTTTCCCCGTTTCACGCGGGCTGCAACCAGGGACCGTAATTCCTGCTCGATGGCACGAAATCCTTCAGGCAGCTTGAATTGAGTATCAAGATAGCGGTGATTGACTGACCGAATTTCGAGTTGTAACTGGCCGTCGGGAGTTTGTACCTCCGTACGCCCGAATCCTGTCATGCTGCTGATCATCGGGAGTGATTGTATGAATGAGACGGTGTCTGTGTACAGTTATGGCAAAAATCAGATGCAAGGTATTTGCCGGGGGCTTACACTGAGCGCATATCGTGCCGGCGCCGGCTCGGAAGAGTCGGCGTAGTGCGCATTTGAATCTATTTTCCGGGGAATAAGTTTGCAGATCGAGTATTCGGAGCTGAGCCTGATCGGCGGCCGGGAAGAAAATCAGGATCGTGTGATGGTGGTGGCTGGTGATGGTTCGGCACTGGTCGTCGTCATCGATGGAATGGGTGGTCATGCAGACGGCGCAAAGGCGGCCGAAGTGGCAAGCCAGACCATCGGCCAGGCGTTTGAGCAGATGTCGCACCCCTTGTTTGACCCGCAGGGGTTTTTGCACCTGGCCATCGGCCAGGCGCATCAGGACCTCGTTGCACTCGGTAGCGGGTTTAGCATAGAGGCGCGTCCGCGGGCTACGTGTGTGGCCTGCCTGGTGCAGGACGGCGGCACTTACTGGGGTCATGTCGGCGATAGCCGAATTTACCTGATTCGCAATCAGCGGGTCTTCGAGCGTACGCGTGACCACAGTCACGTCGAGTTATTGCTTCAGGAAGGGCTGATTACCGAAGAAGAAATCATCGATCATCCCATGCGAAATTTCGTCGAATGCTGTCTTGGTGGCGATATGACGCTGCCCGGCATGAATGTCACCAGCTATAAAAAGTTGTTGCCCGGTGACACTCTGCTGGCGTGTACCGATGGTTTCTGGTCGGGGCTTCTCGATGAGGATATCGCCCATCTCGGTGAAGACAATATCTCGCTGAACGAAGCGTTGCGCTTGCTGGGCGAACAGGCGGTTAAAACTTCCGGGCAGTATGCTGACAACACTTCGGCCGTTGCATTGCGCTGGATTGGATAAAGCGACCCTGGTATGCGAATAAGAGATAAACAGTGACAAACCTGATGATTGAACGACCCAGTGGACGTTCCGGCGATGAATTGCGTGCGGTGAGTTTTGAGCCTGGTTATACGATTCATGCTCCCGGCTCGGTACTGTCCGTATTTGGCCAGACGCGGGTGCTGTGCACGGCGAGCGTGGAGCGAACCGTACCGAGATTTCTGCGTGGCAAAGGTCAGGGATGGGTCACAGCGGAATACTCCATGCTACCGGGTTCGACGCATACAAGGTCGTCCCGCGAAGCAAGAAGCGGAAAACAATCCGGACGAACGCTGGAGATTCAGCGATTGATAGGCAGATCACTCAGGGCCGTGTGTGATCTGGATGCGTTGGGTGAACGTACAATCACGCTCGATTGCGATGTGCTGCAGGCCGACGGAGGTACCCGCACCGCGTCAATCTCCGGCGCATTCGTCGCACTGACCATCGCGATCGAAGGTCTGTTGCGGGCTCATGTCCTGTCGAAGAACCCGTTGCATGGCCAGGTCGCGGCAATTTCTGTCGGTATTTTTAACGGCGAGCCGGTACTGGACCTGGACTATGCAGAGGATTCAGCGGCTGAAACCGACATGAACGTTGTAATGAAGGATGCAACATCTTTTATCGAAATTCAGGGCACGGCCGAGGGCCACGCATTTCATCGTGACGAATTGGATAAGCTGCTGGACCTCGCGGTTTCGGGCATTCACGCTGTTCAGCGCGAGCAGAACACGGCACTCGATACATGGCGGTCGGGTTAGACCGACGGCGCATCGTCCTGGCGACCGGCAACCCCGGCAAGCTGCGCGAGTTGCAGCAGTTGCTGGGTGAAACGTTTGATCTGATCGCGCAGACCGAATTGAACATCACCGCGGCTGAAGAAACCGGCCGTACATTTACCCAAAATGCCTTGTTGAAGGCCAGACATGCGTCGGCTGAATCGGGAATGCCGGCGATCGCCGACGATTCGGGACTCGAGGTCGATGCGCTGGGCGGTGCACCAGGGGTCAATTCGGCGCGATAT
This sequence comes from uncultured Chromatiaceae bacterium, assembly GCA_964398325.1. Lineage (GTDB taxonomy): Bacteria > Pseudomonadota > Gammaproteobacteria > Steroidobacterales > SMWD01. The sequence goes on along the minus strand of CAYNMF010000072.1, from coordinate 2,545 downwards.
GCCGGTGTCGATGCAACTGATGATGAGAACAATGAGAAATTACTGGATGCCCTTGGAGCGCGTGCAGCTGCTGACCGCATGGCCCGATTTCGCAGCGTTATCGTGTTTATTTGCACGCCGGACGATCCCGAACCCGTTATTGCAGAGGGTGTTTGGGAAGGGCGAATACTGGATGCACCGCGCGGTACGGGCGGGTTTGGCTATGATCCACTCTTTCTGGACGAAGGACTTGGGAAGACGGGTGGCGAGCTCGATTCGGATGCCAAGAATCGCTGTAGTCATCGCGGCAAGGCTGCGCGGCGACTCAGTGAATTGCTGTGTACCGGTGAATTTGATGCAGATTTAGACTGAGTTTATTCACAATGCCCACAGTTTGTCGTGAATTCATGAAGATATGTATTCGAATATCATATTGTTTACTCTAATTAGGCAATAACTTATTGTTTAATATATAAAATGATTAATTGATCAAATCTTATGCAAAATTGCATTTTTCTTTATTTGGCCGGTTCTTAGGTGCGGTGGGCGGTGATTATCCACAGAGTTATCCACAATTATTGTGGATAAGGGTCGTCAGCTTGCCAGTCATGCCGGCAACCGTTATTCTTCCGCGCCCGCTCAAGCGGTTCTTCGTTACATCATCAGGTCGAGATAGAGAACAATGAAGTCCAATATTCATCCTCCTTACCAGGAAATCAAAGTCGTCTGCAGTTGCGGCAATGAATTTCAGACCAAGTCGACGTTGACCGAAGAACTCCATATCGATGTCTGTTCGGCTTGTCATCCTTTTTACACCGGCACACAGAAAATTGTTGATACGGCCGGGCGTGTCGACAAGTTTCGTCGCAAGTACGGTATGTAGCCTGTTCGGCTGGTCATCCAGCCGGTCTGATCGCAGGGTCGGCATGTTCCGGCCAGTACCGGCTGGCGGTACGTGAATACCCCACCTGTGCAGAATTAGCGCCGTAACCTATAATACCCAGCCCCTCTTTAATGGGATGATGGGTTTAAGGCACCGCTTTGCGCCTTTCGTGCCGTTTCGCTCCCGAGTCTGCGAAGACTGTTCAGACTCGGGAGATACAATAAAAGCGGGCTATCCGGACGCAGGAGGGATTACCTTGTGTCTACAAAAGGAGCCGAACAAAAAATATGAGTGCCAAAACCTTTTTGTTACAAAACCCCGGAACAGACGACAAAGTTGATCTGGATGTTCGCTCGGGTACCGTCGGACCTGATGTTCTGGATATTCGCACGTTGTATGCATCGACGGGTACGTTTACATACGATCCGGGATTTGCAGCAACTGCCAGTTGTGAGAGCAAGATCACCTATATAGACGGTGATAAAGGTTTATTGATGTACCGGGGCTATCCGGTCGAGCAACTGGCGGCTAAAAGTTCGTTTATTGAGGTTTGTTATTTATTGCTGGAAGGTCAGCTGCCGACGCAGGAAGCGCTCGTAAAGTTCGATAAAACCGTCCGTACGCACACGATGCTTAACGAAACCATGCTGCGGCTGTTCGACGGGTTCCATCACGATGCCCATCCCATGGCGATGGTAGCCGGCGTTGTCGGCTCGATGTCTGCGTTCTATCACGACACGACGGATATCAATAATCCACGCCACCGAGATATTTTCGCGCACCGTATTCTTGCAAAGATGCCGACCATCGCAGCTGCGGCATACAAGCATACGATGGGCCAGCCGTTCGCCTATCCGCGCAATGATGTGAGTTATGCGCAAAATTTGTTGCACATGTTTTTTGCCGTGCCGGCTGAAGAATACGAGATAGATCAGGTCGCAGCCGAGGCTATAGACCTGCTGTTTATCCTGCACGCCGATCACGAGCAGAATTGCAGTACATCGACCGTGCGTATGGCCGGAAGCTCCGGTACGAATCCGTATTCGGCAATTGCCGCGGGTATTGCTGCGCTCTGGGGTCCGGCGCACGGTGGCGCGAATGAGGCCGTCCTGAATATGCTGGAGCAGATCGGTTCTGTCGACCATATCGATGAGTATGTTGCCAGGGCCAAGGATAAGGATGATCCATTCCGACTGATGGGTTTTGGTCATCGTGTCTATAAAAACCACGATCCACGTGCAACGATCATTCGTGAGGCATGCCACAAGGTTTTGAAGAAGCTCGGTCGTACGGATTCACCGTTGTTCGAACTTGCGCTGAAACTCGAAGAAATCGCCCTCAAGGACGAGTATTTCATCGAGAAGAAGCTCTATCCGAACGTCGATTTTTATTCCGGCATCATTTATCGCGCGCTCGGTATCCCGACATCGATGTTTACCGTGATGTTTGCAATTGCCCGGACAGTGGGCTGGGTTGCCCATTGGCGAGAGATGATCGTCGACCCGGACGGTCGAATCAGCCGACCGCGCCAGCTGTATACCGGTCCGGCCGTGCGGGATTATGTTGGGGTCGACAAGCGGTAACAAACTGTGTTGGTGTTGAGGTTCTTTTTTGGCGCTTTCCCTGACCGGTTTTTTCCCGGCTTGATGAGTCGGAAACGCGCCTGAATTCTCTCAGTTCTGT
>CAYNMF010000071.1:0-5605 GCA_964398325.1 uncultured Chromatiaceae bacterium | reverse complement strand
GGCTAGCAAGCGGCTGTCATTTTGAAGGTCCGTACGGTTGAGGCTGATGCCCGGCTCGACGCTGACATGGGAGCCGATCTGGCCGACGGTTTCCAGCAGGCCGTTGTCGATACGCTCGTCGGTAAAGCAATGCGCGCTCTGCAACAAAATGACCGGCAGCGCCTGGTGGTCGCCGGCGGTGTTGCCGCAAACCGTCTGTTACGTGATCGATTGTGCGATGAAATTTCCGGTATCGGCGGTGAAGTTTTTTATCCACGCACCGAATTTTGCACCGATAATGGCGCGATGATCGCATTTACCGGTTTGCTGCACCTTGAGGCGAAAACGGTACCTGATGATCTGGCTAATATGGATCTGACGGTGCATGCTCGGGCCCGGTGGAATCTTCAGGAAATATCCTAGTCGTTATGGAATAGTGATCTGGTGGGCGCAATGGACAGGATTTTTATAACGGATTTGCGTGTCGATGCGATTGTCGGTATCTGGGATTGGGAACGGGCGATGACGCAGTCGGTCAGCATCGATCTGGAAATGGACTGGGATATCAGCCAGGCGGCCAGAACCGACGATATCGACGCAACGCTTGATTACCGAGCTGTTTCCAAGCGCGTAGCCGCACTCGTCGAGGAATCGAGGTTCAGACTGATCGAGACGATGGCAGAGCACATTGCCGAACTCCTGCAGAAGGAGTTCAGCGTGACATGGTTGCGAGTCAGCATTCACAAGCCATCAGCCGTTCGAGGAGCGCGCGATGTCGGCGTGCGGATCGAGCGGGGGATCACATGACCGGAACTGCGGTAGACGTTTACGTCAGCGCGGGCAGCAATATTGAGCCGGAATATCATCTGCGAGCCGCGTGCCGCCGGATTGCGGACAGGTTCGGATCCCTGTCACTGTCTTCGGTTTACCGAACGAAAGCCGTCGGCTTTGACGGAGATGATTTTCTTAATCTTGTCATGTCGTTCTCAACGGTCCTCGATATACATGCTGTCAAGGTGACTCTTGACGAGATTGAGGCGAGCGCCGGACGCGCGGCTTGCGCAGAATCCTTTGCTCCACGCACCCTGGATCTTGATCTTTTGCTCTACGGTCGTGAGGTACTCGATGAACCGACGGTAAAAGTTCCGCGTGCAGATATTCTGAAATATGCTTTCGTGCTCGTGCCGATGGCCGAACTCGCACCCGATCTCAGGCACCCGGTCGACGGCCGCACGATGAACGAACTTCGGTCAGCATTTGAGGCTGGCGAGAAGGGCATCCGGCGACTGACCGAGCCATTGCTCTAGCAACCCGCCAGTCCATATTCCGGGATCTTGCATTTTCAGATCACGAGCTACCAGCCGATACTGCGACCGCCGTCGACGGCAATAATCTGGCCGGTTACGTATTGGGCATCACTAACGAGGTACAGGATGCAGTTGGCTATGTCGCCCGGTGTTCCGGCTCGTTTCATGGGGACCTGGCCGATGATGTTGTCTTTGATGCTGTCCGGCATGTTGTCTTCCGGCCAAAGGATCGCACCGGGTGAGACGCCGTTGACCCGGATCGCAGGCGCGAGATCCCGGGCCAGGGTCCTCGTGAGCATCGCGAGACCGGCTTTTGCCAGACCGTAGACGGCATGATTACGCAATGGACGCATGGCATGGATGTCGATGATATTGATGATGACGCCATTGCTGTCTCGCAGGTAGGATTCTGCTGCCTGGCTCAGGAACAAGGGGCCCTTCAGGTTAGTGCCGACCAGGTCATCCCACTGTTGCTCGGTAATCGTGCCAAGCGGTGTCGGATAAAAACTCGATGCATTGTTGATCAGAATATCGAGGCGGCTAATCCGGGCTATGATTCCGCTCAGCAGGGTGTCTAGATTGCCGGTATCGCACAGGTCAGCCTTGACGGTCAGAGCCGAATCTACGCGGATGGCGTTCAATTCACTCGCCAGTGCCTCGGCCGGGACTTCAGAGCCGCGGTAATGGATGACAACACCGGCACCGGCCTGGTGCAACGTGCGTGCGATACATGCACCGATCCGTTTCCCGGCACCGGTGATCAGTGCCCATTTGCCGTCGAGTGTGAGCTTTTGTGTAGACATTTTTTTGTTCCTGTATTCGGTGTCTGACACCATTTACACCAAGGCCGTGTAAGATACTGCGCCTGCACGAGTCTTGCACCATGTCTGAACCAATTCAATTACCCATCCCCGATGCCGATGCGCTCGTACACAGCGCGCAGGTCAGCCAGCATATCCGGCAAAGCATTGCAAGGGCAGGTGGCTGGATCGATTTTTTCGACTATATGCAGCAGGCGCTTTATGCCCCGGGTCTGGGCTATTACAGTGCAGGTGCGCAGAAGTTCGGCGAGTCCGGCGATTTTGTAACCGCGCCGGAAATTTCCCCGTTATTCTCAAGTTGCGTGGCTCGATCTTTTCTCGACAGCGCATTCGATGGTGGCGGCCCGGGAACCATACTCGAACTCGGAGCCGGTACCGGTGCGATGGCAGCAGGTATCCTGCGAACATTACAGCGCAGGGATGTTGTCCCCGAGCGATATTTGATCCTCGAGGTCAGCGCCGACTTGCGTGAGCGGCAACGTCGGTTGATCGAAGCGCAAGTACCGGACCTGGCCGAGCGTGTCTCATGGCTGGATGAATTACCGGCGGCGCCGATCACCGGCGCCATCGTTGCCAACGAAGTTCTTGATGCGTTACCGGTCACACGTTTTGTCGTCGACGACGATGGCCAAATCCAGGTTCTCGGCGTCGAGAATACCGATTCGGGCTTCGGCTGGAGCCGGCGTCCGGCTGATGCGAAATTACAGACCTGCATCCTGGAGGTGGCGGGCAATCTAAGTGAGAACTGGCCGCCAGGTTTCACAACGGAGCTTTCTACGGCAGTGCCCGGGTTCATCAGCGGCCTGTCGCGGTCGCTCAAGCAGGGCCTGATCCTGCTCATCGATTACGGGATGCCCATGCAGGATTACTATGATCCTGCCCGTAGCGGCGGTACGCTGACCTGTCATTATCGCCATCGCATGCACGCAGACCCATTTTTCTATCCCGGATTACAGGACATCACTGCATGGGTTGATTTTACCCGCGTGGCCAATGCAGCGGCTGCAGCCCGTCTCGATGTGCTCGGTTTCACGACACAGGCGCAGTTTCTACTCGCAGGAGGCGTAGATGAGGAATATGCCCTGCTCATGGAAAGGTCCGGAGCCGCCATGGACTCCCGCAAACAAATCCAGATCTCGGCCGGACTCAAGACGCTGACGATGCCGGGGCAGATGGGAGAAAATTTCAAGGTCATGGCGCTGGGGCGCCAATTGCCGCACGGACCTGCGTCAGTCTGTGAAAATGACCTGTTACATTTATTGTGAATATGCAGTGGGTCGCTATCATCCGGGCTCGACCTGCGGTAGGGTCGCGCACGAGATTTCGCGAGTGAGTTTGATTTGGAACTGTTTGCCGCAATTGTCCTGGCGCTCGTTCAGGGCCTGACCGAATTTCTGCCGATTTCCAGTTCGGCGCACCTGATTCTGGTACCGAAATTGCTCGGGTGGCCGGATCAGGGCCTCATTTTCGATGTTGCCGTACACCTCGGCACCCTGCTGGCCGTTCTTGCTTATTTCCGTCGTGAAGTTGTCGATATCGCTGTCTCGTGGCTGGGCTCATTGTCTGGTCGGACGCACAGTCAGGCCGATGCCCGTCTTGGCTGGATGATTATTGTCGCGTCCATCCCGGTTGTCTTGGCCGGCTTTCTGCTCAAAGATATTGTCGGCACCCAGTTGCGGTCGCCGCTTGTCATTGCGACGGCAACCGCCGTGTTCGGAATTTTGTTGTGGATGGCCGATCTGCGCAGGAAAAAAGTGACCGATGAGCACAATATAGGTCTTGTCATCGCTTTGATTATTGGTTTTGCCCAGGTACTGGCTCTGATACCCGGCACATCTCGTTCGGGAATCACGATGACGGCCGGGCTGTATCTGGGTTTGTCGCGACAAACCGCTGCTCGTTTTTCGTTTCTGATTTCCATGCCTGCAATTGCCGGCGCTGCAATTCTGGAAACCATCGAATTGCTTCAGTCAGCAGCGCCTGTGGCCTGGTTACCGATGGGCATCGGTTTGTTGCTGTCTGCCGCCAGTGCATACCTTTGTATCAGGCTTTTTCTCGGCGCGATCGAACGAATCGGCATGTTACCGTTCATGCTGTATCGGCTTGTATTGGCAGGCGTGTTGTTTTGGGTTTTTCTCTAGTTGGACTAATTCTGGCCTGATTCTTCCCGGCCCGATTTTCCGGTTGCGTTTCGAATGGCCGCAATGCGTGCCTTGCGAATGGCCGCGCCTAGCGCCTCGGCCTTGAGACCCTGTTCAACCAGGTTGTCGGCCCGGACCTGGCGTGCTGCGTCCAGTGCAGTGGTGAAAATCTTGCCCTGAGGGTATTCATCCTTGTCGTGCCCGGTCCTGCCGCGGGCATCGGCCGTGCAGGCTGCCAGAAATTCATCGAGCCGGCGCGGTCTGCGGAAGGCATCGAGGGCTTCGAGGATCTTCAATACTGTCTCTGACCGTAATTCTGCAGCGCGGTGGCAGGTGGTGTGGTAACGGGCGACCAATACGGCCAGATCACGAAACCTGTTTGGAACGCCAATGCGGGCACATAGTTTTTTGATCAGCTTGACGCTGCGTTGTTCGTGGCCGATGTGTTTTGGCCATTGGTCTCGCGGGGTTGTGGCCTTGCCCAGATCGTGGACGAGGGCAGCAAACCGAACTTCCCCGCTACAGTTGCGCTGTGCCGCATCGAGTAGAACCATCAGCGTATGTTCACCCGTGTCGATTTCCGGATGCCAGTGTTTTGGTTGCGGTACACCGAATAATGCATCGATTTCGGGATAAATGATTTTCAGTGCGCCCGCATCTCGCAGGACTTGAAAAAAAATATCCGGCCTTGTTTCCGATAGTGCGCGCTGTGTTTCTTTCCAGACCCGCTCGGGAATCAGGGTGTCTATCTCGCCGGCGGCGACCATGTCGCGCATTAGTTGTAATGTTTCTTTGGCCAGTTGAAAGCCAAGGTCATTAAAGCGTGCCGCAAAGCGTGCCGCACGCAGCACTCTGACCGGATCTTCGCGAAATGCATCGGATACGTGGCGCAGCACACGATTTTTAAGATCGCGGGACCCGCCGTACGGGTCGACAAGTTGACCGTCCTCGCTTTGGGCGATTGCATTAATCGTCAGGTCACGGCGCGCGAGGTCCTGTTCTAGGGTGACGTGTGGTTCGGCACTGACATCAAAACCCCGGTAGCCGGGGCCCGTCTTTGTTTCGGTGCGGGCCAGCGCATATTCTTCCTGTGTGTCGGGATGCAGGTAAACCGGGAAGCTGCGCCCGACGCGTTGAAAGCCGCGTGCTTCCATGTCATCCCCGGTCGCGCCGATGACGACCCAGTCACGCTCGGTGACCGGTAGCCCGAGCAACCGGTCACGTACAGCGCCGCCAACCAGATAAGTTTGCATGCCGATATTCTAGCCTGAATGCTTCATGGAACCGTTGGTTCATTGTCGTAGGTTGCGGGGGGGGCTTTGGTTGATGTTCTTCCTTTGGGGTGTCCCGTCATGGT
>CAYNMF010000070.1:0-5620 GCA_964398325.1 uncultured Chromatiaceae bacterium | reverse complement strand
TATTCGAAACAAGTGAAACTTATATTGACGGTGACTGTATCTATGGCATCAGCGCTGAATTTGCCTTTCGGGAGTATTTCTGTCCACTGGAATAAGGGCAATTGTCGGCGATGGAAATCAATTCATTTTTTATAGCAATCCCGGAAGATATAGCGCAATTGTCGGAAATAAAACCAGCAACATCAGCAACACGGCATCGCTGAGCAGATAAGGCGCAGCCGCCAGCGCAACCTGTGGCAGCGTCGTGCCTTTCGGTGCCACGCCGAGCATCAGAAACAGCAGCAACCCGAACGGCGGTGTTGTCAGGCTCATCTCCAGTGCCAGCAAAACGATCACTCCAAACCATACGATATCGAAGCCGAGCGCCTTGGCCAGTGGAAAGAAAACCGGGATCGTGATCAGCAAAATCGAAATCTGGTCCATGAACATGCCCAGTAGCAGCAGCACGCCGAACATCAGCAGCAGCTTGACGAGTGCGCCGCCTTCGATCGAGATTGCCCAGTCGATGACGGCACCGCTCGCGCCGCTGAAAGCCAGCAGTTGACTGAAGACTGACGAGCAGACGATCAGCAGAAAAACCATGCCGGTTACCGAGACGGTGCTGAGTAATGCATCTCGCAGTACGTTGACGGTCAGGCAGCGAAAGGCGGCTGCCAGTCCGGCAACCGACAGCGCACCAAATGCTGCGGACTCGGAAGGTGTGGCAAGGCCAAGCAGGATGAACCCGACGACTGCGAATATGACGATACCCAGCGGCAAAATATTCGTGATGAATAGTTTCAGTTTTCTAGCCGTGCTGACCGTTTCGACTTCATAAGCCGGTGCGCAATCGGGATTTATGCGAACCTGGATAAGAATCACCAGGCAATACAGTCCGGCCAGAATTAGCCCCGGTATCAATCCCGCGACCAGTAACGCACCGATATCGATCTTGGCGAGGCTGCCAAGCAATACCCCGAGTGAAGACGGCGGGATCAGCATGGCGAGTCCGCCGGTGCCGATGATGGGGCCGATGGCCATGTGTGGTGCGTAGCCGCGACGTTTCATCTCAGGCACCATCAACGAGCCCAGCATTGCCGTGTTGGCCATGGTCGAGCCGGTCAGGGTAGAGAATGTCGTGCCGCCGACTACCGTGAGATAGCTCAGACGTGCGGGAATACGTCCAAATAGTGCATCGAGGGCATCGAAAACGCGCAGCGCCAGGCCACTGTGAAACAGCAGTGAACCCATCATTACGAACATCGGGATAGCAACCAGCGTAAACGTCGTGATCAGGCTCGTCGAGTTGTCGACGAGTTGCAATAGCCCGTTAACACCACCCATGAGCAGGAATGCGCCAACGAGATTGGCCAGCAGAAAACTGAATGCAATCGGAATGCCGATCGCCATCAATAACATGACGAGCCCGAATATCAGTGCGCCTGTTTCGATCGGAGACATGACTGAATCAGAAAGATTCTTTTTTTTCGGCCGTGGATGCAAACACGGAATCTGATTTGAGTAAAAGGCGCAGAAACTCGGTTGCCATCAACAAAAATCCTGCAACGAGCGGAGCGAACAGCATCCAGCGTGGCACATCGAGTGAACGGACCTCTATTTCACCGCGTTGAAGGGCTTCGACGAGCAATATCAATGCGAGTGCTGCGATGATCAGCGAGGCAAGCATGCAAAGGATCAGGATAATCTTATCGAGACAGCGCCTGGCAGTGGGTGAAATTCGTCGATAAACAATTTCGACGACGATATGACCTTTCATTCTTACAAGGTATGGTGCGGCAGCCATCGTGAAGTACAACATCGCATATTCGGTTAGCGCGACCGTCGATGCAGGCGGTTGCAGCCCGAGATTACGTGCAATGACATCATAGGCGATCAGCAGACACACGGTGGCGATGGTCAGACCGGCGAACGTTGCCAGACCCGTGATCAGGCGGTCATACAGACGAATCATGGCCTGCCCTGTGGATAAAAGAAGGGTTTGAGTGTCGCCGCCGAATCGGGTGCGCGCGCGGCGAGACGTTCCCAGACAATTTCATTCGCCAGCGCCCGGTATGCATCTGCAGACCCGGCGGGCACATTGACTGCGATGAAGCCCCGGGCAGCCAGCGAAGCGAGTTCCCGGTCCTGAATCGCAAAAAATTTCTCGCGGCTTCGACGTTCATAAAGTGCGGCCTGTTCGGTCAGGATACGGCGTGCTTCATTGCTGAGGTGATTCCACGTGTCGTAATTGATCTGCAGGCAGATCGCCAGTTGCAGGAATGCCGGATCGATACGATATTTAATGAAGCGCTGCACACCCAGATCCGGGAAGCCGGTGGTCGTGAAAGCAAGACCATCGACGGTACCTCTCTGTAAAGCCGTATAGATTTCCTTGACGGCTATCTGGATTGCGCGGCCGCCGAGTCGAGTCAGAATTTCCCGATTGGACGGTGATGTACGTATTTTCAGGCCGGTCAGATCCGGCATGCCGTCGGCGCGAAAGCGCGGCTGGTCCGCAAGATAGATATTGACGCCGATGCCCGACTGCATCCAGCCGATCAGGTGCGCGTTGACTCGTTTGTGCCAATACGGTTGCAAAGCCTCAAGGGCACCGTTTTCCCGAGCCTGCATCGGCGTGATCGTCGAGGCAAAGATGGCGTCACCCTCTGGCAGTACGCCACGATAATAGGTGATGCCGCCGAATGCCATGTCGATGACACCGCGCCTCAGCGCATAAAATAACTGCCGTTGCGGAATGACTTCCGGCCCGCCGCGAAAATCGATTTGCACGATACCTTTGCCGGTCGCGTTGACGGCATCGACATAGTCCATGAACAGTGCCGTGAAATTTTGCTGCCGATTCCAGCTGCTCACAAGTGTCAGCGTCTTTTCAGCCGCACAGATACTGCCGGTCACGGCAAGCAAACTGAAGATGAGTAAACGTTTCATGGGCAGGCCGACATTAACCCGCCAAATAGCATCCGGCAATAACGATCGGCCGGCGTCGTCAGGTTTGCAGCACTGCTTTGTCTTCGGTCACGGTCTGTGCATACGTCATTCGGAACCAGACCCGGCCGACGCCGCCAGCGATAAAATTTGCCGTGCAAGCGGCCGCAAAAACTCCGATAAGACCGAAAAGTTTGGCGAACAGGAATGCAAGCGGGGCATAAACGAGAATTGTGCGGGTCATCGATACAAACATTGCGGGCATTGGTTTACCGATGGCATTGAAAGAACTGTTGGCCGTCATCGCCATGCCGAGTGCGAGGTAGCTGATCGGTACGGTTCGTAAATGCATTTTTACTGTCAGAATTGCTTTGGGATCTACGGTAAAAAATTCTGCAATATAGCCTGCGAGTAAAGCAAGAATGGCGGCAGCAGCCAGTCCGTAGATAAGTGAAAACCGATAGCACCAACGCACTCCAAGCTTAACCCGATCGTATTGCTGCCCACCGAAATTCTGGCCAACGAACGGTGTAATGGCTGCACTCAGTGCCATGAGGGACATCAGGGTCAGAGCCTCGACACGAGAGGCAACGCCAAAACCGGCTACGGCCTCCTGGCCAAATTGTGCTACCTGGTAGGTGATGAAAGCTGTTGTGATCGGTGCAATCAGGCTGCTGGCAATCGACGGCAGACCGACGTGCAGGATGCGCTGCCATGAATCGATCACCTTGGTAATCCAGATATGCCGGAACGAGATCAGGTGTTCCTTGAGTGTTACAGCCAGAACGGATGCAACCATTGTGCCTACATTAGACAGTACGGTCGCAATCGCTGCGCCTTCGACCTCGAGTCGCGGAAAACCAAACAGGCCGAAAATCAGGATTGGATCAAGCACGATATTAAATATTGCCGATGCCGTCATGATCATGGCCGGGGTTTTTGCATTACCGGATGCACGCAAAACCGAGTTGCTGATCATCGGCACGACAAGAAAGAAACCACCCCAGTAATAAATGCCCATATATCGATGAATGACCGGCAGTGTTGTTTCATTTGCACCGAGCAGCGTGAACAGTGGGTCAATGGTCGAAAGACCAATCATGATAATGATCAGTCCGGTCATGCCGCCGAGTAACATGGCATGAACGGCCACTCGTTCGACATCCTCAAATTTATTGGCACCGTAGAGACGTGAACAAACCGAAGCGGTACCAATTCCAAGGCCCATCGTCACTGTGCCGACAATAAAGCTGACCGGGAAGGTAAAGGTGATTGCGGCCAGCTCCATGGTGCCCAGCCGGCCGACGAAATAAGTGTCGGCGATGCTATATGACAGCATCGCGACCATGCCTATCAGCATGGGTATCATCAGCGATCGGATAGATCCGCCGACCGGTCCCTGGGTCAGATTTCGACCGCCTTTTCTGGATTTCTTTTCTGTCATTGCTTTGGGCGTTGTTTATAAATGACTTTTACCAATACATCACCGGGCCGTGCGACTGGCCACCGAAGACCGGTCACATAATGGATGTCGACAGGATGAGGCCGGATTACCGGTGCGCGTCAATCCGGATCTTGATTACCCGCCTATAATACAACCAAATCGTGCCACGTGTTTCGGGCATAATGCGGCCGGCACAATCAGTCTTGACGCCCGGCAAAGGAAAAATTATGAGATTTGCCAGTTATACCGGCCCGGATGCAGCGGGTTTTGGCGTCATCGAAGATGGGTGCATACGGCCCGTTGTGAGCAGTCAATTTCCGGATCTAAAAAGTGTCATTGTCGCTGAAGCTTACGATACTGCTGCATTGGTTGCGACAGCCCCGGTACCCATCGACGACGTACTTCTGGAGCCGGTACTCCCGAATCCGGGCAAAATAATCTGCGTTGGCATGAATTATATTGCGCACATCAATGAAATGGGCCGCGATCATCCGGACTATCCGACGTTATTTATCCGGTTTCCCGACAGCCTCGTCGGCCAAGACCGGTCGATTGTCCGGCCCATCGCTTCGACACACTATGATTTCGAGGGTGAATTGGCCATTGTGATCGGGCGTCAGGCCCGCCATGTAGCAGCAAATCAGGCGTTTGACTATATTGCCGGTTATGCCTGCTTTCTCGATGGCACTTTGCGTGATTACCAGCACCACACGGCACAATTTATCGCCGGCAAGAATTTTCGCCATAGCGGTTCATTCGGTCCGTGGCTTGTGACGGCCGATGAAATACCGGATCCGCGTGTGCTGAAGATCGAAACCCGGGTCAACGGGCAGGTCATGCAGGCCGGGCGCATCGACGATTTGTGTTTCGATATAGGCGCACTGATTGAATATCTGTCGACGATTTGCCAGCTTGAGCCGGGCGATGTCATTGCGACCGGCACGCCGAGCGGAGTGGGTGTGGCGCGGAATCCGCAGGTCTGGTTAAAGCCGGGCGATGTTGTAGAGGTCGATATTGATCGTGTCGGTGTGCTGCGTAATGAGGTTGTAGACGAGGTAATTCCGGGCTGATGGGGGCGTACTAAGGGTTGTTTAAGCTACGGTTATTGGTGCTTTTTTCAGAGGCGTTCCCCGGTCGGTTTTTTCCCGGCTTTATGAGTCGGAAATGCGCCTGAATTCTCTGAGTTCTGTTTGAGAGGGGGGAGAGGCGCTGAATGTTTCCGACCCATCAAGCCGGGAAAAAACCTGAACA
>CAYNMF010000069.1:0-6953 GCA_964398325.1 uncultured Chromatiaceae bacterium | reverse complement strand
CCCTTTTCAGATGAGAGTTGGTAGTGCTCTGCGAGCTGGTGGGCCAAGGGGATGTGTTCACGGCGGGTCTGGAAAAGAAGTACCACCTCCGATCGGCCCGACCACGGTCTATAGGCAATATTTACAACCACTGTCTTACAGACTGATCAGTATTTTATCTGACCCCATGCAGAGATCGAATGGTGCCGGAAGAGGGACTTGAACCCCCAACCTACGGTTTACAAAACCGTTGCTCTACCAGTTGAGCTATTCCGGCGGCGTCGACGGTTCATGCGAACCGGTTTCCCGAGCCCGGGATTCTAGTCAATCACCGGCGTCCATGCCATTGCCACTGTCGCCGACATCGTCAACGGCCGCAACCGGTGCACATGCTCTCTCCTCGATACGAATGATCTGCGCCTCGCCACTGCGCAGATCTGCAGTATCAGGTGGTTGGTCGGCCGGTGTTGCGACTTCGACCCAGTATTCTATGCCATCGCGAAAGCGATCCATCGCCTCGGCCGTATAACCGAGTTTGCGCGCCAGCTGTATCACGTCATCGGCGCCCCTGCGGCCGCGAAAGACGCCGAGCGAAATATCGACAGTCGGTTCGCGACTGGATATATAAGCATCGGCAATGCCACCGTCGACCAGTGTTTTAACCGCTTGCCGGGCTACTTCAACGCTCGGCAAATCAAGCAACTGTACCCAGTGCCCCACCCAGATCCGGCCTGATTCGCTGGTGCGATCGACCGGCAGGCCCTGTGCCGACAATCGATCGCCAACGGCAGCGGCAGCGCCCGCAGATGAAAACGGACCGAGACGAAAACAACGCGCACCTTCCGGTGTGGAGCCTTTGTCGATGTTTTCATTGCGACCGGTGCGTTCGAGCAAGACGAGTCGGGCTTCATGCTCATCCCCAAATGCCAATGGATCGGCCACGTCCGGCGCAACAATCCAGCGCTCCCAGGCAAGCAACAACAGGTTCGCCAACAATAAACCCATAATCAGGTTTCGCAGCATCAACATTCCTTCCGTTCAGCCGACTCTTCAAATTCGTATAACTTCAGACCTTCGAGGACCAGTTGTGGCTGGTAATGTGCAGGCGCATCGAGGTGTCGGATCAGCCGTTGGGCATCGCCGCCGGTCACGACGAGCGTCGGAATCTCACCTCGTTCACGCAGTAAATCGACACAGCGATCAATTAAACAGCAGACAGCCGCAAGTGCACCGCCATTGATGGCTTCAGCCGTACTTTCCCCCGGCGCCGGCCAACCCTGTGGCAGTTGCCTGAATTCATCCCCGCCGAGCCGGCGAAGATCACCGGTTTGCTGACCCAGCGATTGGCGCATCAGGTCGAGTCCCGGAATAATATAGCCGCCCAGATGAGCGCCGTCTGCCGCAACTACATCTATCGTTACAGCCGTTCCGGCATCAACGATACAGACCGAGCCGGCACACCTTTCAACCGCGGCGATGATCGCCAGCCAGCGGTCAACACCGAGCTGCCGGAAATCTTTATAACCATTGCGCACCGGGCCGGCCTGCGGCTGAGTCGTCGCAAATAGTACGGACAAACCCCAATGTTCGCGTACGGATTCGACGACTCGCGTGCCAAACAGATCACCGGCAACGTTTGCGGCAACGACACTCATCGGTGTTAACGAAATGCGTTCGAACATGGCATCGACGACAGTGGTATCTCCGTGGTGCTCGATCGCGTCTGCTCCGTGCAATGCGCCATTTTCAAGTATCGCCCACTTGATGCGGGAATTGCCGATGTCGATTAACAGGATCATGTTCAGATCTTACCTGTATGGCCGGGACGCAACGAGATCTCACCCGACACGCAGCGCCTCAGCTCACCCTTGCTGTCAATCAGCAATGCGCCGTCGCTGTCGATGCCACGTGCCATACCGGACAGAGAATGCCGGCCGATTCGCGCAGTCACCGGCCGATCAGCCAGCCAATCGTAGCGACGCCATTCGTCCGCAAACATATCGAAACCCTGCGTCTCGAACCCGGTCAACACGGTATGCATTTCGTTGATCAGTCGAGCCGCCAGCCGATTGCGCGACAGACCCGAACCCTGCACCAGGCTGCGCAGACCTGCCGGCGGCAGGCCACCTGCGTTTGCTACCTGTCTGATCATTGCGTCGGATACATCGAAATTCAGCCCGATGCCGATAATAACCGCAATCGGGCCATCGGCTTCACCCTGCACATCGACAAGCAGACCCCCGAGTTTACCGTCTCCGGCTACAATGTCGTTCGGCCACTTAAGACTGACAAGTTCCGAAACTTCGTCACGCAACACTCGGCACACACCAACGCCAACTGCGAGGCTCAACGCAGGCAATGCAGCCGGTACGGTTTCAAACCAGCGGTTAACCGACAAACATAAACCGCTACCAAACGGTGACAGCCACTGTCGTCCGCGCCGTCCGCGTCCACCGGTCTGGTATTCGGCGAGCACGGCGTCGAAACGACCCGTCGCCGGCGGTGGCAAACCACGCAGCCTCTCACTTGTCGACTCGATATTGTCATGTAATTCCAGGCTGCCCAATGCCGCACTTGCCCGGGCATCAAGCCTTTGCCGAATTACCGACTCGTCCAGTAACTCAAGCGGTTGCAAGAGCCGATACCCGGTCCCGCGTTGTGCCTCGATTTGCAAGCCGACGGACTTCAATTCATTGAGATGTTTCCAGATGGCCGTACGCGAACACGCCATGCTAAGTGCAAGATCGGCGCCCGAATGTATGGCACCGTCAGCAAGCGCAGAAATGAGCGCCGATCTAATTCCGGCCATTGCGACGCCGGCGGCTGAACAGCATGACCTTGTACATGCGACTTTCATCTCCGCTTGCCATGCGGCTGATATTCGAGCGATGCATGTAAATAATAAAAACAGCAAGCAACAACAGGGTAATAAGTGTGGGCAGGCTATCGGGCCCTCCCCTGAACCACAGCACGATCGGCAACACTGTCACCGATGTCATTGTTGCAAGGCCGACAAAACCGGTCAGCATGAGTACAACGGCGAAGGTGACAGACAAAGGCAGCAGCAGTCCCGGCGCAACAGCAATCAGCATACCGATAGACGTTGCCATACCCTTGCCTCCGGCAAAATCGAACCAGACCGGATAGCAATGGCCGACAACCGATGCACCCCCGCAGGCCAGCATCAGCCAGGTACGTGAAATCTCCGGGTCAATCGGCACCCCCGGCAAACCGAGCGACGGGAACAGCCAGGCGGGTAAAAAGCCCTTGCCGACATCGATGATCATTACGCCCACCGCGAACCACAGGCCCTGAGTGCGCAGCGCATTCGTGCCCCCGGCGTTACCACTACCAACTGAACGTATATCAACACCGGAAAACTTGCCGATGATCAGACTGCCGTTCAACGATCCAATCAAATAACTCAACAGAAGTTTGATTCCGAGTTCCAGCATATTTCAGGTACCGAGCCAGCCTCGCCTGCGCCGCGCGATATCCGCATCGACATCGCCTTCAAGGACCAGGTAGCATGTGTCGCGTGGCGACACCCCCGCCTCGATTGTAAATCGTCTGAGTTCATCGCGGCGAAATACACAAACTTCTACCGATTCGCCCACCCGAATCTGATCGAGAAGCTGAATCCAGTTCGTTGCTGTGACTCGCAACCCATTCAGCGACACCAGCTCGTCGTGCGCAGCAAGGCCGGCGTCGGCTGCGCGACCGTGACTCGTAACTGTACGAATCAATCGTCGCCCGCCGTCGGCCCGGGTTCTGAACCCGAACCACGGCAATGGCCCGGCTCCACGTGACCCGGCTTTGCCGCCGGTGTCAGCATCCGATTCGGCTGCCCGCATATTCAATCGCACGCCAAATTGAGCAAGCAGTATGCCAACCGGCGGGTCTATTGTCGTGCGCAGCGCCTGTTGAAAAAACTCGCCAAGATCCAGACCCGACAGCTGCTCGGCGAGTTGCTCAAAACCACCTTCTGGCAATCCGCACGATGCCGGCTCTCCGTATTGCTGCCATAACGCGCACATGACGGTATCGAGTGAAAAAGCGCCTTTTGTTTTCAAACGCAATTCCAGATCGAGTGCCAGTGCAACCATCGCACCTTTACGGTAATAACTGACAATCGCATTCGGTGCATTCTCATCCTGCTTATAAAATTTAATCCATGCATCGAAACTTGATTCTTCCAGCGTCTGACGGCGGCGACCGCCGGACCGGTAGACACCGGTCAATGACCGGCCAAGTAATTCCAGATATTCCGATGAATCAATGAGTCCGGCTCGCAACAATCCCAGATCGTCGTAATACGACGTGATGCCCTCAAATATCCAGAGCTGGCGTGTATAAGCCTCGTGGTCAAGCACAGTCGGCACAAATTCCGTCGGCCGAATTCGCTTGACATTCCACAGATGAAAATACTCATGGCTGACAAGACCGAGAAAACGACGATAACCCTTGCCAACCTGCTCGATGCCGGTACGTGGCAAATCAGTGCGTTTACAGAGCAGCGCAGTTGAGTTTGCGTGTTCCAGTCCGCCATAGCCGGTATTCAGCGCCGTGATCATAAATTCATAATGATCGAATGGCACACTGCCGCCGAACATGTCGGCATGACTCGCGCAAATACAGGCCACATCTCGTTCGATGCGTTCGATATCAATGTCGTGTTGACCGAAAATTGCGATCCGGTGTGTGGCGCCGGCCAATTCGAAACAACCGAAAGTCAATGGTCCCATCAGGATCGGCCGGTCAATCAACTCGGCATAGCCGTTAGCCAGAAAGGCGCCGAATTCATCTTCAGCACCGGTCAGGCGCGTCAGACCCGTCGCCACTTTCCAGTCATCCACATGCTCGGGCGGCGCGACATGCACGACACAACGTTCGCTGTCCCGGCCATGTACCTGGAAAAACAAACAGACACCGTTCAAAAAGGCGTGATCGAAATCAAGGAACGCACCGCGAACCGACAAATCGTTCGCATAGATCTCGGCGCTGATTAACAATGGCCCCGGGCCCGGGACCGCTCGCCATGTAGATTTATCGATCTTGTTGACCGGTATGGTGTCACCGTCGACCGTAGCCGTAACGCTCAACACATGCCGGGCATAATCGCGAATCATATAACTGCCGGGACTCCATGCCGGCAATGAAAAAACCTGGCCATCCGGATCCGGGTCATTGACCCGGCAGGTCACGGTAAAAGTATGCGCACCAGGATGCCCGGGGCGTGCATCGTAAATAATCGCTGCGCTATCCATGTCGACACTCATCGAATCTTCAGTCCTCGGTTTCCGAAAGGCGAAGCGTCAGGCATTTCGCCGAACCGCCGGATTTTAAAAATTCCGTTAAAGCGATCCGGTGTAATTCAAATCCCAATCGGCTCAACCTGTCCTCAAGCTCCGGCGAACAATCATGCAGGAACACGTGTTCGTTAACGTTGACGGCATTACACGCGAAGTTGGCCGCATCTTCCGCCGTCACCGCAATACGTCTTTCCGGCGGTATGCGACGCTCGATTTCGCCGATCGAATCAGTATCAAAAGCATCCGGATAGTACAGCAGGTAGCCGCCCGACAACGGGCACAGGCAGGTATCAATATGATAAAAACGCGCATCAGTCAGCCGAATCGATACCACTTCACGCGTGAACCAGTCGGCAAGAAAAGCGTGTGCCTCGATCTCGGTGCGAAACCCGAAACCCGTCCACAACCAGGACCCGCCGCGATCAATCAGGCAGTCGCCGGCGCCCTCAAAGCCGATATCGTCGGGCAGTACGCACAACCGGAATTCCCGTTCAGCCAGCCAGCGCTTGATATAGGCCTCTTCGGGACGTCGCTCATGCGGCATAAAATGGCTCGGGACGACGCGAGCGCCGCAAACAAACCCGGCATTGGCCGTAAAGACCAGATCAGGAAGACCGGGCTGTGGATCGAGTAACTCAATATCGGCAACCCGGGCCAGCGCATCATGCAGGTGATCCCACTGACGACGGGCCAGATCGAAATCCAGTAAGCTTTCGTTACCCGCCATCCATGGATTGAGGACGTGCTCAACCGAGAAATAGTCCGGTGGACACATCAGGATCCGTTCAGATTTATACGCCATTGTCGAATCCTCGATTTAACGGCCTGCCAACGAAGAGGCCAACGGCAAAAAAATCTCTGCCAACATACAGCGCACACTTCCGCCACCCACTTGCTCGATGGTATTGATGGCAACGGGCAACAGTTTCCCGCAGTTTTGCAGCGCCGAACGCTGATTCGGGGTCAGGGCATCGTGCGCTGTTTGTGACAATACGATCAGTGCCTCACCCTGTTGTCCCCGGACCTCGAGCAGGTTACCGGCAAATGCCTGCATCTGCTTCATCGTAATATCAATGATCTGTCGTCCCGAATGCTTCAAGCGCTGCACAATTGCCTTGCATTGCTCGGTACCGGTGATCGCGGCAGTGCAGATCACCGCAAACTGCCCACCGATCGCCATCATGACGTTCGTATGGTAAATCGGCCGTCCGCCGTCATCGAGTGTATCGAATGCACACACATCGTACCCGGTCTCACGTGCAAAGATGTCCAATACCTCCGAATGAGTCCGGGTCGACCGTGCTGCATATGCAACACGGTTTACCCGGTCCAGCACCATGCTCCCGGAGCCTTCTAGAAACTTGTTCTCGCACTCATAGACGGACAGATCCAGAATCCGCCCAACTGTAAAACCGTGCTCGACGGACAATGTGTCAATGATGTCCATACGACGCTCGGTACGACGATCGGGCGCTTCGAGCGGAAAAATAACAACATCACCATTTGAGTGTGTCGTCACCCAGTTATTCGGAAACACCGCATCCGGTTTGGCGGGCTCGACGGTATCGTCGATAACAATTAACTGCACGCCGGCTTTCTGCAGTCAACCGGTCAGCGCGTCGAACTCGGCCAGAGCCCCCGCCCGTCGGGACGCCGCCGGAC
>CAYNMF010000068.1:0-7844 GCA_964398325.1 uncultured Chromatiaceae bacterium | reverse complement strand
CCGTGAACACATCCATGTGGGCTTGGGGCCCGCATCCCTGCGGGCCACAGTCTCAGAAAGAAGTCACAACTCCGGCCGACCAGTCACTCGATACAAGTTTGTGGGACAGCAGTGGCCCGCGATCTTTCGGTCGTGGGCCTTTTTGTTTTCCTGAGACCCGAATTTAACCCGGATACTGAGCGATGCCCGCCAGCGATCTTGCAACGCCGGTTTCGGCTGTCGCCAGCGCTTCTCCTTTTTCCAGATCGAACTTCATGAAATTTCCGTTGAAGAAATTGCCTATGAATACCGTGTTGTCCTCGATCGATGTACCGATTCCGGCCCATCCGGGAGGCGGGGGCATCTCATAGGTTCGAATCTCGCTACCGTCGAGGTTGAGAATTTGCAGGACGAATCCTTTGCGAAAATTGGCCTTGATGTGAAGCAGTGTTTCGTTGGCCTGTAGAGTCGATGAGATGACCATGTCACCGCTTTCCGGCGGGTAGGTGATCAGGTCCGGTAGTTGCTCATCTGCCTCGAGATCATAGCGGAATAAACGATTGCCGAGTTCGGAACAGTAGACGAGCGTTTTGCCGTCCGGCATCAGTGTCGTTGACGTGCAGCCCAGGAAACCCGGCATGCCGCCGTGTGTTTCCGTATTGAATTCCTGCAGCAGCTTGCCATCCATTGTGAACTTGAAGACGTGTCCGTCACCGAAGCGTTCGGTGCCGGGCATAAACGGCAGCGTTGTAAGCAGCGGTCGGTCCGGCGGCAGTTTGACTTCGTGCCCGACAAGGTGTTCGCCGAATATGAGGTTACCATCGGGCAGGAAGCAGACATTGGAGAAAGACTTGTCGGCAAATTTAATATTGGGCAATTGTTTCCCTTCCGGACTGATGCGTATGACCGTAAAGGCCATGCTGTCAAATGCCCACAGGTTGCCGTCGGGGCCAAATTTAAGTCCGCCTACCAGGTGTGTCGTACCTTCCGTCCACAGGACACCTTTTTCATTCAGGTCGGCATCGTACTGGATGATGCGTCCGTCGCCGGCATGATCGTCGTCGGGATTATTCAGTAAAGTTACGCCAACGAAGACATCGCCTTTTTCGAATGGCTGCATCGTGGATTCCTTTGTCATTGTCATTCTCCGGATTTTTGGAATCGGTCATTCTACAGGCCGGGCACCAGGTCGCAATATGTAAATGGTACATCACAATCATATGTTCGCCAGGCAGAATGATCAGCCGGCGGATCGGGCGGGGCTTTTTCTGCGTGAAATCTTTGGGCGGAACAAAATAGCTGTGCAGTCATCGGGTTTTGAGGGTTTTCCGGTCTTCTCTTCGGCCATCCGGCTCCGGGCAAGATCCATGATGGTATATAGCGCCTTGTCGACAGGTCCGGTTCGAATGGTGTTGATGATCTCATCCTGCAGGACGTTGTCGGTCAGGCCGTCACTGGCTATCAGCAATGAATCCCGAGCAGCAATGGGTAGCTCGGAACCGACCTCGATTCGCATATCGGCAGAGCCGATCACATTGAAAATCAGGTTGAGTTCGGCGTGCCGCAACGCTTCGGACTCGTCGATCAACCCGGCTTCCATCGCGAAGCCGACGGGCGAATGCGGCGTTGTCAGGAGCTTGAGTGCACCGCGTTGACCGCACATAAGAACAATTGAATCGCCGACATGGTAGGTCCGCACATAACCGGGGCCAAGTTCGGCCAGTGCCAGGGTGCTGGCCGACCCGGTGCCCAGATTGAGCACTGCCTGATTGGCGGCCTCAATACCATCGAGAATCGCTGTCCGCAGGCGGGGTTCGTTGGTTTCATCTATATTAGCGATATGCGCGCGAATCGTTTCGACAGTCAGGTTCGAGGCGCGCCGCGCGCCGGTCATGCCGCCGACGCCATCGGCGACGATTAACACGAGATACTGCTCATTGACCGGGATGATTGCCGCTGAATCTTCGTTTGGCCGGGGTTTTTCATAATCGGCGATCGATACGGTGGCCACTTCTCCAAGGCTTGTTGTATATGCTTCGTGTTCGATATCGGCAGCGCCGAGAAAAAGGCGTGCCTTTGCAAGGACGCCCTTGTGCATGGTTTCCGGTGGCGCTTTACCGGTCACGCCTGACCAGCTTCAGGTTTATCTTGTTGAAGGCTCGCTCCATCGTGACCCCGTTTTTAAAGCGATCCTGCGGCTTGAACTCCATTGCTTTGCGTAGCCACGCGAGCATTTTGGGTCGAAGTTTGCCACGAATACGCGAGTAGCCCGGTGGCGGCCATTTGTACGGCCACTCCGGCAATTGCCCACTGAACAACTGGTAGATAACGAGGCCCAGCGCAAAAACGTCGGATTGGAACATGGGTCGGCCCAATGCCTGCTCGGGCGACAGATAACCGACGGTGCCGGAACCGGAAGCCTTCCTGACCGAACGCACCGCAATTTTTGAAAAACCGAAGTCTGTCAACTGCAGCCGGTTGTCCGGAAAAATAATGAAATTCTCGGGCTTTACATCGCAATGAATGATCTTTCGGCTGTGTGCATGGGCAACGGCCGCAAGTGCCTGCCGGGTGAGATCGAGAGCCAGTTCGTTTGACATGCGTCTGGTCATTCGATCGCCCAGTGTCTCGATACCGAGCGGCATTGCGATTACAAAATAGTTGTCCAGAAAGCACGCATTCTGGATCGGCAGGACATTCGGGTGTTCCATGCGCACAGACAAACGGGCTTCGCGACGAAATTCATCGAGAAACGCATCATCCATGATATCAGGGTCGGGAATCTTCAGCGCAACCTTGACGCCGTGGATTGTGTCGTAGGCCTGATAGACAGCGGCACGCGGGCCATCGGAAAGACGCCGTTCTATCCGGTATTTGCCGAGTTTCTGGCGTGCCCTCAGGAGTTTCTTGCGGGGCACGAGCGTATTGCCTTCATACTGAAATCCGATATTCGCTGGTAAATTCAAAGTCGATTCTACGTCAGCTTGGTCGGTGACCGATACCTGACTCTGGTTTGCTGTCCGGTCAGTTCATATCGATCATGAACCTGTTATCCTAACCGGCTGCATAGCGCGGCAGAGGCAATGTGGCCCGCCCCGGCGCTATACCAACGGGTACGAGAATGGATAACCAGTTACATAACGTTAATGTCGTCAACAAGTCAATCTTGCCGACCCCGGCCGCAATCAGGGCAGAACTGCCGATGAGCGCGGTTGCCGAAAAAACCGTACTCCAGAGTCGGGCCGCCCTGCACGACATTCTTGACGGCAAGGACGGACGTCTGCTTGCTGTTGTCGGTCCATGCTCGATTCATGACATCGATGCCGCGCTTGAGTATGCGGATCGACTGAGGATACTCGCAGACAAGGTTGCCGATACATTGCTTGTTCTGATGCGGGTGTACTTTGAAAAACCGCGTACAACGGTCGGCTGGAAAGGCCTGATCAATGATCCGGATATGGATGACTCATTTCATATCGACAAAGGGATTCGCATGGCCCGTAAACTACTTCTCGATCTCGGTGAGCGTGGTTTGCCGACGGCGACCGAGGCGCTTGATCCGATTATGCCTCAATACATGGGTGAGTTGATTGCCTGGACGGCTATCGGTGCACGGACGACCGAGTCCCAGACCCATCGTGAAATGGCAAGCGGTCTGTCGACGCCGGTCGGCTTCAAGAATGGCACAGACGGTTCTTTGCAGGTTGCCGTCGATGCACTTCAATCTGCACGCCAGCCACATCATTTTCTCGGTATCAATCAGGACGGACGGACTGCGGTTTTCGAGACGCGCGGCAATGCTTATGGTCATGTCGTATTGCGTGGCGGTGGCGGGAAACCGAACTACGATGCACAGAATGTTGCTGCTGCCGCCTCAGTGTTGCGTGAGTCAGGCTTGCCCGACCGCATCGTTATCGATTGCAGTCATGCAAACAGTAACAAGGACCCCGAGGTCCAGCCGGTTGTTGCGCGCAATTGCATTGAACAGGTTGTTAACGGCAATAGATCGATTATCGGCCTGATGCTCGAAAGCAATTTGCATGGCGGCAATCAGAAAATTACATCGAAGTTGGCCGATCTTAAATATGGTGTATCAGTGACAGACGGTTGCATTGGCTGGGAGGCAACCGAAAAAACTCTGCTGGAGGCTGCAGAAGCCTTGCGCCCGGTGATAGAACAACGGTGAAAGGGAAAAATCTACTCACGGTATGCCCGCGGGGAAAGAATCAATAATCAGAACCATGGAATTATAGTAAGATCTCCATAAAATTGGGGGATTACCGGTGATTGATTCAGCTCTGCGTCAGTTAGTTGTCGCACTCACTACTTCGCTATTGCTGATCGCAGGACAGATCACGCCAGCAAAAGGCGATACGGATTCGCTCGCCACCGCATTCGGCAAGGTCCCTTATCTGTGGGGCGCCCACCTGTCACCGGATGGTTCAAAAGTTTCGTTTCTGCATATGGTCGAGGCCGGTGTTCCCGTTGCCTATGTCATGTCGCTCGATGGCGAGCCGACTCCGGTGATGGCTAGTACGTCCGGAAAGTTTGATATCTATTGGTGCCGATGGGCGAATAATGAACGTCTGCTTTGCGGCTTTTATGGTATCGACCGCGACCGTGGGCTGTTGTTCCCAGTTACCCGGTTGGTTTCAGTAAACATTGACGGCAGTGATGTTCGGGTTTTGTTGCAGAACCAGTTGAAGAATAAACGTACTCAGTATCAGGACGATATCGTCGACTGGTTGCCGGAAGATCCCCGGCATGTACTGGTAGAAATACCGAGTGATAAAGGCTCGGGTGTCAGTAGTCTGAATATATATACAGGGCGAAACAACGTCATTGAACGAGAACGGGAAGGCACGCGTGAGTGGATTTCAGATGGACACGGAATGGTGCGGCTGCGTAAATATCTGAGTGCTCAAAAGAGGAAATGGTATTTTCGCCTTGCTGATTCTGAACAATGGTCCGTGCTGCACGAGTCCCGCATGGATGATATCGACGATGACTATTACCCGATCGGTTTTGGCCAAAACCGCAATGCATTGCTTGTATATAAGTCGCATAACGGACATCTCGCATTAATGTCAGAAGACCTGGAAAAAAAGCATGAGGAGCAGGTTGTTTTTTCTCACTCTGCAGTCGATATCCGCAGCACCATGATGCTTGGCAAGTTCCAGCGTCTTGTTGCTGTTGGCTATGCGACCGACAAACCGCATATGCAATACTTTGATAAGAACGTCGAAGCAATCATTGAGCGAATTTCGCAGGTCTTCCCCGATAAACTTGTCAGTGTCATTGATGAGTCATGGGATAAAAAATTCTACCTGGTGCTGATTGGAAGTGATCGAGATCCGGGTAGTTATTATCGATTTGATCTTCAGGGAAAACGGTTGGAGGAAATATTTCCCCGGCGTCCGGAATTGGAAGGTCGTGAACTGGCTGTTATGAAGCCGATTTCATATCGAGCCCGCGATAATGTGGAAATTCCCGGTTACCTGACACTGCCGGTCAATGCTGATAATAAAGCATTGCCAACTGTGATCATGCCACACGGCGGCCCGGAGAGTCGCGATGTTTGGGATTTCGACTGGTTGTCACAATATATGGCCGCGAAGGGTTACGCAGTGTTACAGGCCAACTTTCGGGGCTCCGGCGGGTATGGGGAGGCATGGGCCGGAGAGGGTGGTTTCCGGCAGTGGCACCGCGCGGTAAACGACATTAATGACGGGGCAGCCTGGTTAATAAACGAAGGTATTGCGGATTCTGAACGTATTTGTATCGTCGGCTGGAGCTACGGTGGTTACGCGGCATTGCTGAGTAATATTGAGGCACCTGACCTGTATCAGTGCACTGTCAGTATAGCGGGTGTTACAGATCCATGGACGTTGATCAAGGACAGCCGTTATTTTCTAAACCGCAAAGCGGTCACGGAATTTGTGGGCACCGAAGATGAAACGATTAATCAGGGTTCACCGCTGCGACGGGTAAAAGAATTTCAGGGGCCCGTGATGTTATTTCATGGGGATCGGGACATCAATGTGGATGTTCGACACAGCAAGATAATGCATAAGGCCTTGAAGAAGGCGGGCAAGAACAGCGAAATGGTCATTTACAAGAATACGGCACACTCAATCTGGCGGGATGGTTATCGTATTGACCTTTTGAGCAAGATTGGTCGCTTTCTTGATTCCAGTATCGGCGCAAATAATGATGATTAACAAAGAGTTTTGCACTTGAACCACTATCTGAAGACGACGGTTTTGTTACCGTTTAAAAATACACGATGATCGATGTGTAGTCTGACGGCACGTGCCAGCGTGATGCTTTCGACGTCTCGTCCGACTGCAATAAGTTCATCGATTGATTGGCTGTGGTCAACGCGCTCGACCATCTGCTCGATGATGGGCCCTTCATCGAGTCTCGGACTGACGTAATGTGCGGTTGCCCCGATGAGTTTAACGCCGTGCTCATGAGCCTTGTGATAGGGTTTTGCACCCTTGAATCCAGGCAAAAAAGAGTGGTGAATATTGATAATCCGTCCGGCCATCCGACTGCATAATTCGTCACTGAGTACCTGCATGTATCGAGCCAGCACGACGAGATCAGCTTTAGTGTCGTCAATAATTTCCAGCAGGCGTTGTTCTGCCTCAGGTTTTGAGTCGGGACTGATCGGCACATGGAAGTAGGGGATCTTGTGCCACTCGGCCAGTGGCGCGAGATCCAGGTGGTTAGAAACAATAGCAGGGATTGATATTCGCAGCGCTCTCGTCCGGTATCGATAGAGCAGGTCGTTGACGCAATGTTCGTGTTTAGACGCGACGATCAGCACCCGTGGCAGTAAATTTTGATCGAACAGGTGCCAGTCCATGGAGAATTTTTCGGCAATGGGTGCGAATCCTTCATTAAAATGGGCGCGCGAAAAGATTTTATCTGTCGGTGTAAATCGTGTGCGCATGAAAAAACGACGTGTGTCCGGGTCGCCGTAGTGGTTCGATGCCTCGATAAAATAACCCCGATCGCCCAGGTAACCGGATACCGCAGCGACGATACCGACGGTATCCGGGCAGACAATCGTCAGAATGTAAGAATTCTCGGGTTTGCTCATAGGGGTGATTTGACCGTTTTACGAGGCTTTCGGCAACGATAAAAGTATCAGAGTGCCGATATTACGGTAAATACTTGCAGCCCGGGCAACCGTTTGGGCACCGGGTGTTGATAGAATACACAGCCTGAATCAGGAGAAGATTTCTATGTCAGATTATCATGCACCGGTCAAGGATATGCTTTTTGCGATCACTCAGCTTGCCGATCTGGGCCGGATTAACCAGTTGCCCGGATTCGAGGAGGCGACGCCTGACCTTGTCGAGGCGGTGCTCGAAGAGGCCGCACAGCTTGCAAACGAAGTCGTAGCGCCCATCAACGAGATTGGGGATCGCGAAGGAGCGCGCGTCGAAGACGGCAAGGTCGTTGTGCCGGATGAGTTCAAGACCGTGTATCGGCAAATTACCGGAGATGGCTGGGCCGGGATTTCCCAGTCTGTGGATTCCGGCGGGCAGGGCTTGCCGTACGTTGTTGGCCTGGCCGTTGAGGAAATGTGGCAGTCCGCAAGTCTTGCATGGTCCTTGTGCGCATTGTTGACGCAGGGTGCTGCACGTGCGATCGAGGAACATGGCAGTGAAGAACTCAAGGCGTTGCTGCTTGAAAAGATGATTTCCGGCGAATGGACCGGCACGATGAATCTGACCGAACCACAGGCGGGCTCAGATCTGGCCGCGATTCGCTCGTCTGCGGGGCCGGACGGTGGTGGCTTCAGAATCACCGGGCGGAAAATTTTTATTTCCTGGGGGGGCCACGAGGTGACG
>CAYNMF010000067.1:0-7957 GCA_964398325.1 uncultured Chromatiaceae bacterium | reverse complement strand
GCGACGACAGCGGGTGAGCGCGTCGAGCTCGGCCAGAGCCTCAGCCCGTAGTGATGCCGACGAACGATCAACAGACTGTTGAAATACATTGGATGCAGCGGTTTGTGCATTCGGGCCAAAATGAGCCGGACGCACCATGAACAGGTTGCGGGTCGTTTGCATGACGACATTCAGGTCGGGGCCGACTCAGTCGCCCCGCTCTTTCGCCTCGTCCGCTTGTTCACCGACACTCGCCGCAGTCTGGTTGAATAACTTCTTGCGGCCCTCGTCATCGAGATCACGGGAACTCCACCACCCCGCGCCGATGCCCATACCGCGTTTGACGGCGGGCCGTGCATCAATCGACTCATACCAGCGCTGCAGGTGAGGAAACTCATCGAGTGGTTGCGCCAGGCGCTCATGCGAATGGACCCATGGCCAACAGGCAATATCTGCAATCGAGTAATCACCGCAAATATAATCATGCCCGTCAAGTTGATGATTCAACACTCCGAGCAGCCGGTTGTACTCATTACTATAGCGCTCTACTGCATAATCGATCCGGGTTTGCGTATAGTTTGTAAAATGACTGAGCTGGCCGGCCATCGGGCCAAGTCCACCGATCTGCCAGAACAACCATTGCAGGACATCGAAACGTCCGTGAGGGTCTGCCGGCAGCAGCCGGCCGGTTTTTTCGGCAAGATATAAAAGTATTGTGCCGGACTCGAACATACCGAGCGGCCGACCATCAGCGGCAGCATCCCGATCGACAAGTGCCGGAATCCGGTTGTTTGGACTGATCTCAAGAAACTCGGACTTGAACTGATCACCCCGGCCTATATCGACCGGGTGCACTTCGTAATCGAGGCCGCACTCTTCGAGCATGATGGATACTTTCCACCCATTCGGTGTCGGCCAGTAGTAAAAATCAATCATGCATCTTTGCCATTTTCCCGCAAGCTCTTAATGGTATCGCGTTTCACAGCGGATCGAGACTATCGCGGGCAAACATTCTGCTAGACTCCGGAATCTTAGAGAAATCAAGCTACGCACTGGTCCCGACGAACAAATCAGACTGCAGAATTTCAGATCACCACCAGCAGTGAACACAAAAATTCTTCCGCAACGACAGTCTTCGCCGGCCAGGTCGCTGAGTTATCTGATCAATCGATTCATAAAGAAGCGACTGACTGACGATCTGTTCTTTAATGAAACTCCAGCATTATCCCCGACAAAACGATGAGTTCGGGACGCTGCAAATGTTCCTTTTCACCGGCGAACTGAACCGTGCCATCGGATGACGGCACCCAGCCGGAGACACCCAGTTGAATGACGACGCTCCACGAGTCACTGCGTGCGCTGGTGCTAAAGCGGACACCGGCATCGGTGGCCAGACCGGGCCGACTGACGATGTCCGATTGCTGGCCGCCGAGTACTCCCTCACCCTTGAGCTGCTCCGAACGCCAACCGATACCGGCCGACGCATAGGTTGCCAGCCAATCAAGCCCGTCGATCAACGGATGCTCGAATTCAAGAGCGCCGACAACCTGAAACGTTTCAACGAAGCTGTCGACTGCCGAACCAAACTGCGGCTTGCCGTAGCGCGCATCAATCATCAGTGCCCGCTGCCAGCTTTCACCACAGCGCAACAAATTACAATTGGTCCAGCGACCCTGCAGACTGGCATAAACATCCGGCATCGACACCCCGACCTGTATGCTGAACTTGTTCGTCCCTTGTGCGAGCTGTGACAAGGCCCGGCCTGTCGACACGAGACTCACATGACCATAAGCAGAATCGTCGTTAAACTGTTGCTCGGTTTCGATCAGGAACGGGCCGAGGCGCAGACCGATCACAATACCGATCCCGTCTTCGTTAAGGGCCGTTTCCCGCGACACGTTGTCACGGTCATACCCTTCGCGCCAGCTTTCCGTTAGCCCAAACCAGCCCTGGAACCAGTTCCTGCCGGCCACCGCCGACAACCGAATCTCTCCGTCCCACTGACCATCCGTCGTCAGCATCGACGTACCACGAGCCCAGTAGCCATACTGCCAGCCATCGCCGAACAACGGAAAGTTTGCATCATTTTTAAGCACGCCGTCACGATCAAAACTTGCCCACAGCGTTCCATCCACCCGGTCCGTGTCAACATAGGGCAGCGTCTGAATTTGCTGGTTGATGAGCTGGTGAAAACCGTTCTGGATTCTCGAGCCGGCAATTTTACCGCTGTGCCGAAATCCGATACCCACATCGAATGACTGACGAACACGCTCGCGTTGCTCCGAAAAAAAACGATAACCTACCGAACCGCTGAGCTGATCGAGTCTTCCGGGCAAACCCTGTTGCGGATTTATAAGCGTCAGGATGCTGTGATCGATGACAAACGTCCAACGCTCGCCAGCAGAGGCCATGAGTGACATTTGTTGTGTACGAAAATCATCCGTGGAACGGCCACGGCCAAGAATGTCATTGCCGACAAAAACTTCGATCTGCCGTTGCATACCCGGCGGTAAAGCGGACGGCACACCCGGAATTGGCGCGGCGCCGGTATCGATGCTCACGGCAATCGCAAGCACAGCGAGTACTATGGACCACCGTGCCGTCAGATCAGGTCCGTGTATTACCATCGATCAATATGCAGAACATCATCGATGGGTTTGCGCAACGAAGGTTTGAACTGCGTGCCGATTGAATAGGCAGTCGCGATCAGCGCTACCTGGGAAACCTTGTCGTACGGAATGCCGAGTATTCCGGCGGCCTCTTCTTCATACATCAGGTGACATGTCGTCCAGGCAGTACCGAGTCCGCGGGCTCTTGCTGCAAGCATGAAACTCCAGGTCGCGGGCAATATCGAACCGTAGACGCTGGCCAGACCGACGCTGGCAAAATTGCCGCTTATTCGATCGACGCGCCCGCCGGTACACGGCACGACATGAACGGGTACGCGATGCAGATTATCGACCAGGTAATCGGCTGATTCGGCAACCCGGCCGAGCTGGCGCTTGCGCGCGCCGGCCGGTTCCCTGGCAAACAGGTCATAGACCGAGCCGGGCGATTTTTTATAAATTTTCCAGGCCTTGCGGTACAACCCGGCAAGCGCTGCACGTTGACCGGCATCCATGACGACAACAAAATGCCAGCCCTGCGTGTTGCCGCCGGTCGGCGCCTGTGTTGCAACAGT
Source organism: uncultured Chromatiaceae bacterium (assembly GCA_964398325.1). Classification (GTDB taxonomy): domain Bacteria; phylum Pseudomonadota; class Gammaproteobacteria; order Steroidobacterales; genus SMWD01. The sequence goes on along the minus strand of CAYNMF010000067.1, from coordinate 4,797 downwards.
TATACACTCTTTGAGTGTATCGATGTCGACAGTACGCTCAAGATCGAGCCGCTTGCGCACGGCACGCGTCGTCGTCAACAACTGGTCAGGTGTCAGGTTGCCGGGATCCATGTCAGGTACGACCCATCTCTGCTGCTATTGATTCGAAATGGTGCCCGGGGCCGGACTCGAACCGGCACGGAGTTTCCTCCGAGGGATTTTCATACCAACTACAGCTTTCACTGCTGCGAGCCGCCGCTGTCGAGCTTCTTCAGCGCGTATCGCATTTGTGGTCTGGACTTTCTCTTTACCCTATCGTGGCAGTCGAACTGCCGGCAACTTAGGCAGGAGCCGTCAAGTCTCTACACTTTACCGAACAACGGCACCGCCTCAGTCCGGTCTTAGCTCGGGATTGCCATTGCCCATCGTACTCGTTCTGGGCCTGAGGTTTCCCCGAATTTGACTCCATTCACACCGGCCGTTTCCTGACCGGGTGCTCAATTTTTCAAGTCCCTTGCGTCTACCAATTTCGCCACCCGGGCACGGCGGGTATTGTACCCGGAATCGGTTCTGAACTGTGAGGCCGCGAGCGGGTGCCCATCTCCCTTCGACAACATAGATTTATGCAGCTACCGTAACAACGATTTTCGAACCAAAAGGCTATAAACTTATCGCCGCTGCAATCCTCGTTCTCGTACCTGGCATTCCTTAATGCTCATGACAACCAACCGCTTCCAATCACGGTCAATCGAACTGACAACATCAGATGGAATGCCGATCGTCGCCTGCTTGTTTGAATCAGACGTGCCGGCGCAGATTACCGTCCTGATGCTTCCGGGCATAGGCGTCCCGCAACGCGCATTCAGACACCTTGCTGCCTGGCTGGCTGAACGAGGTGCCCGCTGCCTGACGTTCGACTATCGCGGCATCGGCGAGTCCACGACCCGGCCCGAAGCTGCAAGCACCGCCACATTATTAACCTGGGCGCGGCTTGATGCCGTCACGGCATTGAAGTACGCACAGACTCAATGGACCGAACCGGTCGTGCTGGTAGCCCACAGCTTTGGGGGGCAACTTCTCGGTCTCGCGGAATCATTCCGGGATGTCCGCGCGGCGGTCCTTTTTGGTTCGGGAATCGGACTCGGCCGATATTGGGACGGAATAGACCGGTTGAAAATCGGGATCTACTGGCATGTGGCGTTACCCTTGGCTTGCTCACTGTTTAAACTGTTGCCCGCGTGGATAGGATTCGGGACCCGTCTGCCAAGGGGTGTTGCCCGCGAATGGGCTAAATGGGGGCGAAGTCCCGAGTGGTTCCTCTCCTGGGAGTCCGACGCTGCGGCCACCTTTGCCGCCTTTGACAAACCTGTTCTGGCCTATGCCATCGAAGATGATTCACTCGCGTCACCGCGTGCAGTCACGGCACTGCTGAAACTGCTGTCCTCAGCAACAATCATCAGGAGGAACCTGGCTCCGAGCGAAATCGGGGCCGCCCGAATCGGGCATGTTGGCTTCCTTAAACCCGGGTTAATTGAACCCGTATGGGAAGAGGTGCTTGCATTCTTCCATCGACACGTGACGTAATCCTGCTCCTGAATCCGGAACCTGCCCATGGTCCCATAAACTTCAGCAACTCACGTAAAGCAATAACCGTAGAACCAGTGAACGATTCAAAACCGATGAACTAACCGCCGTCTCTGGCCTTGATATCTTTCATCAACTGGTCGACCGCGTCACTGTATTCAACAAGAGTCGCCCTGCAAATCTCATGGTCCTGAACGGCCTGCCACCAGGTTGAAATGCGCCCGTCACCCCGGGTCGGGTCTTCAATTTCTGCAAAAACCGGGAACAGCGCTTTTTTCATAAATACGACGACCGGCGCCAGCGCACAGTCGCCCAGTGTCGGTTCGGTGCCCACGCAAAAAGGCAATCCTGCAAAGCGCACGTTTTCTTTTTATACCGACTCAGATGTAAGCCATAATTGCATAATCAGGACCCTGATTATTCCATGATTACATTCCTTACTTGCGTTCCTTATAGTCCTGTTGACGCTGAATAATCAGCTCATCCGGCACAAACACCAGTGGGTCAGCTAACAAACAGCGCAGACCCTCTTGCAATTGCTCGACCCGGCAGCATTCATGCCGATAGAGCTCGTCCGTAGCCCACAACACGCCGTGCGCTTCCACGCCCTTGCTTACAGCAGCCTGCTTCAATTTCTGATCGCCGGTCAACAGAATTGAATCTGCGTGCTTTTCGGCATAGACCAATGCCACACAATCGTAAAATCCGACCCGACCCAGTGACCTGAAATAGTCCTGCGCTCGCTCGACATCGGGACCGTCGAGATCAACCACACCGAGGCCCAGTGCCAGCATCGCGCGCCGCTCGACGTCACCCAGTTCGTGGTCGAAGAGCAGCCTGGGGATCACAATTTCATACGGCAGGCGGCAAATAACCTCCAGTAAAGCCGCTTTGCGAAGATGAATGATGCAATTGGTATCACTAACGACTATCCGCATCGAACCCTGCCGGCCCCCTGATTTTCAGTTCAATCTCGCTCAGGGGTTTTTGCAAGAGCTCCATGGCTTTGGACGGTGAAATAAATTGTTCGGCCAAGGCCCAATAACAAAGCCGTTCGAAACGTTCCGGTCTTTCCATGCTGCCGCGTAACTTTTCGGGTTCAATTTCTTCGGGCTCGTGAGTCCGCCACCTCTTCCCGACAGTCTGGAAAGTTGTGGATAACGTAGCCTCATCGATAATTCCTGTCTGACAAAAACGCATCAGCAAGGCAGCCGCGCTCACCTGATAAATCTTTTTGAGCTCAATAAGTTCGAGATGTGACAGACGGCTACGCCCTTTACCAGCTTCCCGGCACAAATGACTGCCCGACACGAGAAAAGCGCCGGCAAAGCGCATTGCAGCGCGTTCCTCATCAACATTTTCAGGAATTTCAGCAACCCGATGACAAAGCTCATGAGCCAGAGTAAGGCGGCGGCGTTCCAGCGTGTCGCTCTGATTGACGACGATGACCGGCACATCTGACGCGCCGCTTCGCCTGGCAACAAAGCACGTCAGGCCGTGAATCTTTGGCGGCAGATCCAGCATCAAGACCTTGATGCCATGGGTCTCAAGCAAATCCGTCATATCCGGAATCGGATCGATGCCCAGATCCCATTCTCTTCGAAGCTCATCGGCCAACCGTTCCGCATCTTCAATACTCGCCAGTCGGGGGTTCGGGACACCCGGCACTTGCCAATCAGCGCTCTGCAACTCGAGAATGCTCTCGATTGCAAGATAACGCTCGACCTGCTCAATAACACTGGCCTCCACCCGAGCGCGGTCCTTCACCGATGTTCGCGCACCCTTGCGAAAATCGACACCTTCGAGCGCCATGACCTCATCGCTCATGAGATACTCGACCGACACATCCAATGCCTGACACAAAGCACCGAGCACCTCGGTCCCCGGCATCATCTGGTCACGCTCATATTTGCTCAGCGCTTGCTTGCTAACACGCCGATCAATTTTTCTGACCAATGCATCCTGGGACAAGCCTGCCTTCTTTCGCGCCAATTTGAGCCTTTCGCCAATCATGTGCTGCTCCGTCGGAAGGTTGATAATATATTAATAACTGATATATTTGTAAACCTTCTGGCTACACATGTCAAGAAGCTATACCATTATTCTCATGTTTTACAGGGAGTTATCTCATGAGCAGAAACAATCGCTATGTGGTGAAGCAAGGCACCCAGTGGGCCGTTAAGAAGGGTGGCGCAAACCGGTCCTCGGGCGTCTTTGACCACCAATCCGACGCCGAAGCCCGCGCCAAACAGATTGTAGGCAATCTGGGTGGCGGGGAAGTCCGTATTCAGGGCCGAAACGGCCAGTTTCGGGACTCGGATACGGTGCCGCCCGGAAATGATCCGTTTCCACCGCGAGATCGCCGGCATTAGGATCGTCTAAATAAGTTAGAGGCCGACAATAAATGCGATCAGGGAAAAACCACCCTCAGCTAATCCAGTTTTTACTCTGACCCCAATTATTGCAAGCCGGTCAAATGAATACTGCTTGATCAAGCCTGCAATGCGAACATGGCATTGTTGCGAACGGTCAGTCTAAACAGTATGAATAGCCAATGCGGCTGCGCCCAGCAATCCTGCGTCGGTGCCCAGGCCCGGTGGCACGATCAGTTGTTCGATTTTTTTCTCGATTTCCGGAACGGGAATAAAACCATTCAGCAGCTTCTGCACATGTGTGCGAATGAGTGGAAACAGTGCCGCATTTTTCATTACACCCCCGCCAAGGATGACGCGTTCGGGGACCAGGGTCAGCATGAGGTTGGTAACAAGATGAGCAAGATAATGCGCCTCCATCCTGAAAGCTGCATGTGACACATCGATCTCGTTGAGTTGCCGCCCACAGCGTTCGATGATGGCCGGACCTGCCGCCAGCCCCTCTACACAATCTCCGTGCGATGGACAGAGTCCCGGCAACGTATCCGAATCTGCGCGAGGTACCCGCATGTGACCTACCTCAGGATGCAACAAGCCATGAATCGGAACACCATTGATCAAAATGCCGCCACCGCGAGCGGTGCCGACGGTGACTTCTTCGACAGTCTGCCCCTCGACGTCTCCCCCACCACCGCCGACACCCCCTTCTTCTTCCCCATGCTCCGCTTCCGGGGCATCCTCGACCCCGGGCTGCGCGCGGAGCCGTTTCTGCCTCGCCGCCGCACGCAGAGCCGCTACCGCGCGCGCCCTGGCTGAGATTCTGAGCCCAGCCGAGTCTTCGCTCTCCTTCACCGCGGGTCTA
>CAYNMF010000066.1:0-8679 GCA_964398325.1 uncultured Chromatiaceae bacterium | reverse complement strand
ATCTCGAGCTGCGGCTGGCTGTCGGCTCGTGCCTGCCGCGAGAGCAGCAGGGTGATGTCCACTCGATTGGCAGCTTAGTTTTGCGTCCACGGTAATCCTCTAACTTTCCATCCGTTGATGCTATTGCGGTGTTTGTGTTCGTCGATTGCGCCCTCGAAGCCTTCCGCTAGATTACAGGCACTGGTGTAGCCGAGTCCGGTGCATTGTATTGCAGCTATCTTCGAACGGCCCCCGGACTGGCACATGATGTAGATCGGCGCATCCTTCGCGGTGCCGCGTTCGTCAAGCGCAGCCTGCAACTCGGCAACGAAGTCCTTGTTTATACCCTGTGTCGTGACCCACTCCAGGTAGACCGGTTCCCTGTTAATCGAAGACAGGTCAGGTTTTCCGACCAGGTTCCATTCAGCCTGGGTTCGCACATCAACGAGAACGGCATCCGGATTTGCAGCCAATTCATCCCAGGCTGCCTGTGCCGTGATATCACCGGCATATTCGCCTTCCGGCATTTTCCAGTCGGTGGGTTTGCCTGCCATGATCAGGCCAGTCCCTGATCGCGGCGAATTGCTTCCAGGTTGATGCTTGCCGTTGCAACGCCGTCGATTGCCTTGCCGACGTTGATCATTGCTGCATGAACTTTCTGCAGTTTTTCACAACCATAATCTTCGCAGGGCGCACAGTTTTCCAGGCCGCGGTCGGCGGCACATTGCCGTACCTCGCAGGATGCACAGTAGCCCGATTTGGGTCGCTCGTCCCGGCAGCCGTAACAGTTCAGACCGGTTGGATCAATTTCTATTTTCCATGCAAGTTTGACCTTGTCCGCATAGTTTTGTCGCAGTTGGTCGTCACCGAAAGCGGTTGCCTGGTAGATGTCGCAACCGGAGCAATCGAGGCCGCAGTAAGCAATGTGGGGATCGAGTTCGAGTTTCGTATTCATGCCGGGTTGATTCTCCGTCAGGGCTGTACCACTGCAAGCACCTGTTGTGGCGCGTGCGTTCAGATTGGATAATCAATAGGTTGATACTAGGCAAATCCTGGTACTGGAACAAGGAGTAGCGGGTACAAGAAGGTTGGAACTTTCTTCTTATACCCGCCCTTCGGACAGTAATGAACAGCGCCGGCTTCCGTAGTCTGTCATTCCTGCAGCAGATTCTGAATACCGGCATGTCGGGACTCATTCAGTGATGCAGGAAATCACCCCGATTTACCGGAAAATCACCCATGACCCTGGCGACGGCATACATGTCGGTGACCGATTCGACCTTTATCCGGCCCATCCGACGTTCAATTCGGCCCAGTATCACGCCACTGGCCGGGTCAACGAGTTCCCTGGCAACATTTGTGACCGTGAATGTATCTCCGACCTTGACCCCGGATGTGGCGCCCGCGTTGAGAAAGATCTGCGAACCTTCGGCCGTAATTACCTGGCCGGTCCAGCTTACTTCCTGCAACTGTTGAACGATAAAGCCGGCAGCCTGCTCGGCTGTATTGCGCACGGCTTTGCCGAACGGCGTCTTGGAAAAATGATCTGTGCCGATGCTGCCTTTGTCGTAATCAATGCCGAGCGCCAGGCCGAAGTTCTTTGCTTCGGAAGTGATCGTTTCCGAATAGATGATCTCACCGGTCGATGCATCGATCATACGCAGATCGACCGCGATGTGTGCGGTGTTGCGATTTCCACCGACGCGTAATCCGAGCGGGATATTGCTGAAGCCAAAGCCGAGATTCAGACCTTTGCCTTTCTTGCCGGTTTCAAATTCCGTGATCTCACCTTTGATCAGCACCTGCGCACCGATCAGTCGCCCGGCCCGGGATGCCGATTCACTGCCGACTACGCCGGCCAGGCCCAGTTCCTGTTCACGCAGAACTTCCGACAACACCATGCGATCGGCAATGATGAAGCAATCGGTTGCCTGCAATGCTGTTGCGAGTTGTCCGGCAATGGCCTCACCGACATCCCAGCCCTCATAGGCACCGTATTTTCCGGTACCGCCAAAGCGCAGGATAGCCACGCGTTTCTTGGGGCCGGCGCAGAGTTGTTTGACTGACTCGGCTTCAGCCGTGGCCCCCGTTTTCGGCGTCGATGCGCAGGCGCCCAGACCAAGTGCCGTAATGGCGATCAGTATCGCGATTGATATTCGGTAATTCATGTCCTGTTCCCTCTAAGAGATGTTTCTGTCACATTGTTTGTCACTGGAACGGAGCGGCCGGTTCACTCGGACTCCGGTTGCTCTGCAGTTTCTGCCTCAGTAGTCTCGCGCCGCCGTAATTCATCCAGAAACCGGATTTGGATTTCCTCAAGGCTGCGTTTGTCCAGTTGGTAGGGCATATAAAAATTCGTAATTTGCGACGTAAGCGGCAGAGCCTGTAATTGCTGGCGTACGAGCAAGTGTTGTACGAACGGATCGAAGCGGTCATTCGGAACCAGGTCGAAACTTGTGCAGACAACCGGGTTTGGTGTGCAGATAAATTGCGTGCCGTCCGCGCTGCCAGCCTGACTGATCAGACCTGCAAGCAGGCTCGCAGTGATGAACCGGATCTTCATGGTGTTGCCTCCGTCGCCGGTTCGGCCGGCAGAAAAATATTTGTCTGGTGGTTCTCTTCAAATGTATCTCCATCGTCGTCGGAGAATTCGAAGTTATCGTTCTTCGCAGAACCCTGGTTATCACCGCAAATCAGGATGGCCTGGCCATCTTCGACATCGATGTTGGCGCCCAGGCAGGGGAACATGTTTTCGATACGATCGAAAGATTGGTTCAATTCATTTCGCATCTGGGAAATACTTTGTACGTCGCCGGTCCCGCTGCCCGCCGAGCCTGGCGATCCGCCGGCAAAAAGACCGATGACGGCGCTGCGTGCCTTGTTTTCGGCCTGGGCGTTGGATTGCTCCATCAAGATTCGCATCTGGTTGACATTCCGGTGCATCTGCTCCCGTTCTTCCGGAGTCTCGGCAAATGTTGCCGTGGTGCTGAGAATGAGGACTGACAAAATGAGAAACTTCATGGTGGTCTCCTTGAGGTGCAAGAGACGGGCGACGGCCATAGGCCGCCGCCCGATTGCACTCGTATTACTTCGTGATGGTCCGTGAGGACTTCGTTGCTGTGGTCGTGATGTTGTCGACGGCTGAGGCAGAGTTGTCGCCAGACTTGAACTGGTCATTCTTCTGAAGCTGGGCCTGATCGCCTGCCGAGAAGATCTGCTTGTTGCCGAAGTCGTTACCGATCGCGCTGCGGTTCGGACCGAAGACAAGGTCACGTCCCTGGTTTACGACGCTGGTGTTGGAAACAGCACCGAGGTTAGGGCCGTACACTGCAATTTCCTGATCGTTGCGGAAATTGCGGTTGTCGGCGCCACCGGAGCCATGGCCATAGCCGCTGTCGTAGCCATATGAAGGAGCATCGTTGCCGATACCGCCGACGTCTACGCTGCCCTGGTAGCCCGATTGCGTGTGGCCACTCAGGTAACCGGAATTAGAGGCACCCTGGACATCACCTGAAGAGACTGTCTTCGCCGAATTCAGGGTCGGTGTCACAGACATCGCGTCGTGGATAGCTGCCTGGCGCTGGTTGTTTGCCGTGTTGTAGCTGTCTTTGATGCTCTTGTCGGTGTTGTAGCTGTCTTGCGCGTGCCGGCTGTTATCGGTGTTGTAGCTGTCATCCATGCGACGGTTGAAACTGTCATACGTGTGCTTGCTGTTGTCGGTGTTATAGCTGTCGTCCATTTTGCGACTGGCATCAACATCTACGTCAAGCGACTTGTTGAAGCTGCTGCTGGCACTTTTGCTATTGTCGGTGTTGTAGCTGTCATCCATGCGACGGCTGGCATCGACATCCAGATCGAACTCGGCGCTGCGGTTGAAGCTGTCGCTCGCTCGCTTGCTGTTATCTGTCGTCGTCGTTTCTTTGCTGAGCTTGTTAAAGCTTTGCGAAATCGGCATCGAGCTGCTAACCGTTGATTCATAGCCCATCCATGACGGCTGGGGTGCATACGAATCACTGGCCAGTGCAACACCGCTAATGGCGGTGGTTGCCAGCAACATCGGTACGATGGTTTTGGTCGTGAGTTTCATTATGGTCTCCTGAATGAAATATAAGGGCAACATGCCCGGTTCATGATGTTGGTAACGACGAGAATGAAATTGGTTCAAAAATATTTGAGTTAAAAAAAATGGCCCGAAACAGTCAGACTGGTTCGGGCCGGGGGAGGCACCAGGGGAAGTGCCGGGGGGCTTGGGAGGAATGTCGTAGTGATAAAGGATCAGTAGATTTCGTTAGTCCAGTCGCAATGGCTGCGGTTGTCGTGTGAAAGAAAAATTGTTGGACAAAAGCATGTGTCTGACCACCTGTATTGTTTCATTGTCATTGTCAGTCAGGTCGCTGACTACAGTGACCAGCTCCATCAGTGTCGTCGTATCGGGGTGATGAAATTCGGTTTCGGTTGTGTATGTCGTGTTCATATCAAGTGCCTCCTGTTAAGTAGGTCCCGAGATATGGAAAAAGGGTTCAAAAAAATATGAAGAAAGTGTCAGGCTACCTGTCGCATGGCCTGGAGGTGGCTCCCACAGCCGGAAATCTCCCGCGATGGAGGCAGGAGGGCAGTGGCTCTACGTTTGTTTATTGAGCGGTCGGACAGGTCGCATTTCCAGCCGATAGGCTCTCGGCTGCGTTGCAGACATCGATTCGGCCATGGCCGAAAACGGGGTCTTGCGTGTTACCGGCCGGATTGACGGCACTGTCCTGCAGGCTTGTACGGACAGAGTCCGCCGTCGCGTTGGGTTCGATCGAAAACAGCAAGGCTGCGGCACCGGCTACATAGGCTGTGGCCATGGACGTGCCGCTCAGCTGTGAAGGGTAAGTTTCTCCCGGAACCGGTACTGCAATCTCTACGCCGGGTGCGGCGGCATCGATAAAATCGCCCCTCACGGCCCTGGCATAGAGTTTGTCATTTGCGTCGACCGCCGTGATCGCCATGACAGCGGGGTGCGAGGCAGGAAACGGCGGTGGCGCATCGGGTCCGTCATTGCCGGCGGAGGCCACGACGAGAACGCCTTGCTCGGCGGCCTTGTCGAGCAGTTTTGTGACGATGGGATCCTCGGGCCCGCCAAGGCTCATATTGATGATCGCTACTTCGCCGGTCAGTGCCGCATCGAGCGCCCGGGCAATCGTGCTCGACCAGCATCGTGAACTGATGCCGGTTCGGGTTTCCGGTTCGCAGGCCTTGATAGCGAGGATCTTCGTGCCCGGAGCGACGCCGTATGAGCCGATGCCGTTTCCTGATTCGGCGGCAATGATCCCGGCAATCGCCGTACCATGTCGATCCGGCGATTCGCCAAATCCGGACACGTCGATCGTGTCGGTTATTCGGGCGGCAAGCTCCGGGTGTGTGGCATCGACACCCGTGTCTATGACGGCAACCGTAACACCTTCACCGGTCGCGATTGTCTGCAGGCGTGCTGCGCCGATTTGTTCGGCGCCGTAGTTCATCCAGCCGTAAGGATCACCCGTGTCGGTCGCGTTGGTGCGGTAGCGATATTCGGGCTGGGCGGTGTCGACGCGTGGATCGATGCGCAGCGCGACCGTCGCCGCCTTCGAGCCGGCGCCACCGGTGCCCGCTTCAAACCGCACGAGAGTCGAGTCCAGCGATTGCAGAGGCAAGACATCGAGTACCGACAGTCCGACCGCGAGTCCCAGCGCATTGGCCGTATCACGCATGGCTTGTGCGTCCTTGTCGGCAGCACCGGGCAGTAATGCCAGAATACGATTAGGCTCGGTCTCGGGCATCACGGTACGGGCAGGCAATGTTTGTGCTTCGCACGAGTTACCGGCTTTGAGTTCCCAACAGCCCGGGTCGAATGAATCGCCGCCGGGCAGGGCGAGGTCGAAACCGCCCGAACCGTCGGCCTTGGCCATGGAAGGGCCGAGTCCGGCACCCTGGTCATAGCCACACCTGCGCTTGCCGGGATGCAAGTTCAAATTGATCGACGAGTCACCGGATTCATCTTCCTCTTCTTCCGTGACGAATTCGGATACCTGTGGTGCCTGCGGTACAAGCATGATCCTGGCACCGGCGACCGGTCCGCCCGAGATGCCCGAGACCTGGCCGGAGAAGCCGGCGCCATCGTCTGCAGAGCCCGGAGCCAGAAATTCACGGCAATGGTTCTCGCCACAACTCATGACACCGGGCATGGAGCACAAATCCCGGGATTGCGTGGCCCACTCATCATCGGGCATGTGAAAGTTCAGCAGTGTCGAACCATCCGACTGTTCGCGTTGCTCGGTATCTTCCAGGTCGTTCATACTGGCCCATTGTTGCGCATCGATATTCGACTGCAATTCGATGGTTCGATTCATGGGCGATTGCAGCGACAGGTCGGTTGCAACGGCACCGCTTATGCGCGGCAGCGCGGACATGGTAATGAAGAGCAGGACTTCGAATAGCTTGACAGAAGATTTCCGGAATCCGATCGAATATTGCGGAAGCTTCATTACAAGTTTACTCAGACTGCATTGCAAATCGAACTGCATCCGAATGTCCGCGCAGTGTCTCGAGGGCCTGTACGGTATCTGTGTCCGATTCGGTTTGCAGGCGAATCGTATAGCTGCCCCGGACCGACGGTCCGGCGACGATTTCACCGCCGATGTCGGCCAGCAATTCGCGCATCCGCCGCTCTGTCACGGTCGGCTGGAATACGACGACGAGTGTAGTTCCGGTTGCATCGACAGCCCCGTTTATCGGTCTGGCAGCGGCCGTTGAGTAGACCGCGTCGTCGTTTGCGTCGGGCCCGGTCGGCTTCAGCAGGACACCGCCGAGAACGAGGATTAGTGCGAACTGTGCTGCCATGGCGAAGCGCGCCCCGGTCGGTGCGCGTACCCAGCCGTCCACCAGTGTTTCCCGTAGCCAGTCGATGGCCTTTGCCGGCAGACTGGATGAGTCTGGCGTGCTGCGCGTTGCCTCGTATTCATCGATCTGCCGAAGTGCATCGTTGATCAGTGCCGGGCGAAAAACCGGTTCGCCGTCAGCAATAGTGCCGACCGATCGCTGTAATACCTGGAGTTCGGCGAGTTCCTGTCGGAGTTCCGGCGATGCTTGCAAGTGGGCCTCGACAGCCCGGGTTTCATCGGCGTCCAGTGCGTCGGCTGCAAACCACGCTAACAGAGTTTTTGCTTCTTCCTTGTTCATAATGTTGTTCCTGTCACTCCCATCGAAGTCAGCAGTGGTCCGAGCTGCTTCTTGGCGTGATACATCCTTGTTTTAACCGTGCCTTCCGGGCACTCGACAATCTTTGAAATTTCCTTGTAATTCAATCCCTGGAAAAAAGTCAGCTCGATGACTTCGCGATGTTCTGTCGACAGTTGCTCGATCGCCGTGCGCAACAGGTCGCCTGTCGTTGACTGGTCGGTCGCGGCTAACGGATCTTCGCGTTCGTCCTGTGGCTCTGGTGCATCATCGATATTCGTCATCGGCAAAGTCTTGCGCCGCACGGCATTTAATGCCCGGTGCCTGGCAATCGAGAAAATCCATGTTGACGCCGCCGAGCGGCCCTGAAACTTTCCGGCACTCTTCCAGATCTCGACCATGACGTCATTAGTCACTTCCTCGGCCTTGGTCTCATCGCGAATCATGCGCACGGTGAAGCGGAAAACACGCGGGCCGTATTCCCGGTACAGTTCCTCAAATGCCTTGCGATCACGCTTCGCGATCCGCTCCAGCCAGACCACCTCCATCGTAGATCGGGTTTCGGCCTGCTGGTCGATTGCGTGATGCCCTGCATTCCGGGCGGCTATGCCCATGTTTCCTCCACTCGACGTTTTTGTCGGCAGATGTACATTCAGGGGCCAGCTCAGTGCTCGATTCCGATAGCTCATACTCGTCAGTCACGTCGGCGAACTATCCGGTTCAATCTGGGCGGTAGTTGTTAATGGGCCTCTGAGATGTATTAACTCATTGTTATTAAAGGATATTATTAATTATCATTAACTTGATGCTATGAACGATTGATCTGCCTGCAATCCATCATGAGTTATTGTTAACCGTGGGCGGAAGTAACGTCAACTGATGTTCAGGCTCCCGCCGGCCCGCAGTCACCGGGTTTCGTACCGTTCAGCAGGATTTCGAGATTTTTGAGCAGATCCAGGCCGCGCTCGGTTTCACGAAAGCGCTCGGGATGTCGTTCGCTGATACCGATTAACAGGTCCTCGAGTGCCTCGAACTGGGCTTCCATCATGAACCGCCAGGCCGGATGCAGATTGACCGCACGGGTTGATGCATCGCCGACGTGGCGTACGACCTCGATGCAGGTGTCGGTGTCGAACTTGAGCAGGGGACTCGTCGGTTCGTTGAACAGTTGCCGGTGTTCATCAATGACCGGTATGCGCTGAAATGTTTTACGAACGTCTGCGGGAATCTGGCTTGTCGTCGTCATTGTCCATTCCTTTCGGGATTGCCTGATTAAGTTGCTCCTGACTTATTGGTCACCGGAAATAGATGGACGGTTCATTGGCTGAGCTCGGGTCAGAGCTGTTTCTTGAGAAAAGGAGGTCTGACACCATTGGTGTTCTGCATAAAAATGTTGATCAGTCTTGAAAGACAGTGGCTTAAAATGATGGGAACAGACCGAGGACGGGCCGCCCGGAGTGGTGACTGCTTTCCGAGACACGCCGTGAACACATCCCTGTGGGCTTG
>CAYNMF010000065.1:0-8681 GCA_964398325.1 uncultured Chromatiaceae bacterium | reverse complement strand
TGACGGAAAAGACCTTACAGGGAAACACCAAAGGAAGAATGGGAATTGTCCCCGAGCCCACATGGATATGTTCATGGCATGTCTCCGAGCAGACCGGTGACGGAAAAGACCGTCAGGGAAACACCAAAGAAAGAATGAAAGACCAAAGCCCCCAAAAATATTTACTACAAGTGTTGATTTAAAAATCCCAAAGTCCTGTCCAACGCAAGCCCTGCACTCTCAGGCGCAAAATCGTTACGTTCATCACAGTTAAATCCATGTCCTGCATCAGCGTAGATAAATGACGGATGGTCCGCACGTGCGCTGATGATTTTTTCAATCGTCTCTTGCGGGATCAGCGGGTCGTTCGCACCAAAGTGATACATGACAGGACACCCGGGTTGTTCATCAAGCCATTCGACGATCATGCGTCCGTAATAGGCAACCGCCGCATCGATTTCGAGACGACAGGCAGCCAGATCAGCCATTGCGCCGCCCCAGCAGTAGCCGATCGCTGCGACCTTGCCGGCTGATCGTGCAGCAGTGACGGCAGACTGCATATCGGCGACAACATCGTTTAATTCAAGGCGTGTCATGGCTGACCGGCCTTCATCGACGTTGGCGTAATCGAGTGTGATCCCGGGCCGTATACGGTCGAACAGGCACGGTGCGATAGCGAGGTAGCCGTGCCCGGCGTATTGATCTGTGATACGTCGGATGTGGTCGGTGACACCAAAAATTTCCTGCAGGATAACGATGCCACCCTTCGGCGCCGTCGCGGGCATTGCCTGGTATGCACCAAGCGTGTGTCCGTCTGCCGTGGTTAGCTGAATCATTTCACCCATATGTCTCGCTCCATATTAAATTTGACGGCAGACGCGTAGCATAACGGTTTCGGATGTTGGGGGCAGATCCTATTTTTCACCAACTCGTTCCTATCATCGCGCCGGTTCTGATTTGTGCCCTGCTCGGTTACGGTTGGGCACGAACGGGTTTGCCGTTCGAGCGTGAATTCCTGACGCGGATCGTTATGAATATAGGCGCCCCGTGCCTGATTCTGAACGGTATAGCAAATCTTGAATTTGCACCGGCCGATTTTGCAACAATTCTCGCCAGCGCCATTACGATGCTTGGAATCTGCGCAGTAATTGGCGGCATCCTGCTCAAAATTGCCGGTCAATCGCTGCGAAGTTTTCTGCCGCCGATAATCTTCGGCAATACCGGTAATCTTGGTTTGCCTCTTTGTTATTTTGCCTTTGGCGACGAAGGGCTGGGTCTTGCGGTTGCCGTTTATCTGATCTATGCCGTATCGCAGTTTGTGTTCGGGCCTTTGTTTCAGGGCCGAGAGCCGGCCTGGCGAATACTGGCGACGACACCGATGATATATGCGGCCACAGTTGGCGTTATCTTGTTGGCAACCAATACGCCGTTGCCCGTCTCACTGGCCAATACAGTCAAGCTGCTCGCCGGTCTGGCCATTCCACTGATGTTGCTTGCGCTCGGCTATTCGCTGGCGAGTTTTCAAATCAAGCGTCCGGGTAAGGCGATCGGCATTGCGCTATTGCGGCTTTCGCTCGGATCTCTAGTCGGCATCGGTGTGGCGCACCTGTATGGGCTTGAAGGCACGATGCGCGGCGTCATTATCATCGAAAGCGCGATGCCGCTGGCGGTGTTCAATTTCCTGCTGGCGGCACGTTATGACCGACATCCCGAAGACATAGCCGGAGCAATTCTTATTTCCACAATAATTTCATTTGTAATGATGCCGGTATTGATTTTATTTGCATTGGGAGAGATCACATATTAATGGGTGCCTGGCACGCGGCTAACTCAGATGGACAGTAGCGATAAATGCTGCGTATAGAACCGTGGGCGGGTCGAATGGAGTGGTGACTTCTTCCTGAGACACGCCGTGAACACATCCATGTGGGCTTGGGGCCCGCGTCCTGCGGGCCACAGTCTCAGGAAGAAGTCACCACTCCATTCGACCGGATACCGGGCGCAAGTTTGAGGGGTAGCAGCGTGCCCGGCACCAGTTAATACCACGATCGTTTATTCTTCTACATCCTTGCCGCTGATGAGGTCCTCAAGAGATGGAGGCGTATGTTCAGGACCCATGCGACCGCTCTTGAAGCGGGCAAAGTAGTCCTTGTAGGCAAGCATGGCCTGACGGCCGAGGAGCCACATGATGGGGACATTGACGAACAGCATGACGCCTGTGCCGAAACCCGTCAGATTATCGAGCTGTGCATCAGTCTTCATGAAACCCCAGGTCGCGACAATGGTCAGCGAGCAAAACACGAGTTTGTAGGGCAGTACGGCACGCTCACCCGCCAGGTAGACAATGCCCTGCTCGCCGTAATAGCTCCATGAAATCAGTGTGGATATTGCGAACAGCCAGACGGCGATTGTAACCAGCCATTTGCCGAGTCCGGGTACGACCGAGTCAAAGGCACGGGCCGTTAAATTTGCACCGACATAACTGACATATACTTCCGGACCTGCCAGTTGCGGTTTCACTGAGCTGGTTATGGCATCCCAGCTGATTTGCAGCGCGCCGGAGTCATCGGCAGTGATGGTTCCATCCAGTCGATTCAGATCATTACCACTTTGTGGATTTTGATCGGCGTGTACGATGACAAAAATACGGTCACCTGCTTTCCAGTCACTGTTCATTCGCTCGGGGGCCTTGAGCGTTTTTTCTATACTCCACTGGCCATCTTCGGTCATAACGACAGAGGCGGGGGCGTCCAGTGTTGCTTCGGCGCTGCGGTTCCAGGTACCGGTGACTAATATGACCAGGGCGGTCAGCGTGCAGACGACGATCGTATCGATAAACGGTTCAAGCCCGGCGACGATACCCTCGCGAACCGGTTCGTTGGTTTTGGCGGCTGAATGTGCGATCGGTGATGAGCCTTGTCCGGCTTCGTTGGAAAATAGCGCACGCTTCATACCGAACAAAAAGGCATAACCCATAGTGCCGCCGATGAATGCGCCGGTTGATTCGGTTTGTGAAAATGCTGCCTGAAAAATCAGCATAAACATGCTGGGAATTTCGCTGATATTGACGATCAATACATAGATGCTGGCTGCCAGGTACAGAAAAATCATGATCGGGACAAGACGGCCGGCGACGCCGCCGATTCGCTTGATGCCACCGATGATGACGGCACCGACGATAATTGCGAGCACGATACCCGTTGCGACGCTCGGAATACCGAAGTAAGACTCGGTCACGATGCCGACATTCCAGGCCTGAAACATATTGCCGCCTGTTATCGCTGATACGAGTAGTGTCAGGCAAAATAAAACACCCAATCCTTTACCCAGCCCGGCAAATTTCGGTGACTTCATGTGAAGCGCTTTGCTATAGACCCACATTGGTCCACCGTGCGGGTTATCCGGATCGTCGGTGTTGCGGTAAAGCATCGACAGCGTGACTTCCGTGAGCTTGATCGCCATGCCGAAAAAGCCGACAACCCACATCCAGAAAACTGCGCCCGGACCACCCAGTGAGATGGCCAGCGCGACGCCGCCTATGTTGCCGAGCCCCACCGTCGCCGATAGCGCAGCGGACAGAGCCTGGAAGTGGTTGATGGCGCCAGGATCATCCGGCTCATCATAGACACCGCGAATCACGTGTACACCATGGGTCAGGGACCGGTATTGGCAAAAGCCGCTCCAGAGGGTGAACAGCATGCCGGTACCGAGCAATATGAACAGTACGCTGTTGTGCCACAGAATTGAGTTCAGGGTATTGAGGTAAACATCAAAAGTACTCATATTTATTTTTCAACAATTGCAGTTACGCCCATGCCACCGGCCGTACAGATTGAAATAAGACCGCGGCCCGAGCCCCGATCGTCCAGCATTTTGGCCAGGCTTGCGAGAATTCGTGCCCCGGTCGCCCCGAACGGGTGGCCGATGGCCAGGCTACCGCCCTTCGTATTCAGCTTTGTGCGATCGACCGGACCAAGCGGTTCGGCGCGTCCGAGTCGCTCGCGACAATATTCCGGTGATTCCCAGGCCTTGAGTGTGGCAAGGGTTTGCGCCGCAAACGCTTCATGGATCTCGAAAAGATCGATGTTATCAAAGTTCAGTCTGGCATCGGCCAGCATATTTGATACGGCATACGCAGGCGCCATCAGAAGCCCTTCTGTTTTGATGAAGTCAACGGCGGCGACTTTTCCGTAACGCAGAAATGCCTGGATCGGTAATCCGCGTTCCTGGGCCCATTGTTCGGATGCCAGTAGTACGCCGGCCGATCCGTCCGTCAATGGCGTGCTATTGCCGGCCGTCATTGTGCCGGCCGGACTGCGGTCGAAGACCGGCTTGAGCGTCGCTAGTTTTTCAATGGTTGTGTCACGCCGCATATTGTTGTCTTCCGTCACGCCCTTCAATGGCATGACCAGGTCATTATAAAAACCTTCGTCGTAGGCGGCCGCGGTACGCCGATGACTTTCATACGCAAGTTCATCCTGCGCCTGGCGTGTTATTTGCCAGTCCTTTGCCGTGATCTCAGTGCTCTGACCCATGCTAAGTCCGGTCCGCGGCTCTGTGACACCCGGCAATTCCGGTTTGAAGTGCTTCGGACGCAAGCCAAACCAGGGTGTTATCTTCGCGCCTGGTGAGCGACCGCGGAAACTTTGCAGCAGGATATCCCGGTAAGCGTCCGGGTAGATGATCGGAGTGTCGCTGATACTGTCGGTTCCGGCTGCGATGCCGGCATCGATCTGACCCAGCGCAATTTTGTTGCCGATCTGGATCGCCGCTTCGAGACTTGTGCCGCAAGCTCGTTGCAAGTCACAGGCCGGCGTCTCCGGTGCGAGTCCGCTGCCAAGCACGGCTTCTCGTGTGAGGTTCCAGTCACGTGAATGCTTGATGACGGCACCGGCTACCACGTCACCAAGTGCAACGCCGTTGAGTTGAAATTTATCGACAATGCTCCTGAGTACGACAGTCAGCATGTCCTCGTTCGACAATCGTGCATATTTTGTGTGTGCTCGACAAAAAGGAATGCGCGAACCGCCGATGATGGCGACCCTGCGTGGTGCGTTGTAGTGCATCAGTGTGACACCTCGAAGTTATTGTCCAAAAGAGGGGGTATCACCGGCAAGATAAGCTGTTTCCGCGCTGGAATTTGCTCTGCCAAGTACGGCGTTGCGGTGAGGAAAGCGACCGAACTCAGCAACAATATCCCGGTGCAATTCAGCAAATTGTGCCGTGGTCAGAAAGGTTTCATGCAGCGTGCCGGATACGGTTTGGGCCAGCGCGTTGAAAATGCCGACAGATTTTTCCTGAATTTTCAGTGATTCAGCATGTTGGAGCGGCATAAAGAAAAACATTCGCTCTACGGAATTGAGCTGTTTGTGATCGCCGGCCATTGTGCCCTCGATCGCGATTCTGAGTGCTTTTCTGTCGTGGGTGAAAGCCTGTGCCGTGCCGCGATAGACATTCCGGCAAAACTGATCGAGCAGGATAATCAATGCAAGTCGGCCTTTCGGCGTCTTTGTCCAGTCATCGAGCTGGCCGCTCGTAGCCTGTTCGATCAATAGACTGAATTCCTGACGAATCTGCTCATCAAGCTCATCGCTGGCGCCAAACCACCGATCCATGCGGCTGTCGAGCTGTGGACTGTCCAGCGCACTGCTGCAAAACCAGAAATCCAGAACATGTTGGATGTCGGTATCGGTCATCGCGTTAAAGAATGCACCATGGTTACAGAGTCGGGGGGTAAGTTCACACATCACCGTCTCTTTGGCAATACACCGGCCCAGCACATCAAGACATTGAGCTGTGGGCGGTTAGTGTCTTATAATGCGCGGTTCTGGGCGGCCGATGCGAAGCCACCGAGCCTGGCATAAAGCACAGTAAAAACAATCGGTTACGGTGCCCCCAGAGTGTAGCGCGACATCCGGTACAGGGTAGAACGTGCGGTAAGGCCGCCCGTAGGGGGCTGCGTTGACCGTGTTATTAGCAGGTTTACCGCCGAATCAGGCCGGAAAAGTGTTGCCGGGCAGGCAGGTTTTGGAGTTGGCAATCAGGATCATATGAGTATTCGCTTACCAGAAAATTTCCGCGCGAGCGAAGGACTGTATCGCCCCGAGTTTGAAAAAGATGCTTGCGGGGTCGGCTTTGTCGCCCATATCAAAGGCGAGAGAAGTCATCAGATCGTTCAGGATGCGAATCGAATCGGTTGCAGCATGGATCATCGCGGCGCCCGGGGCAGCGAAGCCAATACCGGTGACGGTGCGGGTATTCTCACGGCACTGCCCCACGAATTTCTGGTAAAAGTTGCGCGCAGGGACCTGGGCATTGAGTTGCCTGAACCCGGCCGGTTTACAGCCGGAATCATTTTTTTGCCACCGGATTCCAGGCAACGAGAAAAGTGCAAAACAGTTGTCGCACGTATTTGCGCCGAAGAAGGGCAATCCCTGGTCGGTTGGCGAGAGGTGCCGACGGATGCCGATGCGGCTGACATCGGCCTGTCAGCCCGCGCTGCCGCACCTCATTTCGAGCAATTGTTTATCGCGGCCGGTGACGGCCTTGAAGGGGATGCGTTCGAGCGCAAGCTGTACATCATTCGCAAGCGCGCGAGTCATGCGCTGCGCAGTGATGAGAGCCTCTCGCAGGCCAAGTCTTTTTACGTTTGCAGCCTGTCGACGAAGGTGATCATTTATAAGGGCATGCTTGCACCCGACCAGGTGTTCCGATTCTATCCTGACTTGAATGACCCCGATTACAAGTCACATCTCGCACTGGTGCATTCACGATTTTCGACGAACACGTTCCCGAGTTGGGATCGAGCTCAGCCAAATCGCTTCATGTCGCATAACGGTGAAATCAATACATTGCGCGGTAACTCGAACTGGATGCGCGCGCGTGAAGGTGTCGCTGCGAGCGATCTGTTCGGAGATGAAATCGATAAAGTTTTTCCTGTCGTCGAGCCTGATTGTTCGGATTCGGGCACATTCGACAATGTGCTCGAATTTCTACTGATGACCGGTCGGACGCTGCAGGAATCAGTCATGATGATGGTGCCCGAGGCCTGGCAAAAACAGGCCCATATGTCCCGAAACAAGCAGGATTTTTATGAATTTCATTCCTGTTTGATGGAACCCTGGGATGGTCCGGCGTCAATTGCATTTACTGACGGTCGTTATATCGGTGCGGTGCTCGATCGCAACGGTCTGAGACCGAGTCGTTATTATCTGACGCATGACGATCGGGTCATTATGGCCAGCGAAGTTGGCGTTTTGCCCGTCGAGCCGAAACTCATCGCAAAGAAAGGTAGACTCGAACCGGGTCGCATGTTCCTTGTCGATTTTGAGAATGGCAGATTGATTCCGGACGAGGAACTCAAGAATCAATTCGCGAACCGCAACCCTTATGGCGAGTGGCTTCGGGAAAACCGTATCGATCTGTCGGACCTTCATCCAGGTTCGGAAAGCCATGGCTTTGATGCCGAGACGCTGCTTTCGCGTATGCAGGCATTCGGCTATACGACTGAGACAATGCAGTTCATGTTGTTACCACTCGTGCGCCAGTTGCGCGATCCGGTCGGTTCAATGGGTAATGATTCGACGCTGGCATGCCTCAGCGACAAACCACGCATGGTTTATGACTATTTCAAGCAGCTGTTTGCGCAGGTTACGAATCCGGCTATCGACTCGATTCGCGAAGAAAACATCATGTCGCTCGAATGCTATATCGGGCCTGAACTGAATTTGCTAGATACATCGGCTGCACATGCAAATCGGTTGCGCATTCCCCATCCTATTCTGACGAATGAAGAGTTGGCCGCAATCTCGCACATGCATCATCGGGAATGGCGCACGAAGAAAATCGATATTACGTTTGACCGGACTGCGACCATCGTAACGGCAATTGAGCGTATCTGCGCTGAAGCCGAGCAGGCGATCGAAGACGGTTTCAGCATTATTATTCTGACCGACAGGGCAATCAGTGCAGAGCGTGTGCCGGTAAGCGCTCTTCTGGCCTGCGGTGCTGTGCATCATCACCTCGTGGCACGGACCATGCGTACCCGGATCGGAATTGTCATTGAAACCGGAGAAGCCCGGGAAGTGCAGCATCACTGTCTGCTTGCCGGCTATGGCGCCGATGCCATCAATCCGTACCTCGCGTTCGAATCGTTGTGGCAGGCACGGCGCGAGGAACGGCTCGATGCCGCGACATTCCCTGATGATGACGCAATTGTTGCGGCATATCGTAAGGGTGTCGGCAAAGGCATGTTGAAGGTCATGGCCAAGATGGGAATCTCGACGCTGCAGTCATACAAGGGTGCACAGATATTCGAGGCACTTGGCCTTGGCGAAGCAATTATCAGCCGTTGTTTTGTCGGTACCGCGAGTCGGGTGCAGGGCGTCGATTTCGGAGTACTGGAAACCGAAGCATTGCGTCGCCACGCATTGGGTTTTAACGGCGGTGCAGCGATGCTGCCGAACCCGGGTGAATATCATTGGCGCAGCACCGGCGAGCGCCATGCCTGGGAGCCTGAATCAATTCATGCGTTGCAGTTTGCAGCGCGCAACGACGATGCCGATGCTTACCAGCGTTTCGCCGCACGAATGAATGCCGATAAACGGACACTGCGTGGGTTGCTCGATCTGAAGGCAGGCGCTGTTGGCCCGCCGGTACCGCTCGATGAGGTCGAACCGGCCAGTGAAATTGTCAAACGATTT
>CAYNMF010000064.1:0-8807 GCA_964398325.1 uncultured Chromatiaceae bacterium | reverse complement strand
GTCAGAGACGAGCATGCCGAGCAAGATCAATCCGGTCATACCCGAAGCTGTTGCGATGGTTGCAGCACAAGTCATCGGCAATGACGCGACGATTACGATCGCCGGTCAATCCGGTAATTTTCAACTGAATGTCATGCTTCCTGTTGTCGCCTACAACTTGTTGCAAAGCATTCAAATACTCGGTAATGCGTCCCGACAGCTTGCCGACAAGGCCATCGCAGGCTTTACGGTCAATGCGGATAATCTGGATCGTGCACTGGAGCGTAATCCGATTCTGGTTACGGCGATGAATTCCGTGATCGGTTATGACAAGGGTGCAGCAATTGCAAAAAAGGCTTACGCAGAAGGTCGACCCGTGCGCGATGTTGCGAAGGAAATGACCGACCTGACCGATAAAGAACTCGATCGTCTGCTTGATCCGGCCGAACTCACGCGCGGTGGCATTAAAACCTGATACCCGATTGACGGAGCGACGTTGAAACAATTGATCGAACAGCGGTTCAAAAATACGAGGCCGCCTGATGATCTGGTCGGTTCGGCGCTAAGGCGATTACCTGACGGCGTCAGCGAAATCTGGTTCAAACAAACCCTGACTGAGGCTGCCGTGCTCGTTCCGCTGATCGAGCGTGGCGAAGCATTGACCGTGCTCTTGACGCAGCGAACCGATCATCTGGATGATCATCCCGGTCAGATCAGTTTCCCTGGAGGGCGCTGCGAACCTTCCGATGCAGGTGCCCTGCACACGGCGCTGCGTGAAGCACAGGAGGAGATTGGTCTGACCGCTTCGTCAGTCTCAGTGATCGGCTATCTCGAACCACTCGCTGTTGTGACCGGTTTCGCAGTGGCGCCGGTGGTCGGGTTCGTAGCCGGTAATACAACGTTCACACCGGATCCATTTGAGGTCGCCGACGTGTTTGAAGTACCGCTCGACTTTTTTCTGGATGAGGCCAATCGTCGGCAAACAGAGCGCAACATACACGGGACCCTGCTGCCATTCAGTGAGTACCAGTTCGAGGGCCGGCGTATATGGGGGGCGACAGCCATGATAATTCATGATCTGACTAAATTAATAAATAACTAATAGTTATGGAAGATATCAATAATTTACTTAATATAATGCAGGCCTTGCGAGATCCTGAAACCGGATGTCCCTGGGATCTTGAACAGGATTTTCGCTCAATTTATCCGTATACGATAGAAGAAGCCTACGAGGTTGCTGACGCGATCGACCGCGAAGATTGGCAGGGACTGCAGGATGAACTTGGCGACCTGTTGCTCCAGGTCGTTTTCCATGCCGAGATGGCCCGTGAACGCGGACTCTTCGATTTTGGTAACGTGGTCAATTCAATTACCGACAAGATGAAACGGCGGCATCCGCACGTATTCGGTGATGCATCCATAGACACGGCTGCGGCACAAAATGAAGCCTGGGCCGTTTTTAAACAGGCGGAGCGTTCCGATGCGGGAGAAGCCGGTATTCTGAGTGGTGTCGCCCAGGCATTGCCGGCCCTGAAGCGTGCGGAAAAGCTCAGTCGCAGAGCAGCCGGTGTGGGCTTTGACTGGCCGGATATCGCAGGTGTACGTGCCAAAGTTGATGAAGAATTAGCGGAGCTGGATATAGCCCGGGAAGAGGGGAATGACGCGGACGTCGCCGACGAACTCGGTGACCTGCTGTTTGCCACTGTGAACCTGGCCCGGCATCTGGGCATCGATCCCGAGGACGCATTACGTGCGGGCAACAATAAATTTGTACGTCGTTTTCAGGCACTGGAGAAAAATCTCTCCGACCGAGAAGAAGCCTGGTCCGACCTGACGCTCGAAGAGATGGAAACGCGCTGGCAGCAGGTCAAGCGCAGCGAATAACGCGTATCACGCCCGGTCAGGTCTTGTCATCTCGATGCCGATCCATAAAGGGTTCGAGCAGATCCATCGGCAGCGGAAAAATAATCGTATTCGTACCTTCTGTGGCTACTTCGGTCAACGTCTGCATGTACCGCAATTGCAGCGCCTGTTTGTGTACGCCGAGTATTTCAGCAGCAGCGGACAGCTTGTCGGCGGCCTGACGCTCGCCCTCGGCATGGATGACCTTCGCGCGCCGGGTTCGTTCGGCTTCGGCCTGTGCAGCGATCGCGCGAATCATGCTTTCATCGATGTCGATATGCTTGATTTCAACGTTCGAGATTTTGATACCCCAGGCATCGGTATGCTGATCGAGGATCACCTGTATGTCGGAATTTAATTTCTCCCGCCCCGACAGCATCTCGTCCAGTTCATGCTGGCCGAGGACGGAACGCAGGGTCGTCTGAGCAAGCTGGCTTGTAGCCTCGAATACATTGGCGACCTGAATAATCGCTTTTTCCGGATCGACGATACGAAAATAGACGACCGCATTCACCTTGACCGACACATTATCTTTCGAGATGACATCCTGACTCGGTACGTCCATAACGATGACACGTAAATCGACACGAGTCATTTTCTGAATAAACGGAACAACGATGATCAGACCGGGCCCTTTGACCTTTTGAAAACGGCCGAGAAAGAAGATCACACCTCTTTCATATTCAGTCAGAATTTTGAAAACCGACATGATGATCAGGACAACAAAGCCCAGGGCAACTAATCCACTTAACATTTCAGAATCTCCTAGACAGAAATTTTATTCCGCCGGTGCAACGTCGACGAGCAGGCCTTGTATTCTGGTAATACGCAATTTATCACCCTTGCTTACCGGAACCTCAGTGTGAGCATTCCATCGTTCGCCATTAATGAAAACAACACCGTTGCGTTCAAAATCATCGAGTGCTTCGGCCAGCTGACCGAGCATGCTTTCAGTGCCGGTGACCGACGGTCGGCGGCGAATTTTCATCAGCACATAAACGAGTGCCATCAATAACAGGCTGGCCGCCAATGCAATGCCAAAAACCAGTGAGCGAGCTATCTGCATTCCCGGAACATCCGTATCGAGCAGAATGATTGAACCGAACACGAATGCAGCAACACCGCCGAACCCGAGCGCACCGAAACTCGGCACAATTGATTCTGCGATGATCAGCACAACGCCGAGAATAATGAGCGCCAGACCCGCATAATTGACCGGCAGGACCTGAAAAGCGAATAAGGCCAGCAACAGGCAGATAGCGCCGGCCACACCCGGCAGGATCGCTCCGGGGTTATAACCCTCGAACAACAGACCATAAATGCCGATGAGCATTAACAGGTAGGCGATATTCGGATCCGTAATCGTCGCCAGCAAACGAGTTCGCCAATCGGCTTCGAATTGTTCGATGACCAGGTCCGCCGTGGCAAGTACCTGATCCGTATCACCGATCCTGACGGTGCGCCCATCAATAGCGGCCAGCAGGGCAGGAATCGATTCAACAACCATATCGATCACATTATTCTCGAGCGCCTGCGTAGCACTCAGGCTTTCGGCAGACCGCACGGCCTGTTCGGCCCAGTCGGCATTGCGATCACGCAATTCAGCCAGGCCCCGGATGTAGGCGACGGCATCATTCATCGACTTGCGTTCCATGGCCGTCTTGCCATCCTGTGCCGTAACCGGCCCGGATTTGTCGTTATCCTCGTCGTCAGGTTTCGGTTTCAACGGATTGGCAGTTTCTTTGCCGCCTATTTGCACCGGCGTGGCGGCGCCGAGGTTCGTCGCCGGCGCCATTGCGGCAATGTGGCTTGCATACAATATATAGGTTCCGGCACTGGCAGCACGCGAACCCTGTGGCGAGACGTACGTAGCGACCGGTACGGAGGAATTCAGGATCGACTTGATCATGTCGCGCATTGCGGAATCGAGGCCGCCGGGCGTATCCATCTCAATGATGACCAGCGCAGCATCGATATCTTCGGCATGCTGTATGCCTTTGATGATGTAATGACTGGTTGCCGGCCCGATCGCACCCCGAATCTCGAGCCGGATGGCCGTACCGCTTGCACAGGCCATGGATGTGGCCAGCATTGCGATTAACACCATCATCGCCGTTACGCCCGCATTTATTGTGGGACGTGTTGCCATTCGTTGCCCGTCCTGATCATATTGATTGGAACGCCGAATGGAACATAATAGCAGGAGCCGGACCGACTCGCGTAACCATTCAATTCGCGGCGCAACGGGGTTCCGATCTTGACCGGTATGCTGCGATAATCCGGTCTATGAATTCAAGCAAAAATCAGAGTGAAGCGTTGAAAAGCACAGCGGAGCAAACCTGGCAGCCCGATGGGTGGCAAAGCCGGCCTACGATCCAGCAACCGGTCTATGCCGATGGCACACATCTGAGCCGGGTTGTCGAACGCCTTGGGCAATTGCCGCCGCTCGTGACGAGTTGGGAGATCGAAGCGCTGCGCGAAAAGATCGCGATGGCACAGCAGGGGCGGGCTTTTTTGCTGCAGGGCGGAGACTGCTCGGAAAACTTCAACGAATGCACATCCGTGCATATTGTCCGCAAGCTGAAAATCCTGCTGCAGATGAGTGTCGTTATGACGGCCGGCCTGACCAGGCCGATCATCCGGGTAGGGCGCATGGCCGGGCAATTTGCCAAACCACGTTCAGCCAATACCGAGACCCGCGATGGCGTGTCACTGCCCAGCTATCGCGGCGATCTTGTCAATCGAATGGCGTTCACCCCCGGTGACCGTGAGCCGGACCCGGATTTAATGTTGCGCGGTTACGAATATGCGGCCTTGACACTGAATTTTATTCGTTCCCTGATCGACGGCGGATTCGCAGATCTGCATCATCCCGAAAATTGGGACCTGGATTTTGTCAGTCACTCGCCATCGGCAACAGAATATCAGCGCATCGTCGAGCGCATTGCCGATAGCCTCGATTTCTTTGAATCGATTACCGGCACCAAGATTAACCAGGCACGGCGTGTGGATTTCTATACATCGCACGAAGCACTGCACCTGCTTTATGAGCAGGCGCAGACGCGTTACCTCGATCACCGCGAAGGCTGGTACAACCTGACAACGCATTTTCCGTGGATCGGAATGCGCACAGCCGATCCGAATGGTGCACACATTGAATACTGCCGGGGTATTCGTAATCCGATCGGTGTCAAAATCGGCAGTGCAATGACGGATGAAGACCTGCGTCAATTGGTTACGGTGCTGAATCCCGATGGGGAGAGCGGACGCCTGACGCTGATTCATCGTTTCGGCGCCGCGCACATCGACGAACAATTGCCGCGCATGATCAACACGGTCGCGTCACTCGACATTCCCGTACTGTGGATGTGCGACCCGATGCATGGCAATACCGAATCAGTATCGGGTGGCCGCAAGACCCGACGGCTCGAGAATATTATCGGTGAGCTCGAGGCTGCATTTCGAATTCATACGAATGCCGGGACAATACTTGGTGGCGTACACCTTGAACTGACGGGTGAACACGTGACTGAGTGCATCGGTGGTGCTCGCGGACTCGGTGAACAGAATCTGGAAGAAGCATACCTGACACAGGTCGATCCTCGGTTAAATTACGAGCAGGCGATGGAAATTGCTCTGCGTATCACCGAACGCGCTACCGCGCAACGCTCGGGCTAGCTTTCATGACCGAAAATTTTGATACCGGTTGCCAAAAATGTCCGCGACTGGCTCAGTTTCTGGCCGATGTCCGAACCGAACATCCCGATTATTTCGCCCGGCCGGTCCCCTCGTTTGGCGACCCGGAGGCCCGCTTGCTGATCGTGGGTCTCGCCCCGGGCAAGCACGGCGCCAATGCTACGGGAAGACCGTTTACCGGCGATCATGCCGGTATCCTGCTCTATGAAACGCTATACGAATTCGGTTTTGGTACACAACCGGTCAGTGAAAGTGCCGACGACGGCCTCATGCTTCGAAATTGCCGACTGACCAACGCGGTACGGTGTCTGCCACCTGAAAACAAACCTACCACGGGTGAAGTCGATACCTGCAACACGTACCTGACCGACGAGTTGCAAACCCTGCCATCCGGCGGTCTGGTGCTGGCGCTCGGAACAATTGCCCATCGAGCCGTGCTCAAGGCGTTCGACCTGAAATTGTCGGCCTTTCGTTTTGGCCATGGCGCCGAACACGATATTGGTCACGGTTTAAGGCTGATCGATTCTTACCATTGCAGTCGTTACAACACGCAGACCAGACGTCTGACATCCGTGATGTTCAAGGAAATATTCCGCGGTTTACGATCGGCGCTTGAAGTAAAAGGTTAAGCATCGATGGGAGAGCCATTTGATGCCAAGAGGTTCCTCGCGTCGCTGAGTCAGCGTCCCGGTGTGTATCGGATGTTTGATACAGACGGCACAGTGATCTATGTCGGCAAAGCACGCAATCTGAAAAAGAGAGTCTCAAGCTACTTCGGCAGCAAGGCACATCATCCAAAAACACAGGCGCTGATGAACCGTGTCGTCAATGTCGAAGTAACGGTAACGGCGACGGAACCGGAGGCATTGCTGCTGGAATTTAACCTGATAAAAGAACATCAGCCGCGTTTTAATGTTCTGTTACGCGACGGTAAAAGTTACCCCTATATCAAGCTGACGAAATCACATAAATTTCCTCGCTTTGATTTTCACCGCGGTAAACGTCAGTCTGCCGATCGATATTTCGGCCCGTTTCCGTCTTCCGGGGCCGTACGCCAGGCACTCGGGCAAATTCATAAGCTGTTTCGCATACGTCAGTGTTCCGATTCATATTTCAGCCATCGAAGCCGACCCTGCCTGCAATACCAGATCAAGCGTTGCACGGCGCCGTGCGTTGGCCTGATTAATGTGAGTGATTACCAGAAAGATATCAGCAACGCGATCAGATTTCTGACGGGAAAAAATAATGCCGTATTGGTCGACCTGCAGAATCGAATGGATAAGGAGGCCGAATTGCTGAATTTTGAGATTGCGGGGCAATACCGTGATCAAATTGCCTCGATCAAGGATGTGCAGGCCCGCCAGGATGTAACCGGCATCGGCAAAAAGGATGCTGACGTTTTGGCCGTTGAGTCCGAGGCAGGGACTTACTGCGTCGCGGTTCTGATGGTCAGGGGCGGCCGGATGCTCGGCAGTCGGCATTTTTTTCCGAAAACGTCGGCTCATACCGAGGCCAGCGAAGTACTGTCGGCTTTTATCGCCCAGCATTACTTTACTCAGGACGTACCGCCGGAAATTCTCACCAGCACCGAAACTGATGATCGTGTATTGCTTGAAACGGCGTTAAGTGAACGCGCCGGACGTGCAGTCGTGATACGTCAGCATGTTCGCGGCCACCGCAGGCGCTGGCTCGACATGGCCGCCGCCAATGCCACCCAGGGGCTCCTGACCCATCGTGCCTCGAATGCAACAATCCTGCGTCAGTTTGAGTCACTGACTGAATTGCTCGGTCTCGACGATATACCTGAACGGATTGAATGTTTTGATATCAGCCACACGGGCGGTCAGGAGACAGTTGCTTCGTGCGTGCTGTTCGGGCCTCAGGGTGCCGTCAAGTCCGGGTATCGGCGGTTCAACATTCGGGATGTCGAACCCGGCGACGATTATGCAGCCATCGAACAGGCTGTAACGCGACGTTACAAGCGATTGCAGAAAAATGAGGCCACGATGCCTGATCTGGTCATGATCGACGGTGGACGCGGACAACTTGCCAGGGCCACTGATGCCATGCGCGAATTACAATTGACCGACATTACTCTATTGGGTGTGGCGAAGGGGCAGGGGCGCAAACCAGGGCGCGAAAAAATATTTCTCGCCGACACACAGTATCCGCTGCATTTGCCGGGCGATTCACCCGCCCTGCATTTAATTCAGCAAATCCGCGATGAGGCACATCGCTTCGCCATAACCGCGCATCGGCAGCGCCGTGGCAAGGCACAAAAACAGTCCATGCTCGAATCGATTCCGGGCCTCGGGCCGCAGCGGCGCAAAGCATTGCTCAAGGCATTCGGAGGGCTGCACGGTGTCAAACGTTCGGGTATCGATGACCTTGTCGGCGTCAAGGGAATCAGCCGTGCCTTGGCCGAACGAATTTACGATCGCCTGCACGGCGGGTGAGGAATTTTTCCGCTACAATCTGCCGTCGTATCCTGACGCATCGACTCTGTCTATCATCGTTCTGAACCGGAAATGTTATCTAACACCAATATTCCCACCATGCTGACCTGGTTTCGCATCGCCGCGATTCCACTGATTGCTTTTGTCTTCTACCTGCCACCGGGCAAATGGATGCATCCGCTTGCCTGCTTCATTTTCACCATCGCCGGCCTCACTGACTGGCTGGACGGCTATCTAGCGCGACGGTTGAATCTGACCTCGAAGTTCGGCGCATTCCTCGATCCGGTTGCTGACAAACTTATGGTGACGACCACGCTCGTCATTGTCGTGCAATCTGACCCTCGGATTCTCATCGCTCTGACTGCGGCAATTATCATTGGCCGGGAATTTACTATTTCGGCCTTGCGCGAATGGATGGCTGAACTCGGCGCACGCAACCTGGTTGCGGTCTCCGGCTTTGGCAAGATCAAGACAATCATGCAGATGGTCGGTCTGGGCATGATGATATGGACGTACCCAATCTATGGCATCCCTGTCTATGAAATCGGCATGATTCTGTTGATTATTTCGGCCGGATTGACGATGTATTCGATGTTCGTCTATATCAGATCGGCCTGGCCGGCTTTGAAGGAGTCAGATGGCGTTTCTTGACAGGCTGTCGACAGGCTATATTATGCGCGTCCGGGCCGGATTTTCGGTCCACCGTCCAGACCTCAAAAGCGGGCATAGCTCAGTTGGTAGAGCGCAACCTTGCCAAGGTTGAGGTCGCCAGTT
>CAYNMF010000063.1:0-9061 GCA_964398325.1 uncultured Chromatiaceae bacterium | reverse complement strand
ACCAACCTGTGGGCGCCGACGCTCAGAATGATCATGGGGCTCGGTGGTGTGCTGGCCGTACTCGGGATACTCGCCTTCGCGGCGAAACGACTGCGTCAGGGCAATGCATTCAAGAGCGGCATGATCGAAATTGTCAGTGGCGTGTCACTCGGCGGACGGGAGAAAGTGGTTTTGCTGCGTGTTGGTGGAGACGAGGTCCTCGTCGGCATGAGTCCAAGCGGTATGCGGCCCCTGCACGTTGTAAGACATGCCAGGACAAAGCGTGCCGAGCCGGCGGAATTTGATACGTACATGGGAACGTTTGAGTCATGAAGTCCATTTTCCTGGTTATTATTTTTATGGCGTTGCTGGTGCTGCCGGGGCTTGCCGGCGCGGATGTGGGTATTCCGGCCGTATCCATTGTCGATGATGCGAGTGGTAACCAGACGTGGTCCGTCAGTATCCAGGTTTTGATGCTGATGACGGCGCTGACCTTCCTGCCGTCGGTGGTGCTGGCTGCCACATCCTTCACGCGCATCGTTATCGTTCTTGCGATCCTGCGTCAGGCTATCGGCATGCCGCAAACGCCACCGAACCAGGTTTTGATTGGTCTGGCGCTGTTTCTAAGCTTTTTTGTCATGAGTCCCGTTCTGAACCAGGTCTACGACAACAGCCTGGAACCATACCTGGAAGGTAACATTGAATTTACTGATGCTGCGCTGGCGGCCCAGGCGCCAATGCGCGAGTTCATGCTGAGCCAGACTCGTGAGCCGGATCTTGAGCTTTTTGCCGGGTTATCCGGCGATGAAAGTTACGAGTCGACGAATGACGTGCCCTTGACGGTTTTGTTGCCCAGTTTTCTGACCAGTGAATTAAAAACAGCCTTCCAGATCGGATTTCTGATTTTTATTCCGTTTCTGATCATCGATCTCGTTGTATCGAGCGTGCTGATGTCCATGGGCATGATGATGCTGTCGCCCATGCTGATTTCACTGCCATTCAAAATAATGCTGTTCGTTCTCGTTGATGGCTGGGCGCTGCTGATCGGCACGCTGGCCGCGAGTTTCGGCAGTTAGGAGTAAAGGCTGATGACACCGGAAACCATTCTGACTATTGCCGCCGATTCGCTGACCGTCGCGACGATGCTGGCTGCGCCACTGTTACTCAGTGCGTTGGCAACCGGCGTTTCCATTGGTGTATTGCAGGCGGCAACACAGATCAATGAGATGACGCTAAGTTTTATTCCCAAGCTGCTTATCCTGGTTATTGCATTATTGATTGCCGGACCCTGGATGTTGCAGGTCATTATCAATTACACGCAGACGCTATATACATCAATTCCGCAAATGATTGGTTGAGTGATGCTGACAGTAGTTCAAATAGCCGATACGCTGATGGCAATAACGTGGACACTGCTCCGCGTTTCGGGCGTTGTGCTGATTGCGCCGCTGTTGGGCGCAGTTTTCGTACCGGCGCGCGTGCGTATTCTGATCGGCCTGGTTCTGGCTGTTGCGATGCTACCGGTTGTCGGTGAACTGCCGACGTTCTCGCCTCTCAGTGCACTGGGTCTGTACACTATTTCACAGGAATTAATCATCGGTATTGCAATCGGGTTTCTCCTGAAGCTGGTCGTTGAGGCGGCAGTGTTTGCCGGCCAGGTCATATCGATTGGCATGGGCCTGAGTTTTGCAACCGTAGTCGATCCGCAGCAGGGTGGTACACCGTTACTTGGCCGGTTTTATATCATCATTGCGACATTATTATTACTTTCTGTCAATGCGCACCTCGCACTGATTCAGATCGTTGCCGACAGCTTCTCGCTGGTGCCGGTCGGATCCGGCGGCATCACAGCGGTCGAGGCACGGCAGGTGGTCGATTTTGCCTCGCTGATGTTTGTCGGTGCGATGCAACTGGCATTGCCCGCAGTCGTTGCAATCCTGATGGTCAATGTTTCGTTCGGCGTGATCAGTCGTGCGGCGCCGACACTGAATCTGTTTGCAGTCGGCTTTCCGATCACATTGATGACCGGTTTTATCATCATGATCATGGCAACGCGTAATCAGGGCGTCGTCTGGGATGCTCAGTTTGCTGCTGCCTTTGCGGCGATCGGTCGCTTGCTGGGGGGTGGCTGAACATGGCTGAAAATGACCAGCCACAAGAGGAGCGTACCGAACAGGCGACTCCCAAGCGTCTTGAGGAGGCACGCAAGAAAGGCCAGATCGCCCGTTCCAAAGAGCTGAACATGGCGTTTGTCATGATAGCCGGTTCGGTTGTTCTGTATGCCGGGGGGCCGCAACTCGGACAGTTTTTTATTGGCCTGATGAAAAGTCGCCTCAGCTTTGATGCCGGCTGGTTGCGTAATCCCGAGATGATGATGATCGGACTCTCCGAGGCAGGGTTGAGTGCTTTGGCCGCATTTGCGCCCTTTATGCTGCTGTCCATTATTGCCGCAATCCTCGGTGGCATTGCCATTGGCGGCTGGTCATTCAGCCCGTCACCAATGGTGCCGAAGTTCAGCAAGCTGAACCCGATTTCAGGTTTGAAACGTGTATTCGGCGTGAGTGGCCTGGTAGAAACGGTCAAGGCAATTGCGAAGGCCCTGGTCGTCAGTTCCTGTGCCATCGCATTTTTGTCATATGCGATCGGCAGTATTCTGAAGCTTAGCGTGACGCCGTACACTGCGGCGGTTGGCGCTGTCGGCTCACTCGTCACAACAATGCTGATTATTTGCAGCAGTTCCCTGGTTCTGATTGCACTGATCGATGTTCCTTTCCAGATCTGGAATCACGCCAAACAGCTGCGCATGACGCGTAAGGAAATTCAGGATGAAATGAAGGAATCGGAAGGCCGTCCGGAAGTGCGTGGCCGGATCCGTTCATTGCAACAGGAGGCCTCAAATCGCCGGATGTTGCAGGATGTGCCCGATGCCGATGTGATCGTGACCAACCCGACCCATTTTGCCGTGGCGCTGAAGTATAAAGACGGCAATATGAGAGCCCCGATCGTGCTGGCCAAGGGCCAGGATCTGATGGCGCAGCGCATCCGCGAGATTGCAGCGGAAAATCATATTGCATTCTTTGAGGCGCCACCGCTGGCACGAGCCCTGTATTGGACAACCGATATCGGTACCGAAATACCCGCACAGTTGTACCTGGCTGTTGCCCAGGTTCTGACATACGTATTTCGACTGCAAAGTGCGATGGAAGGCCGTGGCGAATGGCCGGATCGTCCGTATGTCCAGGTTGATGCGGAGCTGACCGAGCGGCCAAAACCAGGTTCAAAGGGACGCAACCAGACACATTAATTTGAGATCTGAATGAGTACAAAACAAACAGATATGGCTTCGATAGTTAAAACAGTCGTAATGAACAGCGCCGGTATTCCGGTAGTACTGTTGGCGATGCTGGCGATGATCGTATTGCCGCTGCCACCCATGCTTCTCGATACACTGTTTACATTCAATATCTGCCTGTCATTAATTATTATTCTCGCTGTCATGTATGTGCTGCGGCCAATTGATCTGGCTGCTTTCCCGACTGTTTTGCTTGTGGCCACGCTGCTGCGTCTTGCACTTAACGTTGCATCTACACGGGTTGTATTGCTCGAAGGCCATACCGGCACTGGTGCTGCGGGCAAGGTGATTGAGGCATTCGGTGAATTCGTTGTCGGCGGTAACTATGCCGTCGGTATTGTTATTTTTGCGATTCTCGTCATCATTAACTTCGTCGTCGTGACCAAGGGTGCAGGCCGTGTGTCCGAAGTCAGTGCCCGATTCACCCTTGATGCGTTACCCGGCAAGCAGATGGCGATTGATGCAGATCTGAATGCAGGCATTATTACGCAGGAGGAAGCAGTTGAGCGACGTAATGAGATTCGTGCTGAAGCAGACTTCTATGGCGCTATGGATGGCGCGAGCAAGTTCGTGCGTGGCGATGCCGTTGCCGGCCTCCTGATTTTGTTCATTAATCTGATCGGTGGCATGCTGATTGGCATAATTCAGCATGACATGGGTGCGGCGGATGCTGCCGAAACTTATGCACTGCTAACTATTGGCGATGGACTTGTCGCCCAGATTCCGTCTCTGCTGCTGGCAACGGCGGTCGCTTTGATTGTCACGCGTATGTCGCGTGCCGAGGACATGAGCACGCAAATGCTCAGTCAATTGCTGGGTGATCGACGTGTGCTTCGCGTGGCAGCCGGATTGCTTGGTCTGCTTGGAATTGTACCCGGTATGCCGAATATCGCATTCCTGACGATGGCTGCCATTTGCGGTGGATTCGCCTGGTATCGGGATCGGTTGTCGGAGCCGGAACCGGAACCCGAAGCGGTGCAGGTCGAGACCGATCCGGTCGATACCGAGGCCTTGAGAGAACTGAGTTGGGATGATGTGGGCGAGACGGAAGCGATCTCACTCGACGTAGGTTATCGGCTGATACCGCTGGTAGACAAGAATCAGGACGGCGAATTAATGCGGCGAATCAAGGGCGTGCGCAAACGTCTTTCTGAAGAATTAGGGTTTCTAATTCCGCCGGTGCGTATCCGGGACGATCTTGACCTTCCGGCTAATGGTTATCGTGTGAGCCTGACCGGTTCACCTATTGCGAGTGGTGAAATATTTGTTGATAAAGAACTGGCAATCAATCCTGGTCATATAGATGAAACAATTGACGGCATAGCGACGCAGGACCCGGCATTCGGCCTCGAAGCAGCCTGGATTGAGCCGGTTCAGCGTGAAGATGCCCAGGCGCGGGGTTATACGGTCGTTGATGTACCGACGGTAATTGCGACCCACATCAGCAAATTGCTGCAGGAAAATGCACAAGAGTTGTTCGGTCATCAGGAAGCGCAGGAGTTGATTGATCGCCTGGAGAAGCAGTCACCCAAACTTGTCGAGGAACTTGTGCCCAAGACGCTGCCGCTCAGTAGCATTGTTCGCGTGCTGCAGGAATTGCTGCGCGAACAGATTCCGATCAGCAATATGCGCATGATTGCCCAGACGCTCGCCGAACACGGACGCAATACTCAGGACCCGGATGCGTTGGTTGGTTTCGTTCGCGTCGCGCTGGGCAGATCTATTGTGCAGCGAGTCAGCGGTGGTGCAGAAGAATTGCCGGTGATCACGCTTGAACCGCAACTCGAGCAGATTTTACAGGAAGCTCTGAATGGAGGGCCTGGATCGGGCACTGCGATTGAGCCGACGCTGGCCGAGAGAGTGCAGGAACAATTGTCAGTGACGACTCATCAACAGGAACTTGCCGGTGAGCCGGCTGTTTTGCTCGTCGCACCGGGCCTGCGTGCATGGCTGGCCCGGTTTCTGAGATTTTCCGTACCGAGCCTGAAAGTACTCGGTTACAACGAGGTTCCGGACAGCAAACGAATCAGACTGGTTACGGCGGTCGGCGCTTAGCCTGTATGGGTTAACCCGGTATTTGTTAAAGAATTGCATCGATAAGGAAGAGTGAGTTATGAAAATTAATCGATTCAAGGGGTCGGACATGCGCGATACAATGCGCCTGGTGCGTGCCGCATTGGGCCCGGATGCGGTTATCCTCGAGACAAACCGTGACGATGACGGCGTTGAGATTGCAGCAGCGGTCGATTTCAGTCCGGTCGAATATCGCCGGTTGCAGGAATCGGGTCAGCATATCCCTAAATTTACTGATCGAAATCAAACGGATCAATCGACAACCGTTGCGGTTGATGATGATTCCGGTCCCAGGCCGATAATAACCCCGGAGGTGCAGCAGCTCGAAGCAGAAGTCGAGAATATTCGTTATCTGCTAGAGGCACAGTTGGCACGGCTCGTCTGGGATGACAATGCCCGGCGCAGTCCGGAAGAAGCCGGCATCATGTGTAATCTGGCCAAGCTCGGTATGGAACCCGATGTTGTGTCCGGCTTGTTACACCGCATGACCGAGGATGATGCAACCGGCAGTGGCTGGGCAGTATCTCTTAAATATCTTGCCGAGGCGATTGCGACGAGTGAAGAAGATCTGGTTTGTCTCGGCGGTACCTTTGCCCTGGTCGGCCCGACCGGTGTCGGTAAAACAACGACTATTGCAAAGCTGGCAGCACGATATGCGATGCGACATGGCCGGGATGACATCGCATTTGTCACGACCGACGGGTATAAGATCGCCGCACGAGAACAGCTTGAAACTTTCGGCGGCATTCTTGACGCACCGGTTTACGAGGCAACCGACAGCGAAAGTCTCGGTGCGGTGTTACGCGGTCTGAAAGACAAGGGCCTTGTGCTGATTGACACGGCGGGTATGGGGCAAAAAGATGTGCGCCTGGCCCGACAGCTGGGTTGTCTGGCACATGCCGATGCGGATATCGAAGTCCTGTTGACCTTGCCGGCCAATGCGCAAACAGAAACGATGCAGGAAATTTTTACCGCCTTCCGCGTTGCCAATCCGGTGGGCTGTGTATTAACGAAGGTTGACGAGGCAGCGTCACTCGGCGGCGCTTTGTCAGCAATTATCCGCTCCGGGTTGCCGCTGGCCTATGTCACCAATGGTCAGCGTGTACCGGAAGATCTGCATTTTGCACATCCACGCCGGGCATGGCTCGTGAAGTCAGCCGTCGAATCATTAAATCGGCGTGAGCAGACGGTAAATGATGAATTTATGGCTCAGCATTTTGGGGAGATCTTTGCCAATGAATGCGCCTGAAACAATAAATTTCCAGCAACGCCATTCTGGTGATCAAGCCGATGGATTGCGGCGTTTGCAGCGGCAAAAACCCATCAAGGTCATAGCGGTCACGGGTGGGAAAGGCGGTGTCGGCAAGTCGAGCATCTGTGCGAACCTGGCCGTTGCAATGTCGATGATGGGGCGCCGGGTTATGCTACTCGACGGCGATCTCGGCCTGGCCAATATAGATGTCATGCTGGGCCTGCAGCCAAGACACACGCTTGCCGACGTTATCCGCAGCGATCAGGCCCTCGAAGATGTGATCATTCCCGGACCGGAAGGCATCTCAGTCATTCCGGGCGCATCCGGACTCAGTGAGATGGCGAATCTGTCACCTGCTCACCATATCGGCATCGTCAATGCTTTTGCTGATTTGACGGCAGATATCGATACGTTGCTTGTCGATACGGCAGCCGGTATCTCAGACGGTGTGCTGCGGTTTTCCGAAGCAGCGCAGGAAGTGATGGTCGTCGTTTGTGATGAATCGACGTCGATGACCGATGCGTACGCCATGATGAAGCTGCTGAGCACCGAACGCGGTATTTCCCGCTTTCGAATTGTCACAAATATGACAAGAGCCGGCGGCGACGGCAGTCGTTTATTTGAAAAGCTGCTGCGAGTCACAGATCGATTTCTCGATGTGACGCTGAATCATGCCGGTTCGGTGCCCTATGACGACCGTGTCTGGCGTTCCGTACAGCTGCAGGTTCCGTTTATTACGGCATTTCCGGGTTCTCTGGCCTCGTCGGCGCTCAAGAAACTGGCCCTTACTGCCGATAAATGGGATGTACCCTCGGTGGCACGCGGCAATATCGAGTTTTTTGTCGACCGGTTGCTGCGATTCCGTAATTCGGGGGAGATGGCGGTCGCATGAATGCTACGTCCGCCTACGCAGTCAACGAACAAGCGTCTCGCGAGGCGCTCGTTGAACAGTATGCACCGATGGTTAAACGGATTGGCATGCATCTGCGTGGACGGCTGCCGGACAATATCGAGCTGGATGATCTCATCCAGGTCGGTTTGATAGCCTTGCTTGAGGCCGCGAAGAACTACTCACCCTCGAAGGGGGCGAGTTTCCAGACGTATGCAAGCATACGAGTACGTGGTGCGATGTTGGATGAAGTAAGAAGTACTGATTGGGCGCCGCGATCCGTTTATCGGACGCAGCGACAGATATCGACGGCGATCAGCGCTGTTGAGAACCGGACCGGTGCCGCCGCTAAACCGGAAGCGATCGCGGACGAACTGGGGGTGTCGATCGACGAATATTTCCGTATGTTGTCTGCGACGACAACAGCACGCTTGTTCAGTCTTGACCAGGGTGAAACTTCCCGGGATATTGCTGCGCCGACATTGTCGGGTGACGGTATGGACCCTTGCAAGGAACTGGAATCTGTCGAATTTCGGGAAGAAATCATTGCGGCGATCAAATCCTTGCCGGAACGCGATGCATTGGTATTGTCGCTGTATTACGACGATGAGCTGAACTTCAAGGAAGTCGGCGCTGTTCTGGGTGTTAGCGAATCACGTGTTTGCCAATTGCATGGTCAGGCGCTGGCCAGAGTACGTTCACGAATCCATGAATCGACAGATTCCGGCAACCCGGTTACAACGGAAATTGTGCAAAGTGAGCGCAAATCCCGGGAGGTTACAAGCTGATGGACCCACTGAATCCGGTTAATCCGACCTTTCCGAGCCCTCGTACCCAGCGTCCCGGGAAGAAAGTAAAAAGACGTGAACCAGGTACGGGTGGAGGCCTGAAGAAGCAGGATAATCAGGGGCCGGAGCGACATAAGCCGGCCTCGGGTGATCACCTGGTCGATGAATTAGCTTGATGGAGAAAGAGACATGAATAGTTTGATCATGATACTCGGCATGAATAGTTTGATCATGATACTCGGCCTGGTAGTCGTTACGATGTCGGGCATTACGATGCTCGCATTGCGTCGCGCTCGTCAGGCAGGTGCGCGGTGCGTCAATCTAGAATCGCTGGTCATCGACGCGGATCAACGTCTCAGCGACATCGAGACACAAATTTCCCGGCTGACGAAAACCGGTAAGGAAACCGGCAGATATATCGACAGGCTGGCGGCCGAACAGGGCCGATTGGTACCGAGCATGGCCCGGACCGGGTTTGGTGAGGCAATTGCTTTAATAGAACATGGCGCCAGTGCAGAGCAATTGATCGATACGTGCGGCATTAGTCAGGCAGAGGCTTGTCTCGTTGAAACACTTTATAGACGAAAAGAGCCGAAGGTTGCTGTTTCACCAAATAAGTTTGAACTCATTGATGCACATCTTGAGATGGCCGATCAAAGGTCTGAAAGTTAACCGAATTTATTGGAGCCGGACCGATGGCATCTATACCTGAAGATATTATCCAGCGA
>CAYNMF010000062.1:0-9131 GCA_964398325.1 uncultured Chromatiaceae bacterium | reverse complement strand
TTATCAATTCTGGGCGGCAACATTCCAGCTTGGAAATATGCAGAGTTTTGTGCAGTTGGTCGGGGTTGTTTATGCCTTGCTGGGAATTGGTGCATGGTTTGTTGGAGGCGATATGCGAAAGGAGATTAACAGGTGAGCATGAAGCTGGAATCTTTGGCGTTACACCATGGTTATGAGTCTGAATCGACGACGAAAGCTGCGGCTGTCCCTATTTACCAGACAACTTCATATACATTTGATGATACGCAACACGGCGCAGATCTTTTTGACCTGAAGGTCGAAGGAAATATTTATACACGAATTATGAACCCGACAACGGCGGTTCTTGAGCAGCGGCTTGCGGCAATGGAAGGCGGCGTCGGGGCTCTGGCCGTTGCGTCCGGCATGGCTGCAATTACCTATGCTATTCAGTGCATTGCGGGTACCGGTGATAATATCATCAGCACAACGCAATTATACGGTGGTACGTATAATCTGTTTGCTCATACCTTTCCTCGCCAGGGTATAGATGTTCGAATGGCCTCCTTTGATGATTATGCCGCTATCGAAAATCATATCGATGAACAGACACGGGCGGTATTCTGTGAGTCAATCGGTAATCCGGCAGGTAATGTCGTTGATCTTGATCGACTCGCCAAAATTGCGCGCAAGTATGGAGTACCGCTGATCGTCGATAATACCGTTGCGACGCCATACCTGTGTCAGCCATTCGAACATGGTGCAGACATCGTTGTTCATTCGCTTACAAAATATATCGGCGGGCATGGTACAACCATCGGTGGTGCCATCATAGATTCCGGAAAGTTCGATTGGTTGGCAAACAAAGACAGGTTTCCGATGCTGAGCGAACCAGATCCTTCCTACCATGGTGTCGTCTATACCGAAGCGTTCGGTGAGGCGGCATATATCGGCCGGTGCCGCGTCGTACCGTTGCGCAATACCGGTGCCGCGTTGTCGCCGCACAGTGCATTTCTGCTTTTACAGGGATTGGAAACGCTCGGCTTGCGGATAGAGCGACATTGCGCAAATGCACTGGCAGTTGCCGATTATCTTCACGCGCACCCAAAGGTTGACTGGGTCAGCTATGCGGCGTTGCCGGATAATGAGTTTTTCGAGTTGTGCAGCAAGATAACGGATGGTCACGCATCGGGAATTCTCAGTTTCGGTATCCGCGGAGGTAAGGAGGCCGGAGGGCAGTTTATCGATGCACTCAAGATGATTCTGCGACTCGTCAATATCGGTGATGCCAAATCTCTGGCATGCCACCCGGCATCAACGACCCACCGCCAACTTGGCGCCGATGAACTGGCGACAGCCGGCGTCTCCGAGGATCTGGTTCGAATATCGGTCGGCATCGAACACATCGATGACATCATTGCCGACATAGATCAGGCACTTAACGCTGTAGGCTGAGCATTTCTTCGGACAGGGTACTGCTCCGGGGTCTGGGGGATAAAGTTAGCTGTATTAGTGGGTACTTAATCCGGCCAACAAGGTCAGATTTGATCATGTCTGAACGTCTGGAAACCTGCTGATAGCTGCCATTTCGCAGTAATGCAGCGATTTGGCTCCTGGCCGTTTCCTGCCAGTTCAAAACATCAATTCGTCATCATTTGACCGTCCGCTCCAGGCGCACAGCAGTCATGCGGACGTAATCTGATCTGACACTGCCTGAATGATCAAGTCCGGGCTATCAGAATTAGCCTGTGACTTTGCGGATGATGTAACCGCCGGAGCGGTCATCCATTTCAAGTTCAAGCAAGCCGCGTGACTGCGCTTCTTCCAGCAAATCGCTGAATGAACCAAATCCGTAGAATGCCTCGTTGAAACCGGGCCGGCGGCGTTTCAGTGTCTGTTTGATCATCGAACCCCACAGCTTTGCTCGATCGCCGCGTTCGGCGTAGAGTGCCTCGGTTGTTTCGATAACAAGATCAATAGCCTGCTGAGCCGGGTCATCCTTGCTCTTTGTCTTCTTCGCCTTGTCAGCCACACTTTTTATGCCAGCTTTCTTCGTACCGGTCTTGCTGCGTGATTTGCGTTTCGGTACGGCGCGTTCTGCAACCAGATCATCGTAAAAAATGAACTCATCGCAGCTGCCGATCAGCAGATCTGATGTCGAATTTTTAACACCAATTCCAATGACGGTCTTTGCATTTTCACGGAGCTTGCTGACCAGTGGCGAGAAATCCGAATCACCGGAGATGATGACGAATGTGTCGATGTGTTCCTTTGTGTAACAAAGGTCCAGAGCGTCTACTACCATCCTGATATCTGCCGAGTTCTTTCCGGACATGCGTACATGCGGAATTTCAATTAACTCGAATGCGGCTTCGTGCATCGGCGCCTTGAATTCTTTGTAGCGCTCCCAGTCGCAATAGGCTTTTTTGGCCACGATGCTGCCTTTGACCAACAGACGTTCGAGAATGAGCTTGATGTCAAACTTTGCATATTTAGCATCGCGTACACCAAGGGCAATATTCTCAAAATCACAAAACAGAGCCAGATTACCGTCACCATTCATCGGCACGTTCCTCTCCAAGGCGGGCGATGTAACCCGTTTATTCAGGCAGACACCGTACGCTACAGTTTATGGGCCAGCGTTACGCTAACAGAAACATATGGGCAAAATCATTATTTCTTGCCGGTTCTCATGTTACTTGAGGAACATTTGATAGACGGGATTATCGCTTTCACTGGTGTACGGGTAACCCAGATCGTCGAGATGGCGCTGAAAACGCTCAAATTCATCCTCGGGGACCTGTATGCCGGCAAGAACGCGGCCATAGTCGGAGCCGTGATTGCGATAATGGAACAGGCTAATGTTCCAGAAATTGCCGATTGCTGTCAGGAATGCGAGTAACGCACCGGGACGTTCGGGAAATTTGAAACGATAAACACGTTCATCGGCGAGACCCGGCGCCGGGCCGCCAACCATGTGCCGCGTATGAAGTTTTGCCATCTCGTTATCGGTCATGTCGATGACCGGGTAACCGGCTTCCCTGAGCGAGGTGATAATTTCTTCGCGCTCTTCATTTCCGCGGCGAAGTTCAACCCCGACAAAAATATGTGCTGCTTTCGAATCCTGGTAACGGTAATTGAATTCAGTAATATTGCGTTTGCCGATTGCCTTGCAGAACGCCATGAAGCTGCCTTGTTGTTCCGGTATCTCAACAGCAAACAGTGCTTC
Organism: uncultured Chromatiaceae bacterium; assembly: GCA_964398325.1. Taxonomy (GTDB): domain Bacteria; phylum Pseudomonadota; class Gammaproteobacteria; order Steroidobacterales; genus SMWD01. The sequence goes on along the minus strand of CAYNMF010000062.1, from coordinate 5,944 downwards.
CCGCTGTTCACCGAGTGCCGCCCGTTCGGCAATGTGCCGCAGGCGGTCGAAATTGACGTTTGCGCCACAGTTAACCGTCACGAATGTTTTTCCGGCCATGCCGCTAGCTGCGACAAAACGTTTCAGACCGGCAACGGCCAGTGCGCCTGCCGGCTCTACAATTGCTCGCGTATCTTCGAAGATATCCTTGATTGCCGCACAAATTTCATCGTTGTCGACAATAACGATATCATCGACAAGTTCTCGACAGATTCTGAATGTTTCATCGCCGACACGGCGAACCGCAACACCGTCGGCGAAGATGCCTACATCGTTGAGTGTGACCGGCTCGCCGGCTTTAATCGCTGCAGCCATGCTGGCCGCATCCTCGGGCTCGACGCCTATGATTCTTGTATCCGGACTGAGTGACTTGATGTACAGCGCAATGCCGGCAATCAGGCCGCCGCCGCCGATTGGCACAAAAATGGCATCGATCATGCTGGAATACTGACGGTGAATCTCCATGCCGATCGTACCCTGGCCTGCAATGACCTCCGGGTCGTCAAACGGATGAATAAACGTTAGTTGCTGTTTTCCAGCAAGTTCGAGTGCATGATCATAAGCGTCATCGTAGTTTGTGCCGTGCAGAATGATTTCACCACCGAGCGATTCGACGGCTGCAATCTTGATAGTCGGCGTCGATTCAGGCATGACAATGATGGCGCGCGCACCGAGTTCTCGTGCCGCTAACGCGACACCCTGGGCATGGTTGCCGGCTGAACTGCAGATCACGCCACGAGCCATTTCGTTCGCTTGCAGCCGGACCAGCTTGTTATAGGCTCCGCGCAGTTTGAAAGAGAATACCGATTGCAGGTCTTCTCGCTTGAATAATACGTTGTTGTCGAGGCGCCGCGACAGGCGCCTGGCGGGCTCGAGGGGTGTTTCGATCGCGACGTCGTAGACACGTGCGGCGAGGATTTTGTGCAGGTAGGTTGATTTCATGGGCTTTAGAGTTGTGGCTGCCCTATTGCAGGAAAAACGGGGAGCAGGCCTATACATTACGTCATAATAGGTTTGCCGGGTACCCGAAGGCGTAGTTTCAGCCGAGTCAGCTGCCGTTTTAGGTGACTCGATGTGAGTGGGGCTAGTGCTCAGTTGAGCAGGTCTGGCTGGTGGTGAGTCAGTTGGTCGAGTTTGTAACCGGGTAATTTAAAAAACCATTTGCCGAGACGGGCGTTGAGTTCGGCAGCCCTGGTGGTTGCCGGTTTGTTGGCTGCTTGTTCCTTGTCGATTGCGGCAAAGCGCGTCGCGAGTTCCGGGTCGTCGGAAAATTCTAAACCGACAGAACTCACTTCCTCATTGATATAAGTCTTTGCAATGATGATTAGTCCGTCGAAAGTCTCGAAGCGGGTGACAACAGGCTGGATATCTTCGAGGCCGATACTTGCAAGTGCACGCGTCGAGACGTCATCAAATGTAAGCTCGGCGAGCGCCGAACCGATCGAGTCGGTCACGCCGGAGTTGGCGGTCTTGGTATCGGCAGTTTGATTGGTGAGTTCGAAGCTGCTGGCATCGGGCCCGGTTTTTTCGATGATGACCGTCTCGCCGTCCGGGTGAGTGGTTGTGACGCGAAAAATATCGCTCGATGGAATGTCGATAATTGCACGACCCAGCCAGTCAGTTGGCTGGGTGCCGAGATTCAGTTTGGCCGCGATCAGCAGGCTGACGGTTGAATCGGGTATGCGGACATAGGCCTGATCACCGCGCACACCGGTTTTGCCGATAATGATGCGATACGAATTATTAGCACCGTCGATAATGAGTTCGGTGCCGGTGGCATCTTCATTTGCGATGTCTTCAACGCCTAGCCTGCTATAGAGCGTCGGGTTGGCTGTTTTTTCCTCGACCACAGTCGCCTTCGCCAGTGAAATCAGGGTTTGTCGGATTTTGCCCATATCGGCTGGATAGTTGCCGCGCTCGGCAACCGTCCAGCGCTCGGTGCCGCGCATCAGTGTCGTGACCGTCCGGTTGCCGGCAACCTTGATGGTGAGCTTTGTGATGTCGTTCAGTTCGCTTTCAAGTCCGGGCAACAATGTAACGGTTTCATTATGACCAAAGTCCTGACGGTTTTGCATCAGGATCACACTCATGACGACAAAGACAAAGATCAGACTCAGGAAAGTTCGACGATTCACCGTATGGTCCCGGTGTTGTGTGTTGCAGTGTGCTGTTGTCGACGTCGGCGCAGGAAAAGCAATACGATACTCAGCACTGTAATCAAGAGTGGCATAAGTGCGATGTTAATGGCCTTGAGCCAGGTGCCGAGATCTTCGATTTGCTGGTCGAGATTGCGTTGAACCTGGCGGAGTTCCTTGCGGATCTCCAGACGCTGTTCCTGGAACCGTTGTAGTTCGGCTTCTTGTTCCGGTGACAGGATCATCGTACTCGCGTCTTGCCGGCTGGACTGTAGTTCGCTGAGCCTGGTTTCGGTTTCGCTTAGTTGCTGTTGCAGTCGTTCTTCTGTTTCGCGAAAGCGGCTATCGGCCTCGAGCCGCAGATCCTGAACACGCGTGAACGGCCGTGTGAACGTAGCGCGGGCGCGGACACTGATCAGGTCTCCGGAACCCGTCATGTTATCGAGACTATTGATGATGAAGTCACCGTTACCGGCAAATGCTGTCGAGACGCGTTGGCCGAAAAAATCCTGTACCTGTGCCCAGAGTCGGTCGGTCAGGATATCGGTGTCGGCGATAAGGATGACATTGATCGATTCTATGGAGGCATCCAGATATTCTTCAGTCGAGGCGCCCTCCGCCGGACCATCGGCAAATGCGCTGGGCACTGTGCCCTGTATACGAGCAGCAAGGGTATATATCTGGCCGGTCGGCTTGAAGCCCCGACGGAGTTCGGCCGGGTCGCGAATGAATGCCAGCCCGTCGGTGCCAAGCGGTGCGGCCCGATTACTCGACGTGATCAGCGGTGTGACTGTCGCCGGTGCATTCTCGGTAACGGCGATATAACCCGGATAGCCGACATTCAGGCTATGTATTTCGGCGCTCGCGATATCGGTCGGGTCGATGCCGGTCTGGTCGATACCGAGCAGCCCGATATGGCGAACAGGCCGACGATCTAACCCGGTAACCTGCAGCGCAAACCGGTCATCGGCGATGTATTCGTCGGTTGATACCGACAGACCCCAGGCTTCGAGCAAATGGTTGAGATTGGATGCATGGCTGGCCAGCATCGATGCGGCCGGATTGTTCGGGTCCTGTGGTGGTATATCGGCCTCGGCATATGGATCAACCATTAACAGCGCCCGCCCGCCGCGCAGAATGAATTGGTCGATAGCATACAGTGTCGTATCGGACAGATTCTTTGGATGAACGACGAATAACACGTCAACGTCCGGATCAATCACGGTCGTCGTGCCCGTTAGCTCACGAATGTCGAACAATTGTTCGATCTGGGACATGACAATCCAGGGCTGGGACATTTGCCGGGTCATCGGATCGAAGCCGCCCTTGATGGGCAAGCCGCTGATCAGACCGACGACGGGGCGCTGGGGATTGGCCAGCGTATCGACGAGTTTGGCCAGGTCATATTCAAGAAAAGTTTCCCTGCCCGGGTCGAGGAATGCGATATGTTCCTCATTATCGACACTGTTTGTGCCGGCGATGCCCATGTAGATTTTATCCATTGCACCGCCGAGTGAAATGGCTTGCAGGCCGAAAGCGGCGGCCTGGTCTTCTTCCTCGGAAAACGGTAATGGATCGATGACCGTTATGGTCAATTTTCCATTGGACCGTTCGGCAAATTCGTCGAGCATATCGCGTACGCGTCCGGCATAGGTCCGAAGCTGAGACACGTCGGAAGTTGCGCGATCAGAGTAAAAGAAATAGAGGTGAATGGGTTCGTCGATGTGGCCGAGAATATTTTTTGTGCCGTCGGACAGTGTGTACAGATTATTTTCAGTCAGGTCGAGGCGCATGCCCCGGAATAAAGTATTGCTGGCCGATACCGTGACCAGAAAAATCACAGCTACGGTGACCAGTCCGGCGCGGCCGAGCGTCTTCTTGCCGTTACTCATGTCAGTCGGCCTTCTTCATGTCAAGAACAATTGTATTTGCGTATAGCCAGGCGCCGATCACGAGCAGGAAGTACACAATATCGCGCAGATCGAATACGCCCTTGCTCAGCGAATTGAAATGCGTCAGAAAGCTCAGCGATGCGATCGCATCGACTGCAACCTGCGGTATCCAGCCGGAAAAAAAATCCAGTGCAGGCTGAAATCCGATGAGTAGAAACGTAAAACAGATCACGATAGTAATGATGAAAGCGACAACCTGGTTTCGATTTGCTGCGGAGATACATGCGCCTATCGCCAGGAACGCACCGGCCATCAGCAGGCTGCCGACGTAAGCGGCAAAAATCACGCCATTGTCGGGTTCACCGAGATAATTGACTGTGATCCAGATCGGGAAGGTCAGTGCCAGTGCGACAGCCGTGAAGGCCCATGCCGCCAGAAATTTTCCGAGTACGGCTTCGACCATCGTAACCGGCAGCGTCATCAACAGTTCGATACTGCCCGACTTGCGCTCCTCAGCCCACAAACGCATTGAGATCGCCGGGATCAATATCAGGTACAGCCACGGGTGGAAACTGAAAAATGGCGCAAGGTCGGCCTGGCCACGCTCATAGAGGCCGCCCAGAGAAAAAGTCAAAAAACCGATCAGCGCCAGAAAGATTACGATGAAGACATAGGCAAGTGGTGTTGCAAAATAGCCGCGTAATTCCCGGATGGCAATGGCCTTGATTGTGTTCATGAGATGCTGCCGTCGGTTGTGATCGACCGGAACACCTCGTCGAGACGGCCGGATTCGAGTTTAAGCTGTTCGAGTGGCCAGTCATTCTTCGCTGCGAGATCGCTGATCTCCTGAAGGATAGATGCATCGGGTGCAGGGAATGCCGTCACCGTGCTGGTCTTGTCGTTCGCTTCGATATGATCGACACCATTCAGCTCTCGCAGATTTTTCCAGATAGGTCCGAGTTCAACCTTGTTGTCGAGTTTCAGCGTCACGGCATTGTGAAAACGCGAACGGTTAATTAATGTAGCCGGTGTTTCATCGGCGACAATCCGACCTTTGGAAATAATAATGGCGCGATTACAGACTGCATCAACTTCCTCGAGAATGTGTGTCGAGATGATGATGATCTTATCGGTCGCCATGGACTGAATCAGCTGGCGGACTTCATGTTTCTGGTTGGGGTCCAGACCGTCGGTCGGTTCGTCCAGAAGTAATACCGGTGGGTTATGGAGGATGGCCTGCGCAATACCGACACGTCGTTTGAAGCCTTTGGAAAGCGTATCAATGCTTTGATCGAGAACTGCCGCCAGATTGAGGCGTTCAATGACATCTTCACTGCGCACCAGGGTCTCGCGGCGTGACAGACCACGGATTTGTGCGATAAACGTCAGGAATTCACGCGGCGTCATTTCGCCGTATGAGGGGGCACCTTCCGGCAGGTAGCCAATCAGACGCTTGGCTTCTGCAGGTTGTTTTTCGATCGAGAAACCGCAGATATCGACACTGCCTGATGTCGGTGGCACGAAGCCGGCAAACATTCGCATCGTGGTTGTTTTGCCGGCGCCATTCGGGCCAAGAAAGCCGAGTACTTCACCGGACTGGACCTGGAATGAGATGTCGTCTACGGCGACCAGTGAGCCGTAATGTTTGCTTAGTGCATTTGCCCTGATCATCAGAGTGCCCTGAATCTGTTTGGGGGCCATTGTTGGCCGTCGAAAATTGTTTGTATTGTGCATAGATGCGGGGGGCATGCAATAGGTCGCTATGTCGGGGGTTGGATTACAGCTATTTCAGGGACTTTCCCGGGTCGGCCTGTTCCTTCACTTGTCTCCCGGAGACGCGCCGTGAATACATCCCTGTAGGCTTGGATGTGGCATCCC
>CAYNMF010000061.1:0-9432 GCA_964398325.1 uncultured Chromatiaceae bacterium | reverse complement strand
GGCAGCGGCCATACCCATCGAATCTGATGTTGCCGACGATGGAACGCGCAGGACTACACGTTATGATATTGATCTCTTTAAATGTATTTACTGCGGTTTTTGTGAAGAGGCTTGCCCCGTCGATGCAATCGTCGAGACGAATATCTTCGAATACCACATGGAACATCGCGGCGAGAACATCATGACCAAAGACAAACTGTTGGCCATTGGAGATAAGAATGAACAGAAAATCTCCGCCGACAGGGCCGCAGATGCGAAGTACAGGTAGGGTCTGATGCTGATTCAGTTATATTTCTGGTTCCTGGCGATCGTACTGATCGGCGCTGCGCTGGGGGTCATTACATCGCGTAACCCTGTGTTTTCTGCCCTGTATCTCGTGCTGGCATTTGTGACGAGCGCCGTGCTGTGGATGCTGCTGGAGGCGGAATTTCTGGCCATTGTCCTGGTGCTTGTTTATGTCGGTGCGGTCATGGTGCTGTTTCTGTTTGTCATCATGATGCTTGATATTAATACAGAAGAGTTGCGCAAGGGCTTTACTCGGTTTGCGCCACTCGGCGGGATCGTAGCGGCAATCGTTGTCGTTGAACTCGTGACGGTATTCCTGGTTCGAAATACCGGGTTGCCGGTGCTGCAGAATCCTCCCGCACATTCTGCCGGCTACAGCAATACCAAAGAACTCGGTGCCGTGTTGTATACGGATTACGTCTATGCATTTGAACTGGCGTCGTTTGTCCTGCTGCTCGCCATTATTGCCGCGATTGTCCTGACGATGCGCAAGCGGCCGGGACTCAAGGTACAGGATATATCCCGTCAGATACGGGTACGGCGCGAAGAGCGGGTTCGTCTCGTCAGCATGGAGGCGGAGAAAGACTGATGGTTACACTGACGAGCTATTTGACACTGTCGGCAATTTTATTTTCGATCAGCGTCGCCGGTATTTTCCTGAACCGGAAGAATGTCATCTTGTTGCTGATGTGCATCGAGTTGATGCTTTTGGCGGTCAATTTCAACTTTATCGCCTTTTCCCGCTTCCTCGGCGATACGGCCGGGGAGGTATTTGTATTTTTTATCCTGACGGTAGCTGCCGCAGAGGCGGCCATCGGCCTTGCTATCCTGGTTGTATTGTTCCGCTCCAGGCGGACGATCAATGTTCAGGATCTTGACGTCTTGAAGGGCTAGGCGATGGAGTCGATTTACCTAACGATTGTCCTGAGCCCGCTGATCGGGTCGATTATTGCGGGTCTCTTTGGCCACCTGATCGGCCGTGCGTGGTCGCATCGCATCACAATTATCGGGGTGGCGATTGCATTCGGGTTGTCGGCCTATGTGTTGAAGGGGTTGCTGCTCGACGGTAACCCGGTCTACAACGGCACGGTCTACAACTGGATGGTGACCGACGGCGTCAACATGGAGGTTGGTTTCCTTATCGATCGTCTGAGTGCGCTGATGATGACGGTCGTGACATTCGTCTCGCTGATGGTGCATATCTACACGATCGGCTACATGCATGATGATCCGGGTTACCAGCGTTTTTTCAGTTATATCTCGCTGTTCACGTTTTCGATGCTGATGCTCGTTATGGCCAATAACTTCCTGCAGCTGTTCTTTGGCTGGGAAGCGGTGGGTGTCATGTCATACCTGCTGATCGGTTTCTGGTATACGCGTCCGACGGCAATCTTCGCGAATATGAAGGCATTCCTCGTGAATCGTGTCGGAGATTTTGGTTTTTTGCTGGGTATTTCCACGATTCTGTATTTTACCGGCAGCCTCGATTATGCCGAGGTTTTTGGTCAGGCCAGTGGCTTGCAGGATGCAACCATCGAAATCTTCAACGGCACGACCTGGTCCGCACTTTCCGTGGCCTGCATTCTGCTGTTCGTCGGTGCTATGGGTAAATCCGCACAGATGCCTCTGCACGTCTGGCTGCCTGATTCGATGGAAGGCCCGACGCCGATTTCGGCATTGATTCATGCGGCGACGATGGTCACAGCCGGCGTCTTCATGGTTGCACGGATGTCGCCGCTGTTCGAGTTTTCTGAAACAGCCCTGTCCTTCGTACTTGTCATCGGCGCCACGACAGCCTTGTTCACCGGATTTCTCGGTGTTGTGCAGACTGATATCAAGCGTGTGATTGCCTATTCGACACTCTCGCAGCTCGGTTACATGACCTGCGCGCTGGGTGCGTCGGCCTATGCGGCCGGTATTTTTCATCTCGGTACACACGCTTTTTTCAAGGCACTGTTATTCCTGGCTGCCGGTTCGGTCATTATTGCTCTTCACCATGAACAGGATATGCGGCGAATGGGCGGCCTGAAAAAATTCATGCCGATAACATACTGGACGAGCCTGGTCGGTTCCCTGGCTTTGATCGGGTTTCCGGGTACGGCCGGATTTTTCTCGAAAGACGCATTGATCGAGGCTGTCGGTCTTGCCAGTCGGCCCGGTTCCGGTTATGCCTATTTTTGTGTGCTCGTCGGTGTGTTTGTCACGGCACTGTATACATTCCGGTTATTTTTTCTCGTATTTCATGGCGAGGAGCGCATCGATGACGATGCTCGTGCGCATTTGCGTGAATCGCCGTGGGTGGTGACGCTGCCACTGATACTCCTGGCTGTTCCGTCGATCATTATTGGCTGGCCGATGATCGGCCCGCTCCTGTTCGGTGATTATTTTGGTGATGCAATATTTGTCCATGAAGCCAACAATGTGCTCGGTGAACTTGGCACCGAGTTCCATGGACCGGTTACATTTGTTTTGCATGGACTCAGGTCACCGGTGTTACTACTTGCGGGCACCGGTGTAGCCGTCGCCTGGTTTTTGTATTTGAAACGCCCGGATCTTCCGGCGGCGATTCGCAAACGCTTTTCCTCTTTGTATCAGTTGTTGATGAACAAATATTATTTTGACACGCTAGCGGAGAAATTGATTCCGCGTGGCAGTGCCGGCCTGGGGCACCTTCTATGGCGCGTGGGCGATGTAACGCTCATTGACGGGGCTGCCGTCAACGGCACTGCACGCCTGGTCGGCTGGGTATCGGCAATAGTCCGGTATATACAAACCGGCTACCTGTACACCTATGCGTTTGCAATGGTTATTGGCCTGGCCACCTTGGTTTTCTGGGTCCTGTACCTCAGATAGGCCGCACAGAACCGAAGGAAGATTGTGGGATTACTTAGCACATTAATCTGGTTACCGATTGCCGGCGGATTCATCGTTATGATGACCGGTAGAGACGAGACAGCACAGAGGCCGGGGTTTTCGGTGGAACGCTGGTTGTCGCTCGCGGTGGCCATCCTGACGTTTATCATCAGCCTTTCCCTGTACACGGGTTTCCAGTCCTCGACCGCCGAGATGCAGTTCGTTGAACGCACTCCGTGGATCAGTGCTTTTAACGTTGAGTATTTTCTCGGTGTCGACGGTTTCTCGATGCCGCTGATTATCCTGACGACCTTTTTGACGCCACTCATCGTTATTGCCGGATGGGAAGTCATCCAGAAGCGCTCGGCACAGTATTTTGGCGCATTCTTGATACTCGAGGGGTTAATGATCGGCGTGTTCGCCGCTCTCGATGGCCTTCTGTTCTATGTACTTTGGGAAGCCATGTTGGTGCCGATGTTTATCATTATCGGTATTTGGGGCGGGGAACGGCGCGTCTACGCGACCCTGAAGTTTTTTCTGTACACCTTTCTCGGCTCCGTATTCATGCTGATCGCACTGATATACCTCTATCTGCAGACCGGCACTTACAGTATTCTCGATTTTCAGGCCGTACCGTTGAGCCTTCAGCAGCAGATCCCGCTCTTCCTCGCATTCCTCGTCGCCTTTGCCGTCAAGGTGCCGATGTGGCCGGTACACACCTGGTTGCCGGATGCGCACGTTGAAGCGCCTACCGGTGGTTCAGTCATTCTTGCGGCCATCATGCTGAAGATGGGTGGTTATGGTTTTGTACGATTCAGTCTACCCATTACCCCGGATGCCAGTCATTCACTCGATATCCTGATGATTGGCCTGTCGCTTGTTGCCGTCGTCTACATCGGCTTCGTGGCACTCGCACAACAGGATATGAAAAAACTGATTGCGTACTCGTCAATAGCCCACATGGGTTTTGTTACCCTCGGTTTTTTTGTCGGCTGGGCAATTTTATCAAATACTGGTGCAACAGCCGGAATTGCAATGGGCATCACAGGTGGAATGGTGCAGATGATCTCGCACGGGTTGATTTCTGCCGCTTTATTCCTGTGTGTGGGCGTCATGTATGACCGGTTGCACAGTCGTCAGATCGCAGACTATGGAGGTGTCGTCAACACGATGCCGAAGTTTGCTGCATTGATGGTGTTCTTTTCACTGGCTAACGTCGGGCTGCCGGGCACATCAGGTTTTGTCGGTGAGTTCCTCGTGATTCTGTCGAGTTTCAAGGCAAATTTCTGGTATGCATTTCTGGCTGCAACAACCCTGATTCTGGGTGCGGCTTATACTTTATGGATGGTCAAGCGAGTGATTTTTGGCGCAGTTGCGAATGAGGGTGTTGCCTCGCTCAGCGACATCAGTCCCCGGGAATTTCTGGTGCTTGGTCTTCTTGCAGTATTCGTTCTGGGGATCGGTTTGTGGCCTGCGCCACTGGTCGATGTCATGTCGGCTTCAGTCCAGCACCTGGTCGAACAGGCCATGCAACAAAAATTCTGACGGGGCGGCGGTAGAAGGATGACATTTATAACTCCTGATTTAGGCCCGGCAATGGCCGAGATCGTCCTCGCCATCGGATTGTGCGTGGTCCTCGTCGCTGACCTGTATATTTCGGATAGAGGGCGCGATCTGACTTACCTGCTGACAATGGCCGTGCTGGCTGTGACGGCTTGGATCGTCGGCGGTATTGGCGTCGACGGACAGCAGGTAACTTTCAGCGGCAGTTTCGTGGCCGACCCGATGGCCCGGGTGTTGAAATTAATTGCACTGGTCGTCGTTGCGACCGTATTTCTGTATTCACGCGGCTACCTGAAGGACAGGGGCGTATATAAGGGCGAGTATTTTATATTGGGCTTGTTTGCCTTGCTCGGCATCATGGTCATGATTTCAGCTTACAGCATGCTGACGATGTATCTCGGACTCGAGATCCTGTCATTGTCGCTCTATGCACTTGTTGCATTCGACCGGGACTCGCCCGTTGCGGCCGAGGCAGCCATCAAGTATTTCGTGTTGGGTGCTATTGCGTCGGGCACTTTGCTATACGGCATATCGATCGTCTACGGTGTGACGGGCAGCCTGCAGTTTACCGAGATCAACACGGCGTTATCAGCCGGCGCCGCCGACAAGACGGCGTTGCTGGTGGCCCTGGCATTCATCGTCGCCGGCATTGCGTTCAAATTTGGCGCCGTGCCGTTTCATATGTGGCTGCCCGACGTCTATAACGGTGCGCCCACCTGTGTCACGCTGTTCGTCGGTACTGCACCGAAGCTTGCCGCAGTCGCATTGGCAATTAGGGTGCTGGTGGAGGGCCTCGGACCCGCCGCGCCGGGCTGGGAGCCGATGTTGATTCTTCTGGCCGTATTGTCACTGTCGATCGGCAATCTGGTCGCTATTGCACAAACCAATGTCCGCCGCATGCTGGCTTATTCTACAGTCGGGCATGTGGGCTTTATTTTTCTTGGCCTGCTGGCCGGTTCGCAGGCCGGGCTCCAGGCCTCTCTGTTCTATACGATTATCTATGTGATCATGGCCGCCGGTTCTTTTGGCATGCTGATTCTGATGAGCCGCAAGGGTTTCGATGCTGATTATCTGGATGACTTCAAAGGTCTGAACAAACGCAGCCCATGGTTCGCTTTTATCATGATGCTGTTGATGTTCAGCATGATCGGCGTTCCGCCGCTGGCCGGCTTCTATGCGAAGTGGTGGATACTGCAAGCCTTAATCGATCAGGGTCACCTGTGGCTCGCTGTTATCGGCGTGCTGTTCTCCGTCATCGGTGCGTTTTACTACCTGCGTGTCATCAAGCTGATGTATTTCGATGAACCCGAAGATGCCATCGCTCTGGAAGCACCTGCGGATCTGCAGCTCGTACTCAGTATCAACGGCCTGGTCGTGCTTGGACTTGGCTTGTTTCCCGACCGTCTGATCGCAATCTGCGCGCAGATTTTTGTCTGACGATAAAACTTGAGTCAATGGCCCGGCATTTTTTTAAGCTGACAGCTTTTTACCGTTGCGGCGTTTCGGCTAACCGGGTAGACTGCGCAGCCTGTCGGTGCGGGGTGGAGCAGTCTGGCAGCTCGTCGGGCTCATAACCCGAAGGTCGCAGGTTCAAATCCTGCCCCCGCTACCAATTTCTCCTGACAGCGTTCTTTCCTGCTGATGTGCAACAGGGGTCTGCTCATTGTGACTTCGGCACATTTTTTCCGTGGCATATGCCATTTCCTTCTTGCCTTTGGTAGAATACTGATCCGTGTAATAAACGGGACCGGGATACCTGCTGTTTTTACTTAAGAACCAGTAGGTTACGTAGGATTTGTCGTGTATCATGTCAGAAGTGGCGACGGCAATCTCACGCCACCGACCGTCGGTAGAGAAGGCCCCGGATGGGGCTTTTTATTTGCTTGCAGCGCTGCAGGCGAGGGCTTGGACGCCGGGAGGCATCGCTGGCCTTGTGGAGTCGTTGATATGCAAGTGGGCCATTGGCCCATTTTTTTATCCCGGACAGGACCGGGGTACTGGTGGAAAAGACCAGAGTGGAAGGATTGAATGAGTGAGATACGCGAACAATTGATCAAGTTGCTCGAACCCGAAATCGAGTCGCTCGGCTATGAGCTGACCGAACTCGAGGTTAATTTGAGCCATGGGCGAGGGGTGCTGCGATTGTTCATCGACCGGCCGGAGGGCATCACGCTGGATGATTGTGAGCGAGTCAGTCGGCAGGCCAGTGCATTGCTCGATGTCGAAGATCCAATTGCCGGAGATTATCATCTCGAAGTGTCGTCGCCGGGTGCAGATCGAAAGCTGGTCAAGCCGGATCACTTCGACCGGTTTGCCGGCAGCATGATCAAGGCACGGTTCAACCGTCTTATTGCCGGCCGCCGGCGTGTACGCGGGCAATTGCTCGGTCGGGACGGAGATGTCATCAAAATCAGGACAGAGAAAGAAACGATTTCAGTGGACCTCGATAATGTTGAGGTAGCGAGATTGGTGCCGGACTGGAATGAGTATCTTCAGGCCGGTACAGCATAGAGTAAATTTGCGGGTTTATTAGCATGAGCAAAGAAATTTTAATGGTTGTCGAGGCCGTATCTAATGAGAAAGGCGTCGAAGAATCCATCATTTTCGAGGCAATCGAGGCGGCGCTGGCCATGGCAACATGCAAGCGTTACAGCGGCGAGGACGTCGAAGTACGCGTAAGTATCGATCGCGAAACAGGTGACTACGACACGTTCCGTCGCTGGAAAGTGTTTGCCGATGATTCGACAGAGCTTGAAACGCCGGATTGCGAATTACGAATGATTGATGCCGTTGATATCGATCCGAACGCTGAAGTGGACGGCTATGTCGAAGAGCCTATCGAGTCAGTCGGGTTCGGCAGAATAGCAGCGCAGACAGCCAAGCAGGTCATTGTTCAGAAGGTTCGCGAAGCCGAACGCGCCATGATCGTCGAAGAATATCAGGAGCGCGAGGGCGAGCTGATCAGCGGCATTGTCAAGCGGGTAGATCGCAACGGCGTCTATGTCGATCTTGGCGGCAGCGCAGAAGGATTCGTGCCGCGTGAAGATATGATCCCGCGCGAGCCGGTTCGCCAGAATGATCGCATCAAGGCGTTGTTAAGCGAAGTACGTTCAGAACAGCGCGGGCCGCAATTATTTCTGACTCGTTCGTCACCGGAGTTTCTACGCGAATTGTTCAAGATTGAGGTGCCTGAAGTAAACGAGGGGCTGATCGAGATTCTCGGCGCAGCCAGGGATCCCGGGTTACGTGCCAAGATTGCCGTCAAGAGTAACGATACCCGTATTGATCCGGTCGGCGCGTGTGTCGGTATGCGAGGATCCCGTGTTCAGGCCGTATCGAATGAATTGGCCGGAGAGCGCGTCGACATTATCTTGTGGGATGAAAATCCGGCGCAGTTCGTCATTAATGCCATGTCGCCGGCCGAAGTGACATCGATCATTGTCGATGAAGAAAAGCACAGCATGGATGTCGCTGTCGAAGAGGACAAGCTGTCGCAGGCCATTGGCCGCGGTGGGCAGAATATTCGCCTGGCGAGTGAGTTGACCGGGTGGGAACTCAATGTCATGAGCGAGGCCGATGCCGACGAGAAGAGTGAAGGTGAGGCGCGCGAACTCCTGGCATTGTTCATGGAACAACTCGATGTGGATGAGGATGTCGCGCTGATCCTGGTTCAGGAAGGATTCTCAAGCATTGAAGAGGTTGCCTACGTGCCGACATCGGAGCTGCTTGGTGTTGAGGAGTTCGATGAAGGCATCGTTGATGAGTTGCGCAACCGTGCGCGAGATGTCTTGTTGACAAGAGCTATCGTCAGCGAGGAGGTTATCGACGGCGCAGAACCGGCTGAAGATCTGCTTGAACTTGAAGGCATGGATCGTGCCCTCGCATTTGTTTTGGCCAGTAAGGGTATCGTAACCCGTGAAGATCTCGCGGATCAGGCGGTCGATGAACTCGAGGATATTGAAGACCTCGATAGCGAGCGTGCAGCCAAGCTGATCATGACTGCCAGAGAAATCTGGTTCGAGAACGAAGATGAGGCAACGGCCGAATAACGGTCGAGTGCCAGCGGAGTAATCTATATGTCCAATGTGACGATCTCCCAATTTGCCGAAGTGCTGAAAGTACCGGTTGACCGGCTGCTTTTGCAGCTTGATGAGGCAGGTATCGAGAATGGTGGTCCCGATGCGATCATCAGCGATGATGCCAAGCTGGAATTGCTGACATATCTGCGTCGTAGTCATGGCCGGCAGGGTGAATCGATCAAGGCCACGCCGAAGAAGGTTACGTTGCAACGTCGTTCACAGAGTGAGCTCAGATTGTCCGGTAGTCAGGGTCGTTCCCGGATGGTGAACGTAGAAGTTCGCAAAAAGCGAACTTATGTCAATCGGAATGTTCTGGAGGACGCTGCGCGCAAGGAACAAGAGGCGCTTGATGAGCAGCGCGAAGCTGCGAATAAAGAGCGTCTCGATCAGGAGCGTGCCCTTCAAGCTGAGCGCGAAGCAAGGGAAGCAGAAGCTCAGCGCCTTCAGGATGCCGAAAAAGAACAGTTGGCTGAACAGGAGCGTTTGGCTGACGAGAAGCGTCGTCAAGAAGAGGAAGAGCGCCAGCGGCAGGAGACGGCGGCCAAGGCCAGTGCTGAGTCGAGTACGACAGAGTATCCCAGGGAAAAAGGTGATAAGGGGCGAGGCGATAACACCACCGGGCGTGTCTCAGGGAAGAGCGACGCTCGTCCGT
>CAYNMF010000060.1:3387-9995 GCA_964398325.1 uncultured Chromatiaceae bacterium | reverse complement strand
ACAGAACTGAGAGAATTCAGGCGCGTTTCCGACTCATCAAGCCGGGAAAAAACCGCCCGGGGAAAGCCCAAAGGAAGAACATCAACCAATTCCCCCATTACAAGAGATAAACTGACATGCACTGAAGCCATTTTTTTCTATCGTATACAGACCCATGCAATCCCGTTGGCCGGCAATTCATCTGTGGACCGTCATGGTCGCCGGGACTTTGTTCCTGTCCGGTTGCGGGCTCGGTTATTACTGGCAGGCAGCGACCGGCCACATGGCCTTGATGCGTCAGGCCGAGTCGATAGAGAAGGTCATCGCCAATCCTCAGACTCCGGTTGAGCTGCGAGAAAAGCTGGTCGGTGCTACGGCTGCCGTCGCATTTGCCCATGAGTCGCTGTTATTACCTGACAACGGCAGTTATGCATCCTTTGCCGATCTCGGCAGACCTTATGCGGTCTGGAATGTTGTCGCTGCGCCGCCATTGTCGCTTGAACCGCGTACCTGGTGTTTTCCGGTGGCCGGTTGCGTCAGTTACCGGGGTTATTTTGCTCGTGAAAATGCGGAGGCATTTGCCGCAAATCTGAGTGCGGCCGGCGATGATGTATATGTCGGAGGCGTTTCGGCTTATTCAACGCTGGGCCGTTTCGCCGATCCTCTGCTAAATACGATGATGAGCATGCCGGACTATCGACTCGCGGGTATCATTTTTCATGAACTCGCTCATCAGCACTTGTATGTTCGCGACGATTCGCGGTTCAACGAAGGGTTCGCCAGTTTTGTCGAGGCGGAAGGGATCCGGCGCTGGCTGCTCGTTCAGGGCGATGAGCAGGCCTTGTGCCGTTATGGGCTCGAACGCCGTCGGAGACAACAGGTATTGAATATGCTGGAAGTGATTCGTTACGCGATTGGCAGTGTTTATGAACTGAATATTCCGGATGTTGTGAAGTTCGAGGCTAAAGCGGTGCTGCTTGAGACGCTTGATGCGGCCTATGCCCGGCTGAGAGCATCATGGTCGGGTCCGCCGAATTTTGATCACTGGTTCGCCGTGCCGTTCAGCAACGCACGATTCGCGGCCTTCGCAACCTATGATGATGAGGTCCCGGCATTCACCGCGTTGCTCGAACAATCGGGCGGTGATCTCGGTGTGTTTTATCAACGTGCTGCTGAATTGGCAGCCGAATCCGCCGATGAGAGGCGGATTCGGCTCGATGCCTTACGGCAGACAGTAACTTCGGGCGAACCCGTGACCAGTGTGGCCTGTCCGCAACCCTGGCTCGAATAGGGCACGAGCCGCCGGCTGGCGGCCGGTTCTTCGCCGGTTGCGAGCTACCGAATTTGCAGTAACAGATCTCGCTGACCTCGGCGCAATTGAAGTATGAGCAGATTCTGGCCTTTGGCCAGTTCACTGAACTCTTTGACATTGTTAACGCGTCGCCGGTTAATGGCGGTGATCACATCGTTGCCGCGCAGGCCGCGTTGAGCAGCCGGGCTGCCGGGCTCGACCGAACTGACGAGGACACCGGTACCCGGGAAATCCTTTTTATCACCCGTGTAGTTTTCGAACTTGGCGCCGGCCAGCGCCGGGTGAATTTTTGCAGCTATCAGTTGCTGGGCTGCTTCCAGTTGTGTCAGTGTTGCATTGAGTGTGCGCGTTTTGCCGTCGCGAATTAATTTGATCCGGACTGAATCGCCGCTGCGTCGCAAGCCGATTGTTGTACGCAGATCTGCGGCACTGGTCACCGGGTTATTATCGACAGCGATGATGATGTCGCTGACTTCGATCCCGGCAGATTCAGCCGCCGAATCGGATACGACTTCCTGTACAAGTGCGCCCTCGACATCATCTTCGATACCGAGTGCCTCTGCGGTTTCGGCATTGAAATCGCTGATGCTGACGCCGAGCAGGCCACGCTGTATCTCACCGTATTCGATCAGTTGCGCCATGATTGACTTGGCAATGTTGACAGGAATTGCAAAGCCGATACCGATGTTGCCGCCGGAGCCGCTGAAGATTGCTGAATTGATGCCGATCAGTTCGCCGCTGAGGTTGATCAGTGCACCACCCGAATTGCCCGGATTGATCGATGCGTCGGTCTGGATGAAGTCCTCGTAACCGTCCTGACTGAGGCCGGTGCGTCCGAGCGCACTAACGATGCCTGATGTCACGGTATGTGACAGGCCGAACGGATTGCCGATTGCGACAACAAAATCTCCAACCTGAATTTGTTCGGAGTTACCGAGCGGCATTTGCACGAGTTTGTCGGTGTCTTCGACTTGCAGAACCGCGATATCGGTACCGGGGTCCGATCCCACCACCGTCGCCTTGAGAGTGCGCTTGTCGGATAAACCGATCTCGATCTCGTCGGCAGTCTCGATGACATGATGATTGGTCAGAATGTAGCCATTTTTCGCGTCAATGATGACGCCTGAACCGGCGCTGCGCACTTCGCGTTGACGCTGTTGCGGGGCGCCGAAGAAGCGTTGGAAAAACGGATCGTCTGCGAGCGGGTTGCGCGGCGCTTCGATTGTGCCGCGAGTTGCAATATTCACAACCGCCGGTGATGCGGCACTGACGAGCGGTGCCAGGCTTGGCAGTGGCTCGGTACCGAGTTTTGCCGGTAACGCGCCCGCTGCAGTTTGCATCAGCAGGCCGGCGATCAGGGCGAGGGCGAGGGACTTGAAGGCTGTTTTCATCGGACGGTTTCCAAGAGTTGATCGTTAAACGTGCATGGTACCTTGATGCGGCATGCAGGATGAATGGTCGCAGCAGTGTTTTGTCAGGATTCAAAGCTCAATACTTTGGTTCCAGATGGCCGGATGTTGCCAAATGGTCGCCCTTAAAAGGGGGAACCTGGCTTTGCGGATATCTGGATAAACTGCGAATTTCCTGTGGATAACTGTGAATTTTCTGGGGGTAACTGAAACACAAGATCTTGTGTCCCGTTGATTTGTCGGTGTTTCTTTCTCAAACATAAATTATTTGCGAATAAAGTTATAGAAAATATCGTAAGTCTATGTTATATATAAGTATAATCTTTATTATCGGATAGCAAAAAGACCTTGACAGAAAGGCCAAGTAGACATAACCTATAACTTCGTTGGCACAATATCTTGTGCCACGAATTTTCACCAGAAAGCCATATCGGCGGTGGGGTCCTGCGACTTCAAACGCTGTCGAGGGGAGTCTTTGCCTCTGAAATTTGGGAACGGCTGACTGGTTTAGTGGGGGGTGATGGTCCGAGTCGCGTCGGGCTGCCTTATATGTACTTGGGCAAATTTGGGGTTTACCGTCGTAATGAAATCCGCACTGCAAATTGAAAAGGCCAAAGCATCCGCTGTTGGTTTCCAGGAAACCTCGCTCGATATCTGGGACAAGAAATACCGTCTGAAAACCAAAGACGGACAAGTCATCGACGAGACGATGGACGATACTTTTCGTCGTGTCGCAACGGCGCTGGCCGATGTCGAGCCCGAAGAGCATCGCGAGAAATGGTACGAGATGTTTCTGTGGGCACTCAGGCGCGGTGCGGTGCCGGCCGGTCGCATCATCTCCAATGCCGGTGCCCGTGAACACAAACCGGCCACATCGACGATTAACTGTACCGTGTCGGGCAGCATCGGCGATTCGATGAACGACATACTGGAGAAGGTTCATGAAGCCGGCCTGACGCTGAAGGCCGGTTGTGGCATAGGCTACGAGTTTTCGACCCTGCGGCCGAAGGGCGCATATGTTTCCGGGGCCGGCGCCTATACTTCCGGCCCGCTGTCGTTCATGGATATCTACGACAAGATGTGTTTCACGGTGTCGTCAGCGGGGGGGCGCCGCGGTGCCCAGATGGGCACATTCGATGTCGGTCATCCGGATGTCATGGATTTCATTCGTGCCAAGCGGGAGGACGGGCGTTTGCGGCAGTTCAACCTGTCGCTGCTGGTGACCGATGACTTTATGCGGGCCGTCAAGGACAACGCCGACTGGACGCTGGCGTTTCCTATCGACCAGCAGCAGATCGATACCGGTGAGGTCGATATCGAGGATGAGTCCCTGGTGTTATGGCGGGACTGGCCGATTCAGAGTGGTTACATCACGAATGAACGGGGGCAGGTTGCCTGCAAAATTTATAAGACCATGCCGGCAGGCAGGCTCTGGGACATGATCATGGCGTCGACGTACGATTTTGCCGAACCGGGTTTTGTGCTGGTCGATCGTGTCAATGAGTTGAATAACAACTGGTTCGACGAGACGATTCGTGCCACGAATCCCTGTGTGACGGCAGATACATGGGTGCATACGACGGACGGGCCACGACAGGTGGATGACCTGATCGGTCAGCCGTTTGAGGCTCTCGTCGATGGCAAGCCATGGGCGTCTTCAGCGGCCGGATTTTTCCGTACGGCAACGAAACAGGTCTGGCGACTTGAGACGGCAGATGGTTACAGTCTCCGATTGACTGACGATCATCGCGTGCGCAAGGTCGTCCGGTTTCATGGTGATGTGACGCAAACCGAGTGGTGTCCGGCCGGTGAGCTCGAAGCCGGCGATCGCATCG
Organism: uncultured Chromatiaceae bacterium; assembly: GCA_964398325.1. Classification (GTDB taxonomy): domain Bacteria; phylum Pseudomonadota; class Gammaproteobacteria; order Steroidobacterales; genus SMWD01. The sequence goes on along the minus strand of CAYNMF010000060.1, from coordinate 5,460 downwards.
TGTTGCACGATCATCGCAGCGTGACGAACTGGAAAGGACAATCAGACATCGGTCGCCGCGAGGGCTATCTGCTTGGCCTGATGCGTGTCAGCGGCGGATATTTTGACGGCGATGGTAATGATAATGGCGATGGCAACGGGGCGACGGTTTCGTTGTATCGTTCTTCAGCGGTGGCGAATGCCTCGTACACCGCCGCCAGTGCCGCCGCCAGCGCTATCACAAGTGCGGCTGTGGACGCAGCACGTGCGTTTGCGGGGGAGTCGCATGAGCTGGTCCGAGAGGGTCTGGCCGAGAGCGGCGAGTGCCGGCTGTCGATACCGGGCCTGCGGCTCGTCGCCGAACAACTCGGGCTTGTTGGCAGTGATACGTTTATCACCTCCGCGGTCGAACAGAGTTCAAGCGAGTTTTATGCCGGGTTCCTGCGTGCCAGCTTCGATGTGCGGGCTGATATTCTGGCCGGCGGCAATGCGGGACCGGTGATTCGCTACGCCGATATCCACGATGAAGAAATCGGCGCGATTCAGCGTATGTTGCTGCGACTCGGGATCGTTGCCGGCCGTAGCGGGGTGCGTGCATCAGCTGTCACTGGAACATGTCTGTGGATTACCGGCCCGAATCTGACGCAGTTTGCGAAAGTGATCGGCTTTACCGACGATGAAAAAGCTGAACGACTGCGTGAAGCGATACTGCATACGGCGGTGGGGCAAGCGAATGAACGTTTCGTGGCACGCGTCAAGTCGGTGATTCGTGACGGCAGCGAGGATGTTTATGATTGCCAGGTTCCCGGCATCAACACGTTCGACGCCAACGGCATCTACACGCATAACTGCGGCGAACAGCCGTTGCCGCCGTATGGCTCTTGCCTGCTTGGTTCGGTCAACCTGACCAAGTTTGTCGTCGATCCATTCACAGAATCGGCACGCTTTGACTGGGATGAATATGGCAAGGTTGTCTCCGTGTTTACTCGCATGCTCGATAACGTCGTCGAGATCAACGGTTTGCCTTTGACCGGTCAGCGTCAGGAAATCTTGCGCAAACGTCGCCACGGTATGGGTTTTCTGGGGCTGGGTTCGACTCTGGCGATGCTGCGCATGAAGTATGGCGCCGATGACTCGATCGAGTTCACTGAAAAGATTGCACGTGAAATGGCCCTGGCTGGATGGGAAGCTGCGCTCGAACTTTCTCAGGAGAGGGGCCCGGCACCGATCATGGTCGAGGAGTTCACGGTCACGGCCCGGATGTTGCGCCAGCGCCCTGAGATGATTCGCGATGGCTGGAAGGTCGGCGATACGATCACCGGACGGGTGCTGCATGCGCGATACAGCCGCTATATGCAGAAGCTTGCCGAGGTTTCACCGGAACTGGTCAAGGATCTCGAGCGGGTAGGGGCGCGTTTTACACATCATAGTTCGATTGCACCAACCGGTACGATTTCATTGTCTCTGGCAAATAATGCCAGCAATGGTATCGAGCCGAGTTTCGCGCATCATTACTATCGCAACGTAATCCGCGAGGGCAAGAAGACCAAAGAGAAAGTCGATGTGTTTTCGTTCGAACTGCTCGCCTATCGTGAATTCATTAATCAGAATGCGATGCCTGATTCGGAAAAAGCCGAAGAACAGTTACCTGATTACTTCGCTACAGCCGATGATGTTTTACCGCGGCAACATGTCGATATTCAGGCGGCTGCGCAGAAGTGGATCGATTCATCAATTTCAAAGACAGCTAATGTACCAACTGACTTCGCATTCGACGATTTCAAGGATATTTACCTCTACGCTTACGAAAAAGGGCTGAAGGGTTGCACGACATTCAGGTTTAACCCCGAGGCATTCCAGGGTGTCCTCGTAAAAGAAAAGGATTTGCAGAATACCGAGTACACGTTTGTCCTCGACGATGGTTCAGAGGTTACGCTCAAGGGCGATCAGGAAATCGAATACGACGGTGAGACGCATACAGCTGCGAATCTGTTCGATGCACTCAAAGAAGGTTACTACGGCAAGTTTTAGCGCGAGGCCCCCGGTCAAAGAACCAGGGTTAAAGAACCAGGGTTAAAGAGCCAATTTAAAGAGC
>CAYNMF010000060.1:0-3287 GCA_964398325.1 uncultured Chromatiaceae bacterium | reverse complement strand
TTAAAGAGCCAATTTAAAGAGCAAGAGTTCATGGAAAAAATAAATATTGACAAAAAGATTGTTGATTATCGTGTGGAAGGCAGTGAAGTGACCGCGCCGGTTACCGAGAAGGTTACGCCGATCATTGAAACCAGCGAAGACGGCAAGGTCGTGCGAATGCACGAGAAGCTCGAGCGACCGGAAATGCTCCTCGGTTCTACATACAAAGTCAAAACGCCAATCTCAGATCATGCGATGTATGTAACGATCAATGACATTCTTCTGAACGCTGACACCGATTATGAGCAACGCCGCCCGTTCGAAATATTTATTAATTCCAAGAATCTCGATCATTACCAGTGGATCGTTGCGCTGACGCGCATCATGTCTGCCGTATTCCGCAAGGGTGGCGATGTCACATTTCTCGTCGATGAACTGAAGGCTGTATTCGATCCGCGTGGCGGTTACTGGCAGCCGGGTGGCAAGTTCATGCCATCGATCATTGCCGAGCTTGGCTATATCGTCGAGAAGCACCTGCAGTACATAGGGTTGTTGCCGAAAGCGCAACTCGATGAGCAACAGCAAAAACTTGTCGAGATGAAGCGCAAGGAATTTGAGGAGCAGAACAGGCAGCAGGATGCGTTTGCACAGAGCCAGTTCCCGGCCGGCGCACAATTGTGTGCGAAATGCAGTACGACTGCCGTTGTCATGATGGATGGGTGTATGACTTGCTTGAGTTGTGGCGATTCGAAGTGCGGGTAATGTAGAAACGGCTCCTACAGTAGCAGGCGCTGCATGCTAATATCTTTGAGGTGTTGAGTCTTTGCAGCGACGCCCGATGAGCCTGAAAGTCCCGGATTTTTCCACCGTCAATGTTCTGACGGTCGGTGACCTGATGCTGGATCAATACTGGTTCGGCCCGACTTCCCGAATTTCGCCCGAGGCACCGGTACCCGTGGTTAATATCACCGGTGCACAGGCACGTGCAGGTGGTGCTGCAAATGTCGCAGTCAACCTTGCGGCGCTGGGCGTCAATGCAACACTGGTCGGTATCACCGGTGATGATGCGAATCACCGCAAGTTGCTGGAGTTACTCGGTGAACAAGATATCGAGGCCGACATTGTAAAGAGTCCCGAACGGCCGACGATCACGAAACTCAGGGTTTTAAGTCGTAATCAGCAACTGATTCGGCTCGATACCGAGGATGTATTTGATGCTCGTGATGCCAGGTTGCTGGAGCCGATACTGGAGCGCCATATCGCAAAGGCATCAGTCTGTATTCTGTCGGACTATGCGAAGGGTACCCTGACCAGGGCGCCGGAAATCATCGAACTATGTCGTATGCAGGATGTGAGGGTGCTCGTTGATCCGAAGGGCCCGGATTTTGCGCGCTACCGGGGTGCGACAGTCCTGACGCCGAATAGGCCTGAATTTGAGGCAGCCGTCGGCACGACCTGCGATGATCAGCAACTGGTTGAACGTGGCCAGGCATTGTGCACCGAGTTCGACATTGATTCGCTTGTTGTGACGCTCAGCGAACGTGGCATTGTGATTATCAGGGCAGGTCAGGCACCGGTATTTTTATCGGCCCGTGTGCACGAGGTGTTCGATGTAACGGGCGCCGGCGATACGGTTATTGCTGTTTTAGCCGCCGCACTTGCGGCCGGCCAGACACTGGATTGTGCTGCTGCACTTGCAAACCTGGCGGCCGGACTCGTGGTGCGCAAGATCGGCGTCGCCAGCGTGACAGGCACAGAATTGCGCCTGGCACTTCATGAGCACGGTTTTGGCGGTCGTGGGCTGTTGTCACGCTCCGAGGCTGCTCTCGTAACGCAGGAAGCTCGCGGACGCGGGGAGCGCATTGTCATGACAAACGGCTGTTTCGATATTTTGCATCAGGGGCATGTCACTTATCTTGAAGAAGCCAAGGCATTGGGTGACCGATTAATCGTCGCTGTTAATGATGATGCTTCGGTGATGGCGCTCAAAGGTCCGGGCAGGCCGATCAACCCGGTCAATGACCGTATGGCCGTGCTTGCCGGGCTGGCCTCGGTCGATTGGGTCGTACCGTTCGGCGAGGATACGCCAGCCGATCTGATCGGCGAAGTATTACCCGATGTGCTGGTCAAAGGCGGTGATTACAAGCCGGCGGAAATAGCCGGCGCCGATACTGTATGGTCAAACGGCGGCTGTGTCGAAGTTCTGGGTTTCAGCGAAGGTCGTTCGACATCTTCGATCATAGATGCGATCAGGAAGCTGTCGTAGTCTTGCCGAGCCGCATTTGGCGAACTGCGAGAGGCCGCTAATTATCATGTTGCGTTTTACCTACGCCATGTTGACCTACCTGTTCACACCGGTTTTGATCGGGCATCTTTATTGGCGAAGTATCAATAATCCGCTGTATCGGCAGCGCATCGGTGAACGCTTTGGCCGTTCGAGCCATCAAATTAACACATCGAGTATCTGGGTTCATGCTGTATCGGTCGGTGAGGTACAGGCAGCCGCGACGCTGGTTCATGCCTTAATCAGACGCTATCCGGACCGGCAGCTGATTGTCACGACGATGACGCCAACCGGTGCTGAACGCGTTCGTGACCTCTTCGGCGATAAGGTCATTCACAGTTACGTGCCTTATGATCTTTGCGGAGCAGTACGACGTTTTTTTGACTGGGCCAAACCGGAACTGGTCATCATTATCGAAAAAGAAATCTGGCCGAACCTTTTTCGCGAATGCGGCCTGCGGGATATCCCGCTGGTATTGGCCAGTGCCAGTATCTCGATGCGTTCGGTTCGTCGTTATCGCCATCTTGTCGGATTGTTTCGCGAGACGCTTTCGCATGGCATTCTGATCGCGGCGCAGAGCGAGGTTGACGCATCCAGATTCCTGTCATTGGGCGTAAATCCCCGGAGAATTCATGTCACAGGCAACATAAAATTTGATTTTGATCTCGACCCGCAGGTGCCTGCACTCGGTGCGACGTTCCGGGCTGAGTACGCGGCCGATCGACCGATCTGGATCGCCGCCAGCACGCACAGTGACGAGGAGCAGATTGTGCTCGACGCACACAAGAAAATTTTGCAGTTTTATCCGGATGCGCTATTGCTGCTGGTCCCGCGTCACTCGGAACGTTTTGCCCTGATCAGGACGTTCATCGACAAGGCGGATTTATCCGGTGTCACACGAAGTAGCGGTCAGGCATGCAACGGAAACGACAGTGTCTATCTTGGCGACAGCATGGGCGAACTCATGACATTTTATGCGGCAGCCGATGTCGCGTTCGTCGGCGGTAGTCTCGTGCCGAATATC
>CAYNMF010000059.1:0-10428 GCA_964398325.1 uncultured Chromatiaceae bacterium | reverse complement strand
GCCTGGATTCAAAAGAAAATAACCCTGGTTGCCACGACCGCCGTGGTACCGGTTCCCGCAGCAGTCTGGCTGTTTGGCTCAGCGCTGGGCCTGCTGGGGTGGATGAGACGCAGAATTACTCACTAAAGTCAGCCTCCAGACTATCAAGAACAGAAACCCGGCCTCGCGCCGGGCTTTCTTTACCTGTCTCAATATCCCGTACCGCGGGCTCAGGCCATCAACGCAATGCTCTTGGCCTGTGCATAAACTCGCTTGCCCGGAACCAGCCCCAGCGCCACTGTAGATTTTCGCGTGACTTGCGACAAAACCGAAACTCCCTCGGCATCCAGTCTGATCAGGTTCTGAGACTCATTTTCTTCACTGATCTCCTCGACGGTCGCCGCGAAAATATTCAGAATACTGGTGTCGGCCTGGCGTTCAAGCGTCAGACTGATATCACGCGCCAGAATTCGAAGTCTAACCGGTGCACCAATCTTCAGATTTTTCTTCGGCACGGAGAACTGACCGGCCGAAAAATCGAGTATCGTCAACCCGTATTCATCATCGTGTGACGCTACGACAGCCTCGACCAATGCTTCTGCCTGATCGCCATGCGCAAGCGACAAATCAAGACGCGTCAGCATTTCATCAATAGGCCCCGTCGCAACAACGTGCCCTTTATCCAGTAATACAAGGTGATCGGCCAGCCTCGCAACCTCATCAGGCGCATGGCTGACATACAGGACTGGCATCGATAACTCGGCGTGCAGACGTTCGATAAACGGCAGGATCTCGTTTCGCGCACGCAGATCAAGACCGGTTAATGGCTCATCCATCAACAACAGTTGCGGGTTCCGCAACAGGGCACGTGCGATAGATACACGCTGACGCTCCCCGCCTGACAACTGATTGACCGCACGAGGTAACAGGCTTTCGATACCGAGCAAATCAACTGCCTCGGAGAATCCTGTCACCCTGTGCCCCCTGCTTGCAGGTTGTGCACGCTTCAAACTGAACTCAAGATTGCCGCGCACCGACAAGTGTGTAAACAGGCTGGATTCCTGGAAAATGTAACCGAGTGCTCGTCGATATACCGGGACAAAATGCCGCTCATCCTGCCAAACTGATTCACCGACACGCAAGTAACCACCGGGATTGGCTTCCAGTCCTGCGACAGCGCGCAGCAAGGTTGTCTTGCCTGAGCCCGATTCTCCAAACAACGCAGTGACCCCATGGGCCGGTACCGACAACTCGGCATCGAACCTGAAGTTGCCGCGCGTTACATGAAACCGGGCCTCAATGGTGGCAGATGCCATCAGGTGCGCCCTACGACGAAACGGCGATTCGCCGCGTAAACGATCATCAACAAGCAAAATGCCAGAATCAGCAGTCCACCGGCCAGCCAGTGTGCCCGCCCATAATTGAGCATTTCGACGTTGTCATAAATCGCAATCGACAGTACCTGTGTTTCACCGGGAATGCTGCCTCCGATCATCAGGACGACACCAAATTCACCAACGGTATGCGCAAACCCGAGTACCGCAGCGGTCAGGTATCCGTTACGCGCAAGTGGCAGTGCAACGTTAAAGAATCTGTCGTACGGAGAAGCGCCCAGTGTTGCAGCCACTTCCATGGGTCGTGCACCGATCGCGGAAAATGCACTTTGCAAGGGTTGAATCACGAATGGCAGCGAGTAGATAACAGATCCAATCACGAGACCGGTAAAGGTAAAAGCCAGCGGTGCACCACCGAACCACGTCATCAGCTCCCCGATCGGGCCGGATGGACCAAGCGCAATCAGCAAATAGAAGCCCAGCACGGTTGGCGGCAAAATCAATGGCAAAGCGACAATGGCTTCCAGTATCGGCCGTAGTCGTGATTTGGTCCACGCCAACCACCAGGCCAGCGGTGTGCCGAATACCAGCAGGATTAATGTCGTCGTCAGTGCAAGTTTCGCTGTCAGGGAAAGCGCAAGCCATTCAACATCGGTCAACATTTCGCCCCCTACGATGTACCGTAACCATGCGCCCGTATGATGGCACGGGCGGCTGCACTTTTCAGAAAAGCGAGAAAGGACCGCCCGACGGGTCGATCCCGTAACAACACGGCCTGCTGCTCGATCGGCGTATACAATGATTCGGGGATCACCCAAAGCGAACCGGTTTGGCTATTTTCGCTTGATAACACCTGCGATGCCGCGATGACTCCAAGTTCTGCATTTCGAGTACTGACGAACTGGAAGGTCTGACTGATATTTTTACCGCGAACAATACGGTCTTTCAAATGAGCCCAGTAACCGAGTGCGACCAGGGCTTCTTTTGCCGCACGACCATAGGGAGCGAGTTTCGGGTCGGCTATGGCCAGGCGATGAAAATTGCCATGCTCGAGTACAGCACCTTGAGGATCAACCAACTCACCATTAGCACTCCACAACACGATTCGGCCAAATGCATAAGTAAAACGTGTCCCTGCAACAATTTTTCTCTGTGCTTCCAACATTTGGGGCCGCTCCACATCAGCGGCCAAAAAGACATCGAATGGCGCTCCATTGAGAATTTGTGCGTAGTGCTTGCCGGTCGATCCAAACACCTGTGTCACAACGTGACCGGTTTCCGCCTCGTATTGCCGGATGAGCATCTGCGCGGTGCCGGCGAAATTAGCCGCAACTGCAACCCGCAATTCATCAGCCCCGGCGGATGCAACACCGAGGTTACAAACAACAATCAGCAATGCAGCTATCGGGGACACAGAGCATAAACGAATACTCATAATCCCAGCTCCACAGTTCGCTGCTCGAGAAACTCGTTGAATGCCTGGTGTGCGGCCCAGAACCTGTCAATTGCCTGTTTTCCGGCTTTGGTCAGTTTCGTACCACCTCCGCCGCTGCCGCCGGTACTCATCTCAACCAACGGTTCGGTGGCCTGACGATTGATCGAATCGACCAACTTCCAGGCATGTCGATATGACATCGACATTGACCTTGCCGCTGCAGATATCGAACCATGTTCACCGATACGCTCAAGTAACACGACCCGGCCATAGCCTAGAAATGTGCCATCCCTGCTCTCGATCCACATTCGCCCGGCAAGCCGGTAGCATGAGGAAGGTGTCCTGAATTTTTTACTGGTTCTGCTCATTCAAACCGTAATATACAACTGAATATAACGGTAGTGAAGTACCGAAACTCATAATTAAAATAACAATGCCGATTACGGTATCGACCAATGTATGAATATGACGAAACGCTCTCATTCAACACACCCATACTTTCACTTAGCATTACAGGATTCTCCCAACACCATGAAAGATCGACCAGCGTGATGACCGATCTGAATACCCGGCAGGAACAACTCTTATGTATATAAATTTCTGGTACCCCATTTGCACGAGTGAGGATATCAATGATGCCGGGCCGATCCGGGTTGAACTACTCGGCGTGCGGCTCGTCACGTTCCGGGATGCGCATGGCAAAGCTCATGTGCTGAGCGATATCTGTGTGCACCGCGGCGGCTCGCTCAGTAAGGGCAAAGTCGACGGTGACAGTGTTCAATGCCCTTATCATGGCTGGAAGTACGCCGGCAACGGCGCCTGTGTCGAGATACCATCGACGAAGGGCAAGAAGCCGCCAGGCCGGGCCAGGGTCGACAGCTACCCCGTTTGCGAAAAATACGGTGTCGTATTTGCCTTTCTCGGCGACCTGCCCGAAGCCGAGCGTGCGCCGGAACCGTTTGTCGATGAATTCGAACAGGATGGCTGGCGTATCTCGGGTCCGGTCGTGTTCGAGATTGATGCGTACTTCGAACGCTCTGTCGAAAATGGCCTGGACCCCATACATAACGAGTTTGTTCACCCGGCACAGGGTGCGCCCGCTGTTGATGAAGAACGCTTTACCGTCGAAGATGATGATTGGGGCTGCCGGTTTGAAGTCGAGTTCGGTGCCTATAAGCAAGCCCTGTCTCGCCAGAAGATTGTCGAATCGTCACCTGATGCACCCGAAGGCCTGCGCGCCGGCTCCTGGCACATCGGCCCGAATACGCTGATAACGGGTATTCACCTGCCCGGCAATATCAGTTTTATTCAGTACTTCTACGAAGCGCCGATTGACAAGCATCGAACAAAAATTTATTTCGTTAATGCCCGCAATAACACCCTCGAAGCTGATAAGGATGACTGGATCAACAGCACATTTATGAACATCGCCGGCGAAGACCGGAACATCATTGAAAATCTGTGGCCGCGCGGCACGCCGGATTCACTCACAAAAGAATTGTTGTTACCGGGTGATGCTGCCGTCGTGAAGTATCGTGAATATCTCAAGGCCTGGGAAAACAATGGTTGGCGCATCGACTGGTCGACCCTCCGCCGGGATGAAGATGACGTCGCCTATGCAATCCCGTCACCGGGCCGGCGCGACAGTCGCAACTGGGTTATCGACACGATCCCGCTGATGCCGGGCAACTGAAGGCCCCTAGCTGATGCGCCAGTTCCGAATCAATTCAGCCCAGCGTTCATCAACTGTAGCGAACGCATCCGGTGCACCGGATTCAAGCAATGCCCGGTTGAGCGGCGGGAACGTTTCAGGGCCGCCCTCTTCCGGCCATTGGCGTGTTGCATCAATGGCAATTTTACTGGTCCGACCGCGCTGAACCGCACTGGGATCGAGCGGGAGTCCGTTCATGGACTCATAGACATGAGTGGAATTGCCCGGTTGCCAACGGGTGCCAAGGGCCTCAAGCATCTGCTGCTGATTCGTCACATCCAGGTCCTCATCGACGACGATCACGATCTTGGCAAAGTAATTTTTTTCTGCAATTCGGCGCGCTATTTCAAGCCCCTGTCCGGGTCGTGACTTGCGAATACCAACGAAAGTTACGCCGACGGCGCGATTATCACTAAAATAATCGGTGACTTCCGGGATGTCCTTCTTCAGCGCATGAAGCGGTAGCGCATGGCCGGCCGCCATCAGCGTGCCGCGCTGAGCACCGGTAAAGTTATTCATGATCCACGGATCACGACGATGACTGATCGCCGTTACACGCATCCAGAATTGTTCTTGCTTATAGGCGCCCTGGTAGCCGGCCATCTCGCCATACGGACCTTCGGGCCGAAGATCGTCCAATGGAACCTCGCCCTCAATGATCATCTCAGCATGTGCCGGTACCCTGTGTTCATTTGTCAGGCTTTTGACGACTTCAACAGCCCTGCCGGCCAGACCACCGGCCACGGCAATCTCATCGACCGGCCCATCCCTGCGGTTTACGATGCGGTTGCCGCTGACCATCCACAAGTAAGGGTCCCCACTCAATGCGATTGATATGCGGGCAATCTTCTCGCCTCTCTGCCTGGCCGCCATTAAATGCCTGTAACCGGTCTGCCCGGGCTCGGTATTCACACCGATCTCGCGCGGACCACGCAGGTGGCAACGGTAAGTACCGAAGTTGGTGCCATACTTCGGGTCGCAGGTATATACCATGCCCGTATTGATATAACGACCGGCATCGCCGGGATTGCACTGAATAAACGGAAAAACCGTCAGGTCAATATCATCGCCGGTACTGATAATTTCGCGACAAGGTGCAGAATCGGATGAAACTTCAACCGGGGAGATCTCCGGATAACGACCGTCGTTGGCTGCAACAACTTTCTCGAGATGATCGCGTGCTTTGCGATAACTGGCAAAAGGCTCTTTAACAAAGGGTCCTTCATCAACCGGTTCCAGGCCGAAGGCCAGGCATTCGGCATACGGGTGTCCGCTTTCATTGACGATCAGAGGGCCCCGAATCCACTTACCGTTGATGAGTAACTCATCAAAAATCAGCGTTGGTGCACCGTTCATACCATGCTGATCGTGGAAGCGGTACCACAGCGCCGTTGCCTCATAAGCATCCTGATCCGCACGTGGAATCCTGACCACCAGTCCTCGCGCGTCCAATGCAGACACGTATTCTCGTAAACTTTTGAATGGTGCCTGCAGCACAGTATGCTTTGCCCCCGAAGCTTTATTCGCAGCCACGCTTGTATGACTGATGCCGAGGGCAGCCAGACTCAGGCCCGTACCAATCAGGTCGCGTCGCGTTAACGGTAAAGACTTATATACTACACCAGCTTCCGGAAGCTCTTTGTCTTTACTCACGATTAATCCTCCTGCGCCAGTATCACCTGCAATACTTTCTATCAAAGCCAACATACCCGCCATCGGGGTCATCTACTCGTGCTGCAAGGCCTTTATCGGGTCGAGTCGTGCCGCGCGTAATGCAGGCCAGCTCGCAAATAACAAATTCAAAATAAAAGCCAGGACCACTGCCAGCAGTGCATTGAATGAGTCGAATACGAACACGAGTCCCGACTGCTCGGCCGTAATCCGACTGGCCCACCAGCCTATCCCGAGCCCGAGCACAACTCCGAATGCAGCAAGGACCGTGGCTTCAAATACAAACTGGAAAAATATATCCGGAGCGGTCGCACCGAGAGCCCGCCGCGTGCCAATTTCCCTGGTTCGATCGCGAACCGCTATCCATGCAATCGCGAGTATACCGAGTCCCGCCACAACCAATGCGCTGAAGCCGATCCAGCGCACCAGGAAACCAAGCCGCTCACTCGAGGCCAGTTGCGTCTCTATCAGTTCACGCTGACTCTGCACCTGAAAATCTTCCGGACGGGTTCGTGAGATTCGGTGCCTTGTGCGCAGCAAATCAACGATACCGCGTTCGGCCTGATCCATGTCCTGAACATCGGGAATCTCAAACAGGATCGAAGTGTAATAATCGACATTCAGCAGGCGACGCATTGCAGCGGTCAGCGGCACAAAAACCTGACCATCCTCATTAGTATTGTCCAGACCAGACCCGCGCTCGGCGAGCACGCCAATGATCTCGAACGGCACCCGATTGATGAACAGTCTTTCACCAACCGGCGAAGCATCGCCGAACAGGTCGCCTGCAGCCGTATGGCCGAGCAACGCGACACGTGCCGAACGCCTGATATCGTCTGCACCGAAATAATGGCCATTCACCAACTCCCAGGACTTTATCGGAAAGTACTCCGGTTCGACGCCAATAACCGGCGAGACTTTTGACAGAAACCCGGCTTTGAGGCGCAACGGCGCAGAAACACGTGCAGATGAACGAACCGGTCCGAGCAATTCGCGTTGCAAAGCAATGTAATCAGCTTCGACGAGTGTGGTGACGATCGTACCGGTACGCTCCCGACCGGCAACGGCACGGCTTTGTTTCGCCGAAACGACGATGACGTTCGTGCCAAGTTTGCGAATTTGTTCCAGAACCTGTTGCTGCCCTCCCGACGCGTAATTCACCGCCGTAATCGCACCGGCCACGCCGAGCGCCGCACAACAGATCACCAGCATGGAACGCAGCCGAAAGCGTCGCAACTGACGCCAGCCGCTCTGCATCAAATACAGGCGGGTACGACGCACATTTATGAACTCAGCGCATCGATCGGGTCAATGTTGGCGGCCTTCCAGGCCGGCTGCAGACCAAATGCCAGGCCTATGCCAACCGATATGGCGACCGCAATCCCGATCGTCTTCCAGATCAGGACCGGCGGCAAATCCTGCTGGATTGCCGCCAGTACGGCCCCGCCGATGCCTAACGCTATTCCCACCAGACCACCAATAACCGAAACCGTGGCCGCCTCGACCAGAAACTGCAGCATGACATCCGAGCGCGTTGCGCCGACCGCGCGGCGTACGCCGATTTCCCTGCGCCGCTCTGAAACTGCGATCAACATCAGGCTCATGATAACTGTGCCACCAATGATCATCGAGATTACCGCAACACCTGTCAGGATCGTACCGAGTGTCGAACTAACCTCCGCAACCTGTTCAGCTGTCGCACGTGAATCGGAGATCGTAAAATCGTCTTCGCCCGGCGGCACGATGCCGTGGCGCTCACGCAAAACAGCTTTTATCGACTCGATCGCCGGGCCGGATTGATCCGGATCTTTCAGTTGAGCCGTAATCGTTGTCAGGTAGTCCCGATTGAACAGGCGCCGTGAGGCTGTCGTGACCGGAATAAAGATAACCCCGTCAAGACTGCTGCCCCCGGGTCCGGCACCTCGCGACACGAGTATTCCCTTGACCTGAAACGGAACATTGCCAATGCGCAGCTGCTTGCCCATCGGATCCTCGTTCGGGAACAGCCCGGTTACGATATCCGGGCCAATGACGGCGACCCGTGCAACGCCCGCAATATCTTCTTGCGTAATCACATCGCCGGTCTCGATAAAATAGCTGCGCATTTCAAGCCAGTTCGCTGAAATGCCGTAAATCGCCGATACGGTAGCATTGTCGCGATACTTGACGTCGATATCAAATGCATTCTGCACCTCGGCAACCTGCAATACGCCTTCTGCCTCATCGGCAATGGCAGCCGCATCGGAAAACTTCAGGCTCGGTTCGACCGTCGTCAACGATGGCATACCGCGCGTACTTGCGGCACCAGGCACAATATTAATGACATCGTAGGTGCCCACCATGCGCTTGAACTGGCGCATCGTTTCCTGTTGCGTGGCCGACCCAAGCGAAGCCAATGCTGTCAACGATGCGATACCGATTGTTACACCAAGCATCATAAAGAAGCTGCGTAGCGGATTGCGGATCAGCGTGCGTAACGCAAGTCGAAAAGTCTGCATCATCTTCATCAGCGAGCCTGGTCTGCAACCGCATGTTCTTTGGCCTGACTGCGATCGGTCGCAATAATGCCGTCACGGATCAACAACTCGCGCTGCGCATAAGCAGCCGTCGGTTCATCGTGGGTTACCAGAATTATGGTTCGACCCTCGGCATGCAGATCGGTCAACAATTGCATGATCGACTCGCCCGCCAGCGAATCCAGATTGCCGGTTGGCTCGTCAGCCAGCAGGAGCGGCGGATCATTCATCAGTGCCCGTGCAATCGCTACGCGTTGCTGCTCACCGCCCGACAGTTCGGTCACGAAATGATCGCCACGCTCGGCAAGGCCGACACGTTCGAGTAATGCCGCCGCTTTATCCGTATCAATTCGTTCTCCGCCGTATAAGGCCGGCACTTCGATGTTCTCCAGTGCAGTAGTTCGTGGCAACAGGTTAAAGGTCTGAAACACGAAGCCGATTCGACGACAGCGCAACCGCGAACGTTGCTCATCCGTGTAACCGGACACATCCTCACCAGCCAGTCGATATATGCCCGATGTCGGTGTATCCAGACAGCCGAGGATATTAAGCAATGAAGACTTGCCGGACCCGGAGGCACCTCTAACAGTCACGAATTCACCTTCATCAATTTTGAAGGATATGTCTTTCAAGGCCATGACCGGTGTACCGTCACCACGCCGATAGGTTTTTTTAAGGTTCTCGACTTCAATCATGCTCATTACCCGTTATCCACGCGGATTCTGACCGACATCTGATTGCGGCACAATCGCAACGCGTTCTCCCGGTTCAACACCCTGACGAATTTCCGTAAATCCCGTGTCGCGCGTTCCGGTCGTTACCGGGCGCCGCACGAGTTCACCGCCATCGTCAATGAAAACATAGCGTGCGAATCCGTCACGCAGCACTGCGCCGGTTGGCAAAACAATGGCTTCGCGCTCAGCCGTGCGAATCGACACGTTCGCCGTCATATCCGGCTTTAACACGGTTGTATCTGAATCTATATTAATCATGACTTCAAAATTCACAACACCGGAAATAATGGCACCCTTGGGTGCAATTTGCTTGACGATCCCGGTAAATTCCATCGCCGGATAAGATTCGACTGTAAACATGACGGTATTGCCTGTTTCTACGGTACCGATATCCGTCTCATCGACCATTGCGACGACCTCGAGCGAATTATCGGCAATAATTGTCACGAATGTCGGGGTGGTGAATGATGCGGCCACCGTTTCACCCTTTTGCGTCGTAACTGATGCAATTGTACCGGCGATCGGCGCCTTGATCGCGGCATAGCCGAGATCCGTCTCGACAACTTCGGCGTCTCGACGCGACTTTTCAAGCCGCGCTCGTGCTTCGGCCAGATCAAGCGTCCGGTCTTCAACCTCGGTGCGTGCGACCAGCTTTTTGACATCCAGGCGCTGTGCACGCGCCAGTTCTATTTTTGCCCGCTCGACCTCCTGTTCGAATACCCTGACTTGCGCCACGGCCTGAGCGAGTCTTGCCTCGAGACTGCGTGAGTCGATACGTGCAATAACCTCACCTTTTTTGATCCTGGAACCAACCGTGACATTCAGTTCCTGCACAATCCCGGAGAACTGGGATCCGACACGAACTTCAGCGCCAACCCGCAACCGGATCACACCCGTCGCCAGCACCGTCGATGCTATCGTGCGGCGCTCGGCGACCGCATAGGTCGTCTCGCCTACAGCGACATCATCGGTGTTGACTGCCGTTTTCCCGTAGATGCGACCGGGCACCATCACCGCACTGCTGTAGAGAGCGGCGCGCGCCACATAC
>CAYNMF010000058.1:0-10548 GCA_964398325.1 uncultured Chromatiaceae bacterium | reverse complement strand
GTCACAACGCATGTCGACCGGACACTTGGCAGTGGTGTCAGACACCAATTTCTGATTTATTCGGCACTCATGCGTTTGTTGACCAGTCCGAAAGACAGTGCGAGTAAGGCGAACGAGAGCACGGCCAGCACCAGGTATGCCGACTGGTAGCCGACCTGGCCGCCGCCCATCGATGCGGCGACGCCCCCGACAATCGCCGCGCCGCCGAGCTGACCGACTCCGAGAAACACATTCAGCAGGCCTTGAGCGGCCGTGCGGTCTTCGGCGCGTGCTTCTTCCAGAATGATGTATCGCAAGGGTGCGCCGAGCAATCCGGCCAGTCCCATCCCGCCGATGATGCTGCCGCCGAGAAATGACACGTAGGTCATGACCGCGATCCCGATTACGAGAATTCCGGCAAATACAAACACCAGGCTGGCCTGCACGATGCGCGTCGGGCCGATGCGGTCGACGAGCCTGCCGACGATCGGCGACACGATGACCATCATGAAGACCGCGGGCAGCATCAGCCATGCCGCCGTGCTTTCCGCAACGCCGAGTGCCGCGACGGCCAGTGCCGGAAAAAATATCTGTGCCGATTCTACGATGCCGACGCCGACCGAGATAATCAGAATCAGCTTGAGTTGACGGGAATGAAAGAAGGACGGTCGAATGATCGGATCGGGTGCGTGCTGTTCGCGTCGCCAGAATATCGGCAGCAGAACAATCGTCGTTAGCAGAAAAGGCCAGACTTCGGTCGATTGCAGACTGCTGGCCAGATGGGTCGAGTCAAGATTGGTAATGCCGATGGCCAGACCCAGCAGCAAGAGTGTCAGCACGATAGCGCCGGACCAGTCGAAGGGCATGGATTCGGACGAACCGGTCGACGGTAACAGCCGCCAGGCTGCAATCATCAACACGACCGCGATCGGCAGGTTGATCAAAAACAGCCACTGCCACGCATATTGCAGCAGGATGCCGCCGAGTACCGGGCCGATCAAAAATGCCAGCCCGAATACCGCACCGATCAGGCCGAGCGCGCCGCCGCGCTTGTCCTCGGGGAACGTATCGCCGATCACTGCGGCTGCAACCGGGAAGATGCCGCTCGCGCCGAACCCCTGAACGACGCGCCCGATTAGCAGGGTGTCCAGGCCACCGGCCATGGCTACTATCAGTGAGCCGGCGGCAAACGTGAAGACACAGCCGACATAAATATCGCGTCGGCCGAAGAGGTCGGACATTTTCGCCAGCAATGGCGTACCGACCAGTTGCGCGAGTATATAGATATTAATCAGCCACGATAGTTGCCGGTTATCGAAACCGAATTCGGCCTGCATCGCCGGCAGCGCGGGCCCGATAATGGCGAGATCCAGCGCGCCCATCAGCACGCCGAAAAACAGCAGCGTCATCACTGCCTTCAGATTGGATTTGGGCATTGTAAGTTTGTCGTCAGTCAGCTCATAACCACGACATTATGAAAAGAATTGGTGTCAGACACCAATTTCCATCACTCAGGCTGCTTTGTGGGTGTCCAGCGCTGCGGCTACGGCAGGATGGCAGATCTTGCCCGCGTGCACATTGAGCCCGTTGGCCAGGTGCGGATCGTCTGCCAGGGCGCGTTCCCAGCCGTGATCGGCCAGCGCCCGGACAAACGGCAACGTTGCATTGTTCAGGGCGAAGGCCGAAGTACGCGGTACGGCACCCGGCATGTTGGTCACGCAATAATGCACCACATCGTCAACCACAAAGGTCGGTTCAGCATGGGTTGTGGGTCTGCTGGTCTCAAAGCAACCACCCTGGTCGATGGAAATATCGACAACGACCGAACCGGGTCGCATGGACCGTATGGTTTCACGACTTAGCAGCTTGGGCGCTTCGGCGCCCGCAACCAGTACCGCGCCAATAATCAGGTCGGACTTCAGTGCGAGTTCCTCAACGGTATGACCGGTTGCATAGGCCGTGTATAACGTGCGGCCAAACTGAACCGACAATTCACGCAAGCGCCGTGCGGATTTGTCCACGACGGTCACGTTTGCGCGCAGGCCGACCGCCATCTCGGCAGCGTGAGTACCGGCAACGCCGCCACCGAGTATCGTTACATTCGCCGGTGCAACACCCGGAACGCCGCCGAGCAGTATGCCCGAACCACCATTGGCTTTTTGCAGACACGTGGCGCCGACTTGTACAGACATGCGCCCGGCAACTTCGCTCATCGGTGTGAGCAGCGGCAAAGAAACATCGGATGCCGTTACGGTTTCATACGCAATTGCTGTTGTGCCCGATTCGCAAAGTGCTGCGGCCTGAAGCGGATCTGCGGCTAAATGCAGGTAAGTAAATAAAACCTGGTCCGGCCGCAACAGGCGACATTCTTCCAGTTGCGGTTCTTTGACCTTTACGATCAGTTCGGCATCGCTGAATACTTCGGTTGGACGGGCGACGATACGAGCGCCCGCTTCCTCGTAGTCACGGTCGCCAAAACCGATGCCGGCGCCGGCCAGTGTTTCGACGATCACTTCATGTCCTGCACGGGTCAGTTCCCGTACGCTGGCGGGAACCAGGCCCACGCGGTTTTCCAGAATCTTGATCTCTTTGGGCACACCGATTTTCATTTTTTGCCTCCCGCGGCACTGAGCACATCAATAGGTATAGAGTAGTGTGGCGGGCCTGGTGAAACTTGCGATTTTTTGTCCGAGCAATGCAAAAATAGACAGATAATTGCGTTATAATTAATAAATGAGCAAGAAACAGCGATTAATAAAACTAGACTCACACGATCATGCGATTCTGAATGCATTGCAGGTGGATGGGCGTATGAGCAATGTGGACCTGGCCGAGCGCATTAACCTGTCCGAGTCGGCTACATTGCGTCGGGTCCGAACGCTGGAGCAGGTCGGGTTAATCAAGGGTTATTCGGCCCGCATCGATCAGGCGCTGGCCGGTTTGTCCGGCAACGTGTTCGTCAACATTACCCTGCAGCGTCAGGATCAACAGGATCTTGAGGTGTTCGAGGCAGCGGTGCAGCAGGTACCCGAAGTGATGGAGTGTTACCTGATGTCCGGAAACTTCGACTACCTGTTACGAGTCGTCGTTGCCGATACCGCAGATTTTGAACGTATCCACAGCCAAAAACTGACCCGGTTACCCGGCGTGTCACGCGTGCAGTCAAGTTTCACATTACGTACCGTGCGCAAGTCGAGTGTCTTGCCGGTGGTAGATGCGTGATCTTTGGTGCCTGACACCAATTTCTCGTGTTATCTTTTTCTTAATTTACAATTCACTGGCATAAGAAGATATAGAAATGGATATTGAAATTATTATCGGCTCCGACATGCACCCGCAGCAGGTTGCGGAGATTGCGGTCGAAGCGGAAAAGGCCGGCGTGCGCACACTCTGGCATTCCAACTTTCCGAGCGATTGGGATCCGTTTATCGGTTTGGTTCCGGCCGCGATGGCGACCAGCAAGATTAACCTGGGGGTGCTGGCGATCAGTCCGTACGAGATGCATCCGATCAGAATCGGCAGCTCCCTCGTCAGCCTGAATGAGTTGTCCAAAGGCCGCGCCATTGTCGGCATCGGTGGCGGCGGTGCGGTGGCGCTGTCGATTGGCGACGGTACCGGCAGCGGCAGCCTGAATTTCAAGAAAATGCGTATTGTGCGTGGCGTGCGCGAGGCGGCAGAAATTGTGTATCGCATGGCCACGGGCAAAGCCAACATGGGTTATAAGGGCGAGCTCTTTCAGGTTGTGCGGCCTTTTTGCCTCAAGCATGTCCAGGCACCCAGGGCCCGGGTGTTTACCTGTTCGATGGGCCCGCAGATGCTGCGCATGGGTGCACGTATTGCCGATGGTGTGCAAGTCGGTGATGTGACGCCCGGCAGAATCGGTGAGGTCATGCAAGACGTTGAGACCGGACTGGCAAAACGTGATTATCTGGCGGATGATTTTCGGATCGGCAACTTCTGGGCCTGGCACATCAAAAAAGATCGCGAGGCGTCGATGTTTGAAGCCCGCAGCCAGTTATTTGCCCGTGCCGAAGTGATACCGCCGAACATCGGGCTGGATCATATGGTACACAGCAACATCATCGACGCAGCCGAAGCCCAATTGGTCAGAGACAGCTTTCAGAATTTCCTGATGGCTTACGTCGATGGATCCTCAAAGGTCAAAGGCGTGCCGGAAGACCTGGTGCAACGTTTGATCAACGAGTGCAGTTCCTCGGGAGGACTCGATGATATCGATCGCGAGGTCGAGCGTTATAAAGAATTTGAAAAGGCAGGGCTCACCGACCTGGCATTACGCATTTTCGACGATCCGATGGTCGCTGTTAAAACCATCAAAGAACGCGTTATTCCGCACTTTAAATAAATTGGTGTCTGACACCAATTATTTTAGCGGTTGTAATAGGCGACGAGGGATGCCTTGGCCAAGGCATGCCGGTTCAGGTTGAAGCCTACCATCGCCGGTGGGCTGTTCGTGTCGAGATCCAGGCTCTCGGTATCCAGCGCGTAAACCGTGAAGACATAGCGGTGCGGTCTGGCGCCCTCGGGCGGGCAGGCGCCGCCGAATCCGCTTGTGCCGAAGTCCGTTTTGCTCTGAATGCTGCCTTTGGGCGCGAGATCACGGTCTGTATTGCCGGCATCGGATTTCAGCGCATGTGTGCCGGCATCAATATTGAAAATCAGCCAGTGCCACCAGCCGCTGCCGCTTGGTGCATCCGGATCGTACAGTGTGACCGCAAAGCTCCGCGTGTCGTCCGGCGCATTGGTCCAGGCGAGTGCCGGTGACCGGTTCTGGCCACTGCAGCCAAAGCCGGAGAACACCTGGGTCTCTGTCAGTTGGCCGTCCATGTCTTCGCTGGTCAATGTCAGCCCTTCGGCGCAAACAGTGCCGATCGACAGGCACCCGATAACAACACCGATGGCAGCAAGATTTTTCACGATACGCCTCCTTCTAGAATGTAGCGATAATTGGTGTCTGACACCAATTGATCTCCATCGTATCAAAATGGTGTCAGACACCAATTAGTCACCTGTTAATCGGTGCGCCAGTCACCACCGATCATGCCGAGTTGCTGCATCATACCCAGAGAATCCTCATTGCCCCAGCGGGCGCAGATTTTGCCGTCGCGGATCTGATACGTATCGGTCGCCGTTATCCGGAAGGCCTTGCCGGTCGGCGAGATATCCCACATGGGGCCGGTCATATGGCCCTCGGTAATCGTTCTCGACACGACACGGTCGCCATCGCATAACGTGAACTCGGGCGTCAGCCTGCGGTCGGGAAAGGCCTGTTTCATCATCGGCAAATAGGCCCTGAAAGCGGCGGGCCCGGTCGGACCGCCGGGCGGACCATCGTGATTGAAGAAATCCTCGGTGAAATACTCTTCCAGACGGTTCAGCTCAAAGTTGTTAAAGATGACTTCGATTACCTCGTGAACAAGGTCTTTGTTTTCCTGTGCGGACATTTCAGCCTCCGGAATCAATGGGGTCGGACTTATCACAATTAACTTAACTTAATGACGCGCCCGGGAATACGGCAGGAAATTCTCATCGACATGCATGACCATCAGGTGCAACAACCCGTGAAGTCAAATCTGCAATAATCGGGGAAACTGATAAATAAAACGAAATCAAGGCTGGTCCAGCCGATAGCCCTGAATCGTCATCAAGGGGAATGAGTCGTGAATCATTTTCGAATTCTGTTTATTTGGTTATTTTTCCTCGTCACAATCTCGACATCGGTCAGTGCGGGTACTGTTCCTGCAACTCTGGTCAGGGTTACCAGCGGCAGCGCTCAGGGCTCTACGAATGCAATCAACCTGAGCGGCATTGACTATCAATATGACGATGTCGCCGGCACGATCACCCAGCTTTCTGCTGTGACCCATGTGGAATTCGATCTTAATCCGTTGCCGAATAACACGTTGTTCACGCATCAATTCAGCGGTGTCGTCTTCGATCCGTTGGCCGTAAACATTTCCGGGACGGCTTATGAATGCATCGAAGGTCAGTTCGGCAGTACGGTCGGTGCGAGTCTGTGCTCCAACAGCGGCACGGGTGGTAATTTTATCAACGAGACGACTACGGATTACTCGACAATTCCCGGCGCCAGGACAGTCGGCGGCGATGATGTCGTATTCGGTCCGCAGCAACAATTGTCAGACTACGCCAGCGGGTTTTTGAGCTACGATGGTACGACGCTGATTATTCAGACCCCTGATTATGCGCCCGGCGTCGGGGGCGCGGGTCTGCAACTCGAGTTTGAAACGCAAGGTACGACCGGCCTCGATCTCATCGACGTGCCCGTTATCACGGGCCTCGATCAGGCCACGGCTGAAGCGACAATCGTGGCAGCCGGCCTGACCCTTGGTGTCGTTACGACGGCCATTCACGGAACTGTTCCGGCTGGCGATGTCATCAGCCAGAATCCCGGGGGTTGCAGCATCTGTGCTTTGCCCGGTTCCGCCGTGAATATCCTCGTGTCACTGGGGCCTCCGCTCGTCGTGACTGTCACTGAACGCATCGACAGCCTCATCGATTCGGTGCGTGCGCTTAACCTGAATCGAGGCATCAGAAGGGCGTTGATTCGTAAATTACGATGGGCAAAACGGAGACTGTCACGTGAATTATCCGGCGCAGACCCCGCTCTCATTTTGCGGCCTTTCATTCATCATATAGAAGCACTGGCGGCGCGCGGGAAAATCAGTAAGGCGGAGGCTAACGCGATGCTCGCTGCGGCAAACACACTCACGCAAAGTTGCCACGGATTCCTGGCCAATATCATCGGCACCGACGGTGACGACGACATCACCGGCACGCCGTGGGCCGACATTATTGTCGGCCTCGGCGGTAGTGATCGTATCAATGCCGGTGGCGGCGATGACATTGTCTGCGGCGGCGAGGGTGATGATGATCTGATCGGCGGAGATGGAGCAGACTTACTGTTTGGCAATGCCGGTAACGACATCATGGAAGGGCTTGCCGGTGAAGATGTGTGCGACGGTGTGCTCGGTATTGACTCCGCCGCCCAGGATTGCGAAACGCAACTGCATACCGATACCACTGTACTCCCGGTGACCCTGACTGCTGACGATGGCACACCGCTCGAAGGCGCTTTATATATCCCGCGCAAGGATGCACTTCATTTTGGCCACCGTTATCGACAACTGGCCATGGTGGTCAGTCACGGCGCGATGGGTTCATTTTCATCCAGCATGCCAAAAATTATGGGACTGCAGGCGGCCCCGCTGGGTTTTACGGTGCTGGCCCTGAACCGGCGTGACTGGGGTCCGACCGGTGGTGGCGGCGCAGTACTGTTCGAGGATGCGACGCTGGATATCGGTGTCGGCGTCGATCTTTTATATGCAATGGGCTATCGGCACGTGTTTGTCGCCGGCCACAGCCAGGGCACGAATAATGCGGCCATTTATCCGTCGTATTCAATGGATCCGGCGATCGCGGGAGTCGGTCTATACGGTACGGTCGCAGATGGCCGCGATACGGCAAGGACGTTGCTGTTCAATCCGAATGTCGTCACGCCGGGCTATGACGAACTCGTCATTCAGGCACAGGACCTGGTCGCGGCCGGCGAGGGCGATATCGTGATTCCCTGGTTGACGGGGTTCAATGAATTTCTGTTTCGCTCACCTGCCAACTTCCTGAGCTACTGGGGTCCAGACAGCCTCTCGGTGGTTAAGGACCAGATTGTGAATCTTGATGTACCGGTATTGATGATGCGTGCTGACGGTGACGAGTTTACGCCCGATGCCATGTCGCAAGAGGTTCTGGCCTCAGCACTGGCGGCCGGCGTAGATGCCGAGTACACCATACTGGACTACCCGTTCCCGTTGACGGATTTTGGTGGTAATGCACACGGCTTTGTCGGTGTGGAGCGCGCCATGATGTCGACCACCCTGAACTGGTTAAACTCACATATTCCACAAAGCAGGCGATACCAAAAACGAATTCGCGTGCCCGGGCAGCAATCGAATGGAAATTTCAGGCCTCTTGCAGCGGCCGGTGATTTCCAGCATGCCTCGGTAAACGGCGGTCGGTTCAGGCTTGACGGATCACGCAGCAGCGATATTGACGGGCGCATCGTCAGTTACGCGTGGAGCCAGGTTGCCGGTGCCCCCCTGATGCTTGACGATCCGGCTACAGCGTCGCCGTCATTCGAACTGCCGGGAAGACCGCAATTCGCGGTCTTTATCCTCGAGATCGTCGATGATAAAGGCGCCATCGCGCGCGATTACATGTGGATGCTGATTACCCGGTAACCTCTACGCAAACCAACACCATTTCCTGTCAGTAATTCTTGCCGGACAGGCGATCAGTGTGCTTTATTGGTGTCAGACACCAATTTCAGCAGGGGGATGCTGCTCATGCGTAGAAGACTACTCTTATTATTAGCTTGCATGGTCGTTCAATTCGTACACGCAGAAAAGCCGGCCACCGGGCAATTGCCGCCCATCGCCATCGTCGGTACCGGCGAAGTCGGCTCTGCCCTGGGCAGGAGCTGGGGCGGGTTGGGATACCCGATTATCTACGGCAGTCGCACGCCGGAGAGTGAGCGGATGCGGGAGCTCTTGCTGCGCAGTGGCAATGCGCGTGCGGTGCTACCCGCCGAGGCTGCCCGGCATGCAGAAGTGATCGTTCTGGCACTGCCTTTCAGTGCCGCCCTGACATTGCTGCCGCAGATGGACAATCTCGACGGCAAAGTGCTGATCGATCCGATGAATGCCCTGACGTTCGATAAAAAACAGCAACGTGTCAGTACCTCACAGACCTTGCTGGCCGAGCAGCTACAGGCATTGGCACCCACCGCGCATGTCGTCAAAGCACTCAGTACGACCAATGCGGAGAATATGTCACCGGATCGTACCTTCAAAGGCTTGATCTCGATCCCCATTGCAGGCGACGATCCGGGCGCCAAACAACGGGTTACAACTCTCATCGAAGCGCTTGATCTCGAAGCAACTGATGTCGGCCCGCTGTTCAACGCCCGTTACATTGAAGCGATGGGGCCGCTCTATGTTTATATGAACTTCTATGCCCGGCAGCCCGGCGGCTTTGAGTACGCGTTTAGGCAATCTGTTAAGGCAGCGCCATGAATGTTATGCCTATCGTCATCGCTCCGGCACAAAGTTCACGCACCTGCCGGCGCTTCAGGCAACGGGTCCTGAGGATGATCGGCCTGTTTACCGGAGAGGACTTCTATCCGCTGCGTCATTCCCGCAGAACAGACAGCGGCCCGCTGTATCAGTGGGCGACAGGCTTGCCGGTAATCATTGTGCTGCTGCTGGCCGGAGCAACAACGCAGGCGCAGGAGTATACCGACGCCGCCCTCAGGCAGGCGGACCCGGTCGCAGGTGAGCAGACCTGGCAGCAGTACTGTGCGTTCTGCCATACGCTGCGCGAGGATCAGGCGAACATGACAGGTCCGAATCTGCATGGGTTGTTCAAGCGCAAGATTGGCGCCAGGGCAGATTTCAGCTATTCCCCGGCACTGCAAAATGCCGACCGCGCGTGGACGCCGGCATTGTTTGCCGACTATGTTCAGGATCCGGCCCGTATCTTGCCGGGCAATGTGATGCCGGACGTCAACGTTCCGGCAGACAAGGTGTTTGCGCTGGCAGCCTATGTCATGCGAACCAGTGGGTCGGTGAACTGGGATGAACCGCAGCTATCGACAGCGGCTACCGGCGGCCTCGATGCGGAGTTGCGCACATCCCGGCCCGCGTTCTGGGCGCAATATATGGAGAACACGGTTAAATTCACGTTGCCGCGTGATAACGGCGAGACTTACTCATTTGTTGCCTACTTCAATCCGGATGGCACAATCACCGGCAACAACCGCGGCCTGAAGGGTATCTGGCGTATGCGCGACAAGCGCAATTTCTGCTATGCCCTCGAGCGAGTTGGTGTGCACCCGTTCGAATGGATGTACTGCATGCCGCCGAAGGCCGATAAGAATCTGGAATTCGGTAAACCCGTTAAAAGCTTCGCACCGGTCAAAGGCTATGAGGATTACAAGATCCAGGTTGGTTTTCTCGCCGGCCGGCCGCACCCGCTGGAAGGCGATGCGCACCCGGACTACTGGACTTTCCTGTTCGCCAATACCAGCCGCTACGAGATCAAGGTCAACGGCAAGGTCGTGATCGTCGATGCGCAATTCAACCGGGACAAGACCATCGCCAGTCCACAGGGAGTGACGGGTCACTGGTATACCCAGGGCAATGCCGGCAAGGATGACCGGATGTGCTACACACTCAACGGCGTGCCTGGCGTGGAGGGCGAACTCAGCGAATGCTTCGCACTGGTACTCATGTTCAATCCCCATATCGGTGCAAGATGGCCGGCACGCTTCGAGCAAGGTAATACCTACTGGGCAGAGATTATCGAGGGACGCTAGTTCGCAAGCACCAGGACAATCGATCGATTCTGATAAAAATAATATGCAACGTGTAAGACAAGGCATCAGAGATGTTGCGGGTACCTGGGGACTGGCGGCTATCCTGCTCGGTCATCGAATCCGTACCCAAGACGTATACCGATAATGTGTATCAATTACGG
>CAYNMF010000057.1:0-11113 GCA_964398325.1 uncultured Chromatiaceae bacterium | reverse complement strand
AGTCCCGCGAACACACACACACGCACAGTGTGTGCCGCGTGTCCAACAAGAAACGCGCGGAAAAAACGCGGCCAGGGAAAGCGCAAAGGGAGAACCCCGACTAACCCCCGTCAGTTCCCCGCGAGCGTCATCTCTTCAATCAACACCGAGCCGGTCCGAATCCCGCCACGCAAATCCGTATCGTTGCCGATCGCAACAATATGGCGATACATATCGCGCAGGTTACCGGCGATCGTAATCTCACTGACCGGATATTGAATCTCACCACCTTCGACCCAAAACCCGGCCGCACCGCGAGAATAATCACCGGTAACCGGGTTGATGCCCTGACCCATCAATTCATTCACAAGCAGTCCGGTATCCATGGCCGTCAGCAGATCCGTGAAGCTCTGGTCCGTATTGCTGACGACGAGATTGTGAATGCCGCCGGCATTTCCCGTTGTTTGCAGGCCCAGTTTGCGGGCGTAATAACTACTGAGCACATAGCCCCTGATGACGCCATGATCCACAAGAAGTCGGTTTTGCGTCTCGACGCCCTCGGCATCGAACGGCGCACTGGCCAAACCACCGGGAATGTGAGGTTGCTCGTCGATCGTCACACACTCGGCCAACGCCTGCGTATCGATACTGTCGAGCAGAAACGTCGACTTGCGGTACAGACTGCCGCCACTGATCGCCCCGATCAGATGGCCGAAAAAACCACGCGCGACTCGCGATGAAAACAAGACCGGCGCCTTGCGCGTATCGAGCTTACGTGCACCTAGACGACGCAGACTACGCTCGGCAGCCTGCCGGCCTATCTGCGTGCCGGACTCGAGTTCCCCGGGGCGCCGCGACACCGTGTATTCGTAATCGCGCTCCATTTGCCCGGCATCTTCTGCGATGACGGCGCACGATAAACTATGACTTGAATCGCGGTAACCGGCCAAAAATCCGTTGGTATTACCGTAGACGATGCAACCGCTCGAGGTTGATAATGTCGCACCTTCCGAATTGCCAATGCGTTTGTCGGTATCGAGCGCAGCGGCTTCGCATTCAATCGCCATATCAATCGCCTGGTGCGGTTCGATTGACCAGGGGTGGTGCAGGTCGAGGTCCGGAATTTCTTTTGCCAGTCGCTGTGGATCGGCCAGCCCGGCACACTCATCAGGTGTCGTGAACTGCGCAAGTCCACAAGCACGGCGCACTGTTTCTTCAATGGCCGCCGGGCTCAAATCCGACGTGCTGGCACTGCCTTTTTGCTGACCGAAAAATACTGTTACGCCCAGCCCCTGGTCACGGTGATACTCGAGTGTCTCAACATCGCGCATCCGGGCCGTCACGGACAAACCGGCTCTGAAGCTCGCGCTGGCCTCGGCGGTACTCGCACCATTCTGGTGCGTCAACTGCAAGGCCTGCTCTACGCTTTTACCAAGCGTCTCTATATCGGGCTGGGGTTTTGTGGTCATCCGAACATGCTCTCCGGGTATTTGTATCGGGGCACATAGTCTACCCTCAAAAATATTGGTCTAAGTCCGTTTTTGCTCTAAAATCCGCCGATGAACGCAGTCATCGGAATCATCATGGGCTCTCAGTCTGACTGGGAGATCATGAAAAACGCATCGGACTTACTCGAATCGTTCGGTATCGAACACGAAGTCCGGGTCATTTCAGCCCATCGCTCGCCCGACCTGTTGGCTGAGTACGCCAGTACGGCCAGGGATCGCGGATTGAAAGTTCTGATCGCTGCCGCCGGTCTTGCCGCCGGACTGCCGGGCGCCACGGCTGCCAAGACGCCGCTGCCGGTGCTCGGCGTACCGATGGAATCGCGGGCACTCGGCGGCATGGATGCATTGCTGTCGATGGTCCAGATGCCGGCCGGTATTCCTGTCGGCACGCTGGCCATCGGCAAAGCCGGCGCCAAAAATGCCGCACTCCTGGCTACATCGATCCTGGCGCTTGAAGATAACCGCCTGCGCGATGCCCTGGATGATTTTCGGGCCCAACAAACCCGGGCCGTCGTGGATCTGCCTGACCCCCGATAACCAACGTCGGAACAGATCACCCTGTCCCTCCAACAGTCAACCCGTCAACCCGCAACGTCGGCTGCCCCACTCCAACCGGTACCGACTGTCCCTCCTTACCGCAAACCCCGATCCCGGTATCGAGCTCAAGATCATTGCCGACCATCGATACTTTGTGCAGGACCGATGGCCCGTCCCCAATCAGGGATGCACCCTTGACGGGTGCGCCCAAGCGGCCACCTTCGATCAAGTACGACTCACTCGCAGAAAACACGAACTTGCCCGAGGTGATATCAACCTGTCCGCCTGCAAAATTCTTTGCATAGATACCCCGGTCCACTGAGGCGATGATTTCTCCGGGATCGCTTTCACCGGCCAGCATAAAAGTATTCGTCATGCGTGGCAGCGGCTGGTAGGCAAACGACTGACGCCGTCCGTTACCCGTCGACTCAACCCCCATGAGCCGTGCGTTCATGCCATCCTGCATGTAGCCGGTCAGCTTGCCTCGTTCGATCAGCACCGTATTTTGTGTCGGCATGCCTTCGTCATCGATATTCAGCGAACCGCGGCGTCCGTCGAGCGTACCGTCATCGACGACGGTACAAAGCCCGGAGGCCACTTTTTCACCGATACGTCCCGAAAACGCCGACGTCCCCTTGCGATTGAAATCGCCTTCCAGACCGTGACCGATCGCTTCGTGTAACAAAACGCCGGGCCAGCCCGGGCCCAGTACAACGATCATCTCGCCTGCCGGAGCAGGCACCGCATCGAGATTTACAAGTGCCTGACGCACGGCTTCACGCGCATACTCCATGGGCCGGTCGCCGTCGAGAAAATATTCATAACTGAATCGACCGCCACCGCCGGAGTAGCCCTGCTCCCGTTTATCCTGATCTTCGACAATAACCGAAACATTCAGCCGGACGAGCGGACGAACATCTGCGGCCAGAATGCCGTCATTCGAACAAACAAGAATCACATCCTGCACGCCGGCCAGATTCGCCATGACTTGTTTGACGCGCGGATCAATCTTGCGTGTTTCACGATCAATATCCTGCAAAAGAGCAACCTTGTCCGCATCGGCCAGCGAAGCAATGGGGTCAACCGGCACATACAATTGATGCCCGGAATGCGGTACCGCAACCCGAACCTTGCCTTGCCGGCCGCCGCGCGCAATGGCACCGGCTGCCGCCGATGCCTGCATCAGCGCCGGTAGTGCCAGTTCGTCGGAATACGCGAAACCGGTCTTTTCGCCGGCCATGGCACGCACGCCGACGCCCTGGTCGAGGTTATAACTGCCTTCCTTGACAATGCCGTCTTCGAGCGACCACGACTCATGTCGCGTCATCTGGAAATACAAATCCGCGCTATCAACACCATTTTGCATTAATGCGTTGAGTGCACGGTCAAGGTGCAGATCTTCAAGACCGGCTGGCACGAGCAAGGACTGTCGCGCAATCTGGATCGGGTTCGAATCGTCGGATTTCTTCACTATGTTCATCCAGTTCAATAAATCAGCCATGCACCGATCATTCTTTCAGTGATTCGGTAATGGCATCGGAAAGATAGGCTTCACAGTTGCGCAAAGGCGCAACGTCGAGATCATTACCGTGAATTTGCTCCACGGCCGGATCATCCCAGGATCCCGTGACCCGATAGTAGGATTCGCCAAGCGTACTCAGCGGTTTATGAAAGATCTGTGAGAATAGCAACATTGCGGCGCCGACCACAGGCCCGCCGACGACGACACCGCCGACCGCCAGTAAATTAGAGACATGGGGCCTGACGACTGCCAGCTGATCGTAGTCATTCGCCGCAAAACCTGTCCGGCCAACGATGCCCATGTCGGCAACCGAACCCTCGAGGCCCAGGTTACAGGTATACGCGTTACCGTCGTCAACCGTAAAATCACCCTTGAGCGTATCAAAACTCAAACCGTCATCGAATACGTCGCTGAAATCGAATGACAGCCGCCGTGGCAAGGCCGCGATGCTTAGCACACCAAGTATGCGGCCACTACCCGGACTGACGGCCAGTAGCGAACCTTCTTCCAGACGTATGGTAAATTCGCCATCGGCACGCTGCAGAAAATCATTGCTCGGACCACCGAGCCAGGTCAGGTCAGCGCTTGCTACTATTGATTTACCCTCAATGACCGGGTCGTAATCGAGCGAGGTCAAAACGGCTTTTATATCTGTACCGTTCAGGTTCATCGCCAGATGGCTTTGCCTCAAGGTGTCATCGTTCGGGTGAACGAGCCACGCGCCATTACCGTCAATTGTGAATGTCGGCCCCTGCATCTTGATTGGCTCGATAAGAATGCCACCGGTGACATCCCTGATCGTTGCACTCAGAGACCCGAAGTGTATTTTATTGATCACGAAATCGTCGGCTTTAACCTCGACAAACGGAATTTTGCGGGGATCGGCAGGCTTGTCACTCTCCCCTTCTTCAGGCTCAGGCTCGGCATCAACCAGCCAGAGCCGCTCCATATCGGCCATGATCGGTAGACCGTTATCGAGATCGAGCGGCACCGTAAGATGACCGGCGAGGCCCGGACTCTCCAACTCAACTTGCCAGTTCTGTTCATCCTGATCTGCCTGCAACCGGACATCGCTATACAGTAGTCCGAAGGCCGACAACTGATTGATATCAAGATCCGCTTTATGCCACGTTTCCTGCCAATCGGGTTGTTCGGCCCCGGCAGCACCCTTATCGCCCGCGGTCATCGAAAGCCAGTCATCGAAACGTACAAAATCCAGGCGGCCGGATAACTCGACACCGCGATCGATCGGCACGATCGCTCCCGCCGACCCGGCATGGACTGCGCCACTCGCGATGCGCCAGGCCGACTCGACTGACTCCAGTTCGAAGGCCCAGGTCAAATCTCGGCGCAATCTGCCGGTGACCTCCAATTGACCCTCAGCAGGAAATGCGATGTCAACCTCCAGAGCGTCAGCCTCGGCAGAAGTCTTGGCAAGCGGGTCAGGAAGACGGCTTTCGACGCCGACAAGGTCGGAACGCACGATGATATGGGCCGGAGATTGCGCATTCGGCTGTCGTTTCGGAATCAGCACCAGCGCGTTCCAGTCTGCCGGCCCGTTCACCCGGTCAACAAACGGTAGTGACAAGGTTTGCATCCAGCGCTCGATCGGCGTGCGGCCAGTGACCCGTATGAACTGGCCATACAGGTCAATTGAGTCAGAAGCCGGGCGCAAATCGATCCTGACCGGTTCATCGAGCAGGGTCGCCGTCATGTCATTCGCGAAAAATTGTGTATTACGGACAGTCAGAAAACCGGTAAGGTCGGTCAGATCCCAGCCCAGATCTTTCATGCCAAGTTTCGCACCATCAATGTCGACACCGATTTCGAGTTCATAATCTTTCTGGTGTTTAACCGGTATGATGAGTCGCAGGTCAGCGTTGACCGTGCCGCTGCCCGTTAATTTGCCGAGTACCGGCCCCACCGCTTTGGCGACAGGACTCCGCTGCAGGAAGTTCAGGGCCGCATCAACTGTCACCGGCTGCTGTGTGAGTATTTCCAGGCGTCCCTTGCGCAGATCGGCAATGCGAATATCGCTATCGCGAAAACCAATGCGTCCAATACGACCGCTGTTCCGTTGTGAAGTCAGGCTGACGCCGTCGAACACAAGATGTGCGTCAAGATTATTGATACGTGGCCAGGCAGCCGCATAATCGATTACACCTTTCTCAATATCAATGCCGATGTTAAATATCCCCTCTCCGGCATCGAACGGGAACTCGCGCACGGGTCCGCTGAACCTGATATCGACTCGTGGTATAAGACCGGAGACAATCGCACGATCAAGCCATTTGGGTACTTTCGACCCAAACCTTTTCAACGGCAACAACGGCACAACACCATGCACATCACTTGAGCTGCCCGTTGCGGTCAGATCGATTTGTGGCGAGTCACCGTTACGAGGCCAGTCAAGTTCAAAACGCGTATCGACTGCAAGAGACGGAAATAGCACCTGCACGCTATCACTCAGGATATGAATAACATCTTCGCTGACGCGCCAGACCAGCAACCCGGTGACACTTTGCGCATCAAGTGACGCCGTGAACAACGCTGGCCACTCCACCTCGGTAGCCCGACTGTTGATTTGCAGGCGACCTCCGTTCTGGTCCGTAGTCAGTTCACCGCTCAAGCCACGAATCGATCGATTCTCTCCGAATCCGACAATACCAATATTGGCAAACCTGAAGGCAAGGCTGAAGTCCTTCTGAGTCTCAACGCCGCCTTGCACACTGAGATCAAGATTCTTCACATCACCGTATACGTCCAGTGGCAGTTCCAGTTCACCGGGGGTCACTGCTTCCAGCAAGTTTTCGTTGTCGGCTACCCGAACCAGCGGATAAAGATCCTGCAAGCGCAGGAAGCTGGTGCTGGCCTTGATGCTCAGGGCACGACTCGGTGCTGTCGGTTGAACCGCGATGTCGAAATCGCTACGCGGAGCGAACAGGCCACCGCGCTCCACACTGATATCAGTGGCAGCCAGTAGCCAGCCGTCTTTCCCGTTGCGCTTCCATTCAAGCTGACCGCTCAGCACTTCATATCGTTCTGTTCGGTTGGCATCGATGCGCAAAATAACGTCACTAAGGTCAAGTTCGGCCGAAATACTTTTCGGTGTTCTGCCATTAAAATCTGCCGCAATAGTGACATCGCCATGCGCCTTTATCACCGGCACTTCCCGATTCAATATATAGGTGAGAATTTCCCGGAATCGTAAATTCTCACCGTCAAAATAAATGCGCCAGTACTGCGCTGCCCGGGTCACTGACCTTCGATTGATATTTTCGGTCTGATCCGTTTCGGGACGCAGCAATCGAACCGGTATATCCGTCGAAATAGTGACGCGGCCGCCAAATTCCGGTGCCAGTTCAACATCGCCGTCAATCGTGATCTGATCATCGGATAATTGAATGCTCAGCTGTTCGACACCAAAAGCGTATTTATCGCCGGAACGCAGATCATCGGCAAATTCCAGATCAATTCCGGACAATTCAATCAGCAGGTCGGGCAAATGAAACGGCTTATCAGGATCGGATTCCAGCTGAATAAACTCATCGAGTTGCCGACCCTGAAATAGAAATTTCCCATTGTCATTACGCTGTACACGAATTTTTGAGCCTTCGACACCGAGGCGATTCAGCAGCACCTTTTGATCGCGGATCAGGCTGAGCAGGCTGATACCCGCCGTCAGGTTCTCGGCCATGAAAATCGGCTCACCCGTCTCTTTTGACGACACGGTGACATCGATGAACTCAAGTTCAGGACCGGCGATCGGCCAGCTTGCACTGATATTATTGAACTGTACGTCGAACCCGGTTGCCTCCGCCGCCCAGCGGCGAATATCACCCTGATATTCGGGTACGAGCGGCAACAACAATCGTGCAATACCGACCAGCAAGGCAAGCAGCATGATGCCGGCTGCGCCTGTATAGACGAGCCATTTCAGAATTTTGCCGAGTAGATCACCCATCGTTTCGCACGTTTTATCTACATCAGGACAACATCAAACCGATCCGGTGCGAACATCGTTTCGGACTGCAACCTGATGGGTTTACCGGTCAATTCTTCCAGCTCCGCGAGCCCCGATGACTCTTCATCCAGCAGTAGTTCAACGACATCCTGATGCGCCAGCACAACGAGTTCGTCAAATTTGAACTGACGGTGCTGTCGCAGGATCTCCCTGAAGATCTCGTAACAGACTGTTTCGGGTGTCTTGAGAAACCCGTTACCGTGACAGGCCGGACAGCTCTCGCACATGATGTGTTCAAGACTTTCCCGTGTCCGCTTGCGAGTCATCTCGACCAGTCCGAGCGTCGAATGCTCGCTGATTTGCGTGCGTGCATGATCGGAAGCCAACGCCGTCTCCAGCGCCTCGAGCACCTGCTGCCGGTGGTTAGCCTCATCCATATCGATAAAATCAATGATGATGATGCCGCCGAGGTTACGCAGCCGAAGCTGCCGGGCAATGGTTACGGCGGCCTCCAGATTCGTCCGGAAAATCGTCTCTTCAAGATTTCGATGCCCGACATAACCGCCGGTATTCACATCAATCGTCGTCATCGCTTCGGTCTGATCAAAAATTACGTAGCCGCCGGACTTCATTGAAACCTTGCGATTCAGCGCCTTCTCAATGTCGTCCTCAACACCGTAAAGATCGAGTATGGGTCTACGTCCCCGGTATAACTCGATTGTCGGCTCGATCTCGGGCATGAACATACCGGCAAAGTGTCTGAGCCTGCCGAATACTTTTTCGGAATCGACCTGAACTCGCTCGACATCAAGACTGACGATATCGCGTATTACGCGCACGGCCAGTGACAAGTCCTCGTGAATTAACTGCCCGGTTTTGGCCGTTGCTGCAAAGTCACCGATGGCTTGCCACAGTTTTTCGAGAAACAGCAGATCAGCCCGCAACGCTTCGATAGTGGCTCCTTCGGCGGCCGTCCGGACAATGTAACCGGGCGTGTTACCGTCCGATACGATCGTCTCTATCGCCGTTTTCAAACGCTCGCGCTCAGCCTCATCCTCGATGCGCGCCGAAACACCGAACTTGGCACTCACCGGCAACATGACAAGGTAACGTGACGGTATCGCAAACTTCGTCGTCAACCGCGCGCCCTTGGTCCCGATCGGGTCTTTCATAACCTGCACCGGCAACTGCTGACCTTCGCGCAACAGGTTACGAATATCCGATTCACCCGATGAACTGTCGCCGGCGGCAGGTATGGCCGGCGCGATATCCGATGCGTGTAAAAATGCCGTTCGTGCAATGCCGATATCGATGAACGCGGCCTGCATGCCCGGTAACACGCGCGAAACCTTGCCCATGTAAATATTACCGGTCAAACCGCGATGAGAGGCGCGCTCGATCATCAGTTCCTGCAGAACACCGTTTTCGAGTACTGCGACGCGGGTCTCGCGCGTGGTAAAATTAATCAGTATTTCTTCAGGCATAACAGCTACATAAAACGATAACCGAAGCCGTTCAGCAAGTGCGCCGTCTCAAATAGCGGCAATCCCATGACACCGGAGTAGCTACCCTCAATCGCTTCTATAAATATGGCACCGAGCCCCTGAATCGCATAGCCACCCGCCTTGTCACACGGTTCACCGGTAGCCCAGTAGCCATCGATCTCCTCATCGCTCAAGGACCTGAAAGTGACGACCGTACGGCTGACGGCTATAACTTTGCGCTCATCATCGCTGATCGCGACGGCTGTCAGCACATCATGATTCCGGCCAGACAAGCGCCGGAGCATCTGCGCAGCTTCGATCTGGTCCGCCGGCTTGCCCAGGATGTGCTGATCGGCGACCACGACCGTATCGGCACCAAGCACCGGGGCACGACGAGCGGGCAGTCGCTCCAGAGCTGCCCGGGATTTATCGTGCGCCATCCTGCGGACATACGCATCAGCCGGCTCACCCGGGCGCAACGCCTCGTCGATATCCGAGACCAACAATTCAAATGAAAGCCCGAGCTGGGCCAGCAATTCACGTCTGCGAGGCGACCCCGATGCCAGGTAAATAAATGACCCAGGCATCGTGCTACCGGCCTTCCCGATGATAGGGATGCCCTTCAACAATCGTCCATGCCCGGTACATTTGTTCAGCCAGCACGACGCGCACCAATCCATGCGGCAAAGTCAGGTTCGATAGCGACCAGAGCCGGTCCGCATTGTCGCGTACCTCGTCCGTAAATCCATCCGGACCGCCGATCATCAGCGCCACATTTGGAACATTGTGCAGCCAGTCGCGCAATTGCTCTGCAAGTTCTGTCGATGACCATGGTTTACCTTTCTCATCAAGCACGATTCTTTGATCTGATGCGGCAGTTCGCTTGATCAATTGAGCAGCTTCCTGTTCGCGAGCCACGGTGACATTACCACGCGTGGTGCGAAGACCGGGCGCAATCTCTTCAATTCCAAATTGAATCTGGCGCGGCATGCGCCGGGCGTATTCCCTGACACCGTCGTTGACCCAGCCCGGCATGCGCGTACCGACCGCAAAAATCGTGAGTCGCATGGTAATCCGTCAGCCGGCCTGCTCGGCATCGGTCGGTCGCCCGGACCGTTCGCCCATGCTCCAGAGGTCTTCAAGCTTATAAAAATTACGCGCCCGTGGCTGCATGATGTGCACAACAACGTCGCCGAGATCGACAAGTACCCACTCACCGGACTCACGACCTTCTACACCCAATACAGGCTGTCCGGTCTCCCTGACCTTCTCTATAACGCTATCGGCAATGGACCGCACATGACGATCCGATGTGCCGCCGGCGATGAGCATGTAATCTGTAATCGAAGTGAACCCGCCGACGTTCAAGGCAACTATATCGACAGCTTTCAGGTCATCGAGAGAATTTTCTATTAACTTTTTAAATTCACTACTTTGCACGTAATTAACGCTCCTTTGAATAAATCTTCGAAATGATTCTTGTGCGCGAAAACCGGTGATCAGCCATCGTCATGACGAATAGCAACCGGTGGTTTTGATCAGCGCGGCGACGGTATCGGGGATGAGATAGCGCAAACTATGGCCGTCACGCACTGCCGCTCGAATTGCCGACGATGAAATCTCCAGTTGCGTCACGGTATGAACCAGTATTTTTCCGGCAGGCGATTCTGCCAGCGCCGCGGGCCCGGTCACGGCGTTTGCCGCAAGTAGCGCACCGGCCGATCCCGACTCGGGTAACTGCGCTCCGGGCCGCTGTGCGACGATGATGTGTGCCAGCCGCAGGATGTCCTCACTACGATGCCAGGAACCGATATCGATAAAGGCATCCATGCCTACAATGAGACCAATGGGTCGCGACGGTGACTCGGCACGTAAGGCTTCGAGTGTCTCGGCTGTATACGACGGACCGGATCTGTTGAGTTCGCGCTCATCAACTATAAAGCCCGGCTGACCGGCTATCGCCGCTTTTACCATATCGAGTCGGAGCGCTGCGGGGGCAACAGGTGTCTTGTCGTGTGGCGGTCGGGCGCACGGAGTAAAACGCACCTCGGCCAGCTGCAGATGGTCGAGCAACTCCAAAGCCGTGCGCAGGTGACCGAAATGAATCGGATCAAATGTT
>CAYNMF010000056.1:0-11206 GCA_964398325.1 uncultured Chromatiaceae bacterium | reverse complement strand
TACCCGTTACAGGGCTCAATGATAGGCAGTTACACAGTTTTATTTACAGTCTCGACCACAACTAAGCCCCCCTCCTCACCGGCATAACTTTACGCAAACTCAGTACCGGTAATGCGCAGCCTTGTAAGGCCCATCGATTTCCAGGTTGAGGTAATCGGCCTGTTTTTTCGTCAGGGTCGTCAGATTGACCCCCAGTTTATTCAGATGCAGACGCGCTACCTTCTCGTCGAGGTGTTTCGGTAACACATAGACTTCATTGCCGTACTCTTCCGGGCGCTGCCACAATTCGATTTGTGCAAGCACCTGGTTGGTGAATGAGTTCGACATGACAAAACTCGGGTGACCAGTTGCACAACCGAGGTTCACCAGCCGGCCACCAGCCAGAAGAATGATCCGCTTGCCATCCGGAAAAATCACATGATCAACCTGAGGCTTGATTTCTTCCCATGTGTAGTCATCCAGACTGGCAACATCGATCTCATTATCAAAGTGACCAATGTTGCAGACAATGCTCTGGTCTCGCATCTTTGCCATATGTTCGTGGGTGATGACATGGAAATTACCCGTCGCCGTCACAAAGATATCGGCCTTGTCGACCGCATCGTCCATTGTGACGACACGATAGCCTTCCATGGCTGCCTGCAATGCGCAAATCGGGTCGATCTCGGTGACCCAGACCGTCGCACCCAGGCCGCGCAGTGACTGCGCACAGCCTTTGCCGACATCACCATAACCACAGATGATGGCCGTTTTGCCGGCGATCATGACATCGGTTGCACGCTTGATACCGTCAACAAGGGATTCACGGCAGCCATACAGGTTGTCGAATTTCGATTTGGTGACCGAGTCATTGACGTTGATGGCCGGAAACGGCAGTTCACCGTCTCTTTGCATCTGATAAAGCCGCATGACACCCGTTGTGGTTTCTTCTGTGACACCACCGATTGCAGCCTTCAGCTTGCTGTACCAGCCGGGACGGTCAGCGAGACGCTTCCTGATTGAGGCAAACAGGGCAATTTCCTCTTCGCTCGACGGGTTGTCGAGTATTGATGCGTCTTTTTCTGCCTTCGAGCCCAGGATTGCGAGCAGTGTTGCGTCACCGCCGTCGTCAAGGATGCGATTCGGGTAGTCGCCTTCAGGCCAGTCAAGAATTCGATGTGTGAATTCCCAGTACTCGTCGAGTGATTCGCCCTTAAATGCGAATACCGGTACGCCGGTCGCTGCAATTGCCGCCGCCGCATGGTCCTGGGTTGAAAAGATATTACAGGACGCCCAGCGAACTTCAGCGCCAAGTGCGACAAGACTCTCGATCAAAACAGCCGTCTGGATCGTCATGTGCAATGAACCGGTGATACGTGCACCCTTGAGCGGTTGTTGAGCAGCATATTCCTCACGGATCGCGACCAGTCCCGGCATTTCTGTTTCGGCGATTGCGATTTCGCGCCGGCCCCAGTCCGCCAGTGACATGTCAGCGACGTGATAGTCATTGCTGATGGCTTCAGCTGCTTTCGTACTCATTTAGATTACTCCGTGAATTCTGTTTTTAGCATTGAAAGTCGGGTCAAATGTCGGGTTCAGGCTGCGGCCGCGCCGCGCAGGGCCTCCGCCTTGTCCGTGCGCTCCCAGCTGAATTCCTCGCGTCCGAAGTGCCCGTAGGCCGCGGTGGGACGGTAGATCGGACGTTCGAGTTGCAGCGTTTCTTTGATGCCGTAGGGCGTCAGGTCGAAGTGCTGGAGTATCAGCGCGGTGATCTCTGCTTCCGACTTCGTGCCGGTTCCAAATGTATCGACCAGGACCGAGGTCGGTTCGGCAACGCCGATTGCGTAGGACACCTGGACTTCGCAACGTTTTGCCAGACCTGCGGCGACGACGTTTTTCGCGACGTAGCGGGTCATGTAGGCGGCTGAACGGTCGACCTTGGACGGATCTTTTCCCGAGAATGCTCCCCCGCCGTGGCGGGCCATGCCGCCGTATGTATCGACGATAATCTTGCGTCCGGTCAGACCGCAGTCACCCTCGGGGCCACCGGTCTCGAAACGGCCGGTCGGGTTGATATGTATCTTGTCACTCGCTACCTGGCTGAGCCATTTCGCTGGAATGACCGGTTTGATGACATGCTCGAGGATACCGGCACGAATATCTTCATTCGAGACGTCACGGGTGTGTTGTGTCGACAGTACGATCGCATCGATACCCCGGATGGTGTCGTCTTCATAAATGAATGTGAGCTGGCTCTTTGCATCCGGCAGCAGCCACGGCAGTGTGCCGTCCTTGCGGATTTTTGCCTGTTGCTGGACCAGTCGGTGCGCATAAGTAATCGGTGCGGGCATTAGCACATCGGTTTCGTTGCAAGCGTAACCGAACATCATGCCCTGATCGCCGGCACCCTGAGATTTCTCGTCAACTCGGTCGACACCCATGTTGATGTCGGCAGACTGCTTGCCGAGTGCGTTCATAATGCCGCAGGTTTTGCCGTCAAAACCCTTGTCGGAATCATCATAGCCGATGTCACAAATGACTTCGCGGATGATCGGTTCAAAGTCAATATTTGCATCAGTTTTGATTTCACCGGCGAGGACGACAAAACCGGTCTTGATCATTGTCTCCGCTGCAACGCGTGATTGCGGCGCTGCGGCCAGGATTGCGTCGAGTATGGCGTCGGAGATCTGGTCGGCCATCTTATCCGGATGGCCCTCGGAGACAGATTCTGAAGTGAAAAGCTTTCTCGTGCCCATGTGATGAGGTCACCTGTATTGATCTGGAAGAATTCGAACGGCGCATTATAGCGGCCCTGCGCACGATTTGCGCTGATTAGTGGCGCTAAGCGCCCGACAGCAGGAAATCCACCCGACATAACTACGGTACCGTCGCAGCGGTCTATCCTTATTGCCAGTCACTGGCGAGTACGCGACAATGCGCGCCCCAAAATTAAAAGAAAAGTCTTGATGTGATGGCAACAAATCCTGACAACGCAGTCGCACCAACTTCCCGCAGGAAGCTGGCCGATGCTTTACGCGTCCTGGCCATGGATGCAGTGCAGCAGGCCCGGTCAGGCCATCCCGGCATGCCGATGGGCATGGCAGACATTGCCGAAGTGCTCTGGAACGATTTTCTCCGGCACAACCCCGCGAATCCGGTTTGGCCGGATCGCGATCGGTTTGTGTTATCCAATGGCCATGGTTCGATGCTGCAGTACGGTTTGTTGCACCTGGCCGGTTATCCGCTGTCAATCGAGGACCTTCGCAATTTCCGTCAGTTTGGCTCTAAAACAGCAGGGCACCCGGAATACGATCCCCAGATCGGTATCGAAACGACAACCGGACCACTGGGTCAGGGCGTCACAAATGCTGTTGGCATGGCGTTGGCGGAAAAATCACTGGCGGCCCAATTTAACCGGCCGGATCATGAGATTGTTGATCATTTCACGTATGTGTTTCTTGGCGACGGTTGTCTCATGGAAGGCATATCGCACGAGGCCTGTTCGCTGGCCGGCACACTGAAACTCGGCAAGCTGATCTGCCTGTATGACGATAACGGGATTTCGATCGATGGCGAGGTCAACGGCTGGTTTACCGATGACACACCCGAACGTTTTCGTGCCTATGGCTGGCATGTCGTGGCCGATGTGGACGGGCATGATCCCGAAGCCATTCATGCCGCGATTGTCGAGGCCCGGACCAATGGCGACCAGCCGTCGCTGATTTGCTGCAAAACAATTATCGGATTCGGTTCGCCGAACAAGCAGGGTACAGCAGCAACACATGGCGCGCCGCTCGGAGCGGATGAGATTGCGGCAGCCCGCCAGATGCTGGGTTGGGATGAACCGCCGTTCGTTATTCCCGAAGCGGTGGCCGATGCATGGAGCGCAACTGAGGCGGGCCGGGCGGCCGAGCATCAGTGGGACGAACGCATGCATGCCTATGCCGAGACATATCCGGAACTAGCCGCCGAGTTTAATCGGCGCACTAAAGGTGAATTACCCGCTGACTGGAACGCTGTTGCCGATGCGGCTATTACCCAAATCGATAAAGCAGGTGAGTCTGTCGCGACGCGCAAGGCGTCACTGATATCGCTTAACGCACTTGCACCGGCTTTGCCCGGGTTGATCGGTGGTTCTGCCGACCTGACCGGTTCGAACCTGACAAAGCACTCGGGTTCAAGTGTCATCAGTGGAGACGATGCCTCGGGTAACTATGTTTCCTATGGCGTGCGCGAGTTTGGCATGGCGGCGATCATGAGCGGCTTGGCCCTGCATGGCGGATTTATTCCCTACGGTGGCACGTTTCTGACCTTCTCGGATTACTCACGCAATGCACTGCGCATGGCTGCGTTGATGGGTATTCGCACCATTCACGTTTTTACCCATGATTCGATCGGTCTGGGCGAGGATGGCCCGACTCACCAGCCTGTAGAGCAAGTCGCAAGCCTGCAGTTGATTCCGAATATGCGCGTCTGGCGTCCGTGCGATGCAGTAGAGACGGCCGTTGCCTGGCGTGATGCGATCGAGACATTAACCGGCCCGACCAGCCTGATTCTGTCGCGTCAGAGTCTCGTCCACCAGTCGCGTACCGACGCGCAACGGGCGGCAATCCGGCGCGGTGCCTATGTTTTGTGTGATGCCGCTGATCCGGAACTGATCCTGATCGCGACCGGCTCAGAAGTTGGTTTGGCGGTAACTGCTGCCGCTGCACTGGCTGCGGCCGGGCATCGTGTGCGGGTTGTATCGATGCCATGCGCAGCCGCATTCCTTGCCCAGGATGAGACTTACCGTGAATCGGTTTTACCCGCTGCCATTGACCGGCGCATCGCCATCGAAGCCGGAGTGACTGGTTTATGGCATCGCTTTGTCGGTCCGGGCGGGCAGATTATCGGTCTGGATCGTTTTGGCGAGTCCGCACCGGCCAGTGAGCTATTTAAACATTTTGGATTTACACCTGAGAATATCGTGGCGCAGGCTTTGCGCCTTTTGGAGAAAGACTGATGTCAGTAAAAGTTGCAATTAATGGTTACGGGCGTATCGGACGCAATGTTCTGCGGTCTGTTTACGAGGCCGATCGAACCGGTGAGCTGAGTATTGTTGCGATCAACGATCTCGGCGATGCGGAAACGAATGCGCACCTGACGCGTTTTGACACAACACATGGCCCGTTTCCGGGCGATGTGGCTGTCGACGGCGATAGCATGGTTGTCAACGGCGACCGGATTCGTGTGTTCGCCGAGCGCAACCCGGCCGACTTGCCGTGGAGCGACCTGGGCATTGACGTTGTGTTCGAGTGCACCGGATTTTTTGCTAACAAAACAAAAGCTTCGGCGCATCTTGATGCCGGCGCAAAGAAAGTTATGATCTCGGCACCGGCCGGCAATGACATCGATGCGACAATTGTTTTCGGTGTCAACGAGGATACATTGAGGGCTGAGCACCAGGTTGTTTCGAATGCGTCGTGCACGACGAACTGCCTGGCGCCGCTCATCAAGCCGTTGCACGAGAAAATTGGCGTAGAGCAGGGTGTAATGAATACGATTCATTCTTATACCAACGATCAGGTGCTGACGGACGTTTATCACAAGGACTTGCGTCGTGCGCGTTCAGCTACCCATTCGATGATCCC
The DNA here is from genome assembly GCA_964398325.1 of uncultured Chromatiaceae bacterium. Classification (GTDB taxonomy): domain Bacteria; phylum Pseudomonadota; class Gammaproteobacteria; order Steroidobacterales; genus SMWD01. The sequence continues at coordinate 5,597 of CAYNMF010000056.1, read as the reverse complement.
GACCAAGACCGGTGCCGCTGCAGCCGTCGGTCTCGTGTTACCGGAACTGAACGGCAAGCTCGATGGTTTTTCTGTTCGCGTGCCAACAATCAATGTGTCGCTTGTCGATCTGACGTTTACGGCATCCCGTGATACGACGGTCGAGGAAGTCAACGACATTATGCGTGCGGCTTCGTCCGGTAGTGATTCGCTCGGCAAGGTGCTCGGATATAGTGACGGACCGCTCGTATCGGTCGACTTCAACCACAACCCGAATTCATCTACGTTTGACGCCACGATGACGAAGGTTATGGGCGGTAACCTCGTCAAGGTTTGTTCGTGGTATGACAACGAGTGGGGTTTCTCGAACCGCATGCTCGATACGACACTGGCGCTCATGAACGCCGGTTGACGGGTACAGTCACTGTGACGACAAATCTTCTGAAGATGGTTGACCAGGCCTTGGCCGGTCAGCGTGTCATGATCCGGCTCGACCTGAATGTGCCGCTGAAAAATGGCCGGGTTACCAGCGATACGCGAATACGGGCAACACTGCCGACGATTCGAATGGCGCTCGAGCAGGGTGCAGCCGTCATCCTGCTGTCCCATCTCGGCCGACCGGTTGAAGGTGAATATGATCCGCAATTTTCTTTGCAGCCGGTCGCCGATCACCTGAGTAGTCTTCTCGATCAGCCCGTACGTCTTGAAGTTGATTGGCTCGATGGTATCGATGTCGGCCCGGGTGACGTCGTAATGTGCGAGAACGTGCGCTTCAATCAAGGTGAGAAGGCCAATGACGAAAAGCTTTCGCGTCAGATGGCTGAACTGTGTGACATTTTCGTCATGGATGCGTTCGGAACTGCGCACCGTGCTCAGGCCAGCACCTATGGCATTGCACAATTTGCATCGATTGCCTGCGCTGGACCGTTGTTGATCGGTGAACTCGAAGCTCTGGGTAAAGCGTTGGAAAATCCGGCCAGGCCGCTCGTCGCAATTGTTGGCGGGTCGAAGGTTTCAACGAAACTTATGGTACTCAAATCCTTGTTGCAGTTTGTCGATCAATTGATCGTCGGTGGAGGAATTGCAAATACTTTCATTGCGGCTGCCGGTTATCCGGTTGGCGAGTCACTGTATGAGGCCGATCTTGTCGATGGCGCGCGCCACCTTGCGGCGGGTGACGATGATGGACATCAGGCGACTGTGCCGTTACCAAGGGATGTCGTCGTGTCTCTGGAAGTCAGCGAGTCTGCACCGTCACAGATTCGGTCTATTGATGCGGTCGAGTCCGACGAATTGATTCTCGATATCGGTCCCCGGACGGCCGAGGACTATACAGAGCTATTGGCTGCGGCAGGTACGATCGTCTGGAACGGACCTGTCGGTGTTTTTGAAATTGACCAGTTTGGTAGTGGTACGGAGCGCATCGCACACGCGGTTGCCGACAGCTCTGCTTTCAGTATCGCCGGTGGCGGCGATACGTTGGCTGCACTCGAAAAATATGGGGTAACAGATGGCGTGTCCTATATTTCTACGGGTGGGGGTGCCTTTCTCGAGTTCCTGGAGGGTAAAACGCTGCCGGCTGTCGCTGTTCTCGAACAGCGCGCCAACGCCAATGAGAATTCACCTGCCGAAGCGGCTCCAGCCGCAATCAAGAACATCACCTGAGGACATCGCGGCGGCTGAAGCCGTGTCTGCAGGCGGTCGCTGAACTTTATAGAGTATCAATGGGTCTGACCTGATCTATTGTGGAATAATCGGCATATGCGACGTACAAAGATAATTGCAACGCTCGGTCCGTCCACGGACGAATCCGATGTGCTGGAAGAGTTGTTTGCGGCTGGCGTTGATGTCGTCAGGCTGAATTTTTCTCATGGTTCCTGGAAAGATCACCAGCGCCTGATCGACAGGGTCCGGGCAGTCGCCAAAAGCAGTGGCCGTCATATTGGCATTCTGGGTGATTTGCAGGGACCAAAAATCCGTATTCAACGTTTTTGTGACGGCTACGTTCGTCTCCAGGAAGGCAGTTTATTTGATCTGGACAGCGCCTTTGATCCGCTGGCCGGCAATGAGAAGGAAGTCGGCGTCGCTTATGAGCAACTGGCAAGGGATGTCAGCTCAGGAGACGTTTTGTTACTTGATGACGGACAGATTGTACTGACCGTCCAGTCTGTAAGTGGCACTCGAATCAAGTGTCGGGTAACGGTCGGCGGAACCCTCAGCGACAGAAAGGGTATTAATCGTCAGGGTGGGGGTATGTCAGCTCCGGCACTGTCCGATAAGGATCTCGATGATTTGCGCAGGGCAGCCGCGGCTGATATCGACTGGATCGCCGTGTCATTTGTGCGCGATGCCGATGATGTCAAGCAAGCCAGGCAGGTACTGGAAGAGGCGGGTGGAACCGGGCACATCATCGCGAAAATTGAACGTGCAGAGGCGATGGGTAATCTCGAGGAAATTATCAAAGTCAGTGACGGTGTCATGGTTGCGCGTGGCGATCTGGGTGTCGAGATGGGTTTTGCCGGGTTAGCCGGTATGCAGAAAACGATTATCAAGATGGCGCGTAACCTCCATACGGTTTGCATTACGGCAACACAGATGATGGAGTCGATGATTCATAGCCAGATGCCGACGCGCGCAGAGGTTTCCGACGTTGCGAATGCCGTCATGGATGGTACCGACGCCGTTATGTTGTCGGCCGAAACGGCTGTTGGAGAGTTTCCGGTCAAGGCTGTGTCGGCAATGGCCGAGGTTTGCGTCGGCGCTGAAAAGTACCACCAGAGTGCTTCGCGAATGAGCCGGCATCGTATGGATGACCTGTTTGGTGCTGTCGATGAGGCGATTGCGATGGCTGTCATGTATACCGCCAATCATCTCGATGTGCAGGCGATTATCGCACTGACGGAATCGGGTGAGACTGCACTATGGATGTCGCGCATCCGTTCGGATATACCCATTTTTGCCTTTACGAGCTACGAGAGCACGCGATGCCGTATCGCGCTGTATCGAGGTGTCTACCCGGTCGCCTACGACAATATCCACGAGCATACCCAGCCGGTTTTTAAGGATGTTTGCCGGATACTGACTGACAATGGATATGTCAATCAGGGTGATCTCGTGATTTTTACGAAAGGTACTTTGCGCGGTGTCAGCGGTGGTACAAACGAGATGCGTATCTTATCTGTGACCGGTCAGTGAATACCATTACAGGGAATGCGGGTACTGGTATTAAGTATCTGAGTAATTGGCTTCATACTGCCGGTATGGCAATTCTTGGTTTTACCTGTCGAATACTTAAAAATCTTACACCGAAACCATTATTATTCTGTGTGGTTATCGGTGTTGCCCAGCCGGCTTTTGCAGGCGACGAAACGACCGGTACGCAGATGCAAGAGTCGGGTGAACTTATTCTTGTTGCCGGTGCGACCGGCGGCACCGGCATTGAGGTCGTCAGGGAGTTGTTGGCCGGTAATTATCGGGTACGCGTGTTCGTCAGGGATGAAGTCAGGGCACGTACAAATTTCGGCGACGATGTCGAATACGCATTGGGTGATGTGCGCGAACGTGTCACGATCGATGCTGCCATGGATGGCATCGATGCCCTGATCTCAGCCGTCGGCGGAGGCCGTGACCATCCTCTCAACGGACCGGAGTTTGTCGACTACGGAGGCGTCAGGAATATGGCAGAAGCGGCAGCCGCTGCGAATCTGAGGCAGTTCGTACTCGTTTCCTCGATGGGTGTCACGCACGAAGATCATGTTCTGAACAAAATGTTTAATAACGTCCTCATGTGGAAATTCAGGGGTGAGGAAGCGCTGCGGGCCAGTGGTGTGCCCTATACGATTGTTCGCCCCGGTGGCTTGATCAACGAACCGGGAGGGCAAAAGTTGATTATTTTTGCCCAGGGAGATAATGGCGCCGGCACAATCCCACGCGCTGATCTGGCGAGTGTCTGTGTAGCGGCCTTGAGTTCTCCGGATGTACTTAACAAGACTTTTGAAGTCAGCAGCGGTAAATCCGCACCTGCCCAAAACCTGGCACATTCATTCGCAGTTCTTGCGGCTGACCAGGTTGACTGATCAGTGCTATTGATCAAAGTAACCAGTCCGTCATGGCGACGGCCTGATACATGACAGTAATGGAAGAAATTTAATGGTTGGAAAAAGTGACAGTATCTTTGTACGCATCATGAAGGGTGCCGCGAGCGTGGAATCAAATGAAATAAAGGCAGTCTGGCTGTCTTTCTTCTTCGTATTCACGCTGATGGCATCGTATTACATCCTGCGGCCAATTCGTGATTCGATGGCCAGTGACTGGACAGATGCCGAACTGAGTACACTTTTTACGGCAACATTTATTTTCAGCATTCTTATCGTCACCCTGTATGGAGCGGCGTGTTCACGGATACGTTTGGGACGCTTGCTGCCTGGAATCTATGCATTATTTTCAGCTTCTTTTTTTGCGTTCTATGCCGCGTTCCGGGTAATGCCGGATGCTTATATCATCGGCAAGGCATATTACGTATGGATCAGTGTTTTCAGCCTGTTCCAGGTGTCTGTTTTCTGGACATTCATGGCAGACATCTTTACCAAGCATCAGGCACCCCGACTGTTCGGCTTCATTGCAGCAGGCAGCAGCATTGGTGCGCTGACCGGCCCGGCAATTGCGCTGATACTGATTAAACCGCTCGGTCACTCAAACCTGGTGTTAATCTCCGCCGTGTTATTGCTGGCGCCGATTCCGATTATCAGCTGGCTTGAAAAGTTAAAGCACAGTGAACTGCATAACGATAATATTCCGGTCGAGAACGACTATGGGCAGAAACTCGGAGGCCATCCGTTCTCCGGCTTTGTGGAATTTATAAGTAATCCGTATCTGCTCGGTATCGGGCTATTCTTATTCCTGTATACCGGTATCAGCACATTCGTTTATTTCGAATTGAAAAACCTGATGGTCGATCTCGATGCCGGAATCCGGACACAGATCTGGGCCGGCATGGACCTTGCTGTCAACATGCTGTCGATTGGCACCGCGATGTTCGTGACCGGCCGACTGACGACAAAATTCGGTCTTGGCTGGACGCTGGCACTTGTACCGATCGCGATTGTAGCCGGATTGCTCGTCGTCGCGATGGCACCGATGCTATGGGTCGTTGTCGGGTTGCAGGTTGTTCGCAAGGCCGGCAACTATGCAATTACGCGTCCCGGTCGCGAGATGCTCTTCACCGTAGTCGACCGTGAAACACGCTTTAAGGCAAAAAGTGTCATTGACAATGTCGTGTATCGAGGTGGCGATGTTGTTGCCGCATGGGGCTTTACGGGTCTGACACAGGGGCTTGGGCTCGGGCTTGGTGCCGTGGCCGCCGTCGGTGGCGCAATAGCCGCAGTCTGGGCGCTGGTCGCCAGATACCTGGGCCGCCATTATGAGCAGACGCATGTAAGACCGGCCGTCAATGAACAGGTAGAGCCCGCTGGTGGCGGATAACGCCGGTCAGCTTGCTTTATTCATCAGTGCCTTGAGATCGGCAAGTACTTCTACCGAGTGGGCTTCGGCATCAACCTTCTTATAGTGCCTTGCAATGTTAGCGACCGTGTCGATGCTGAGAGATTGTCGCACAGCCT
>CAYNMF010000055.1:0-11250 GCA_964398325.1 uncultured Chromatiaceae bacterium | reverse complement strand
TTGGTGGGCCGTGCTGGATTCGAACCAGCGACCAATTGGTTAAAAGCCAACTGCTCTACCAACTGAGCTAACGGCCCGTATTCTGATCAGTGGCGACCCGGCTTGTAGCAAGGTCCGCATAACGACTGATTTGGGGCTGGGTAACCCCATCGGGAAGCGGATTGTACGCGGTCGATTGGACTCGCGGCAAGGTGAACCCTGCTTATTTTTCATTCGCCCCGGGTTGATAATGCGTCGGGTCTTCCATGCCGGCATCGGAGAAGCCGATGCGGCGTAAACGGCAGGCGTCGCAATGTCCACAGGCACGTCCGGCCTCGTCGGCCTGATAGCACGACACGGTCTGTGCGAAATCGACACCCAGTTCGATGCCTTTGAGCACAATCCTGGCTTTGGTCAGTTCCAGCAGCGGTGCTCGAATCAGGATCGGCCGACCTTCTACGCTGCGTTTTAGTGCCAGGTTCGCCATATACTGGAACGCTTCGATATATTCCGGGCGACAGTCCGGGTAACCGGAATAATCCACAGCATTGACGCCGATATAGATGAAATCGGCATCGAGGACCTCTGCCCAGCCCAGCGCGAATGACAGGAAGACCGTATTTCGCGCCGGCACATAAGTCACGGGAATCTGGTCATTAGTCACGGACGTAACGGAAATATTCTTATCGGTTAATGCAGAGCCGCCGATGGCGCCAAGATCCGGGTGCAACACGAGATGCTGAGCGACATTGAACGATGTGGCGATCAACCGCGCCGCATCAAGTTCCACTTCGTGACGCTGGCCGTAGTCGAAACTCAGTGCGTAACATTCAAGCCCTTCATTTACAGCGCTGGCCAGGCAGGTAGCAGAATCCATGCCGCCCGATAACAGTACGACGGCCTTGTTCATGGTTTTATATTCGCGGGCATAGATCCACGTATCCTTTACTCAGTGTCCGGGTCGGTCGCCCCACAAAATCTTGTGCAACTGCACCTGAAAGCGAACATCCAGGTGATCGGCCAGCAACCATTCTGCCACGTTGCGCGCAAAATTCTCGTCGCCCCAGGCCGGCGAAAACAGTACCGGGCACAAGCTGGTCAAATCATGTTTTGTCAGCACGGTACAGGCCCATTCGTAGTCTGCACGATTGCAAATCACGAACTTGATCTGATCATTCGGTTTCAATAACTCTAGATTTGACCACAGATTACGATCGCTCTCTCCGGATGCCGGTGTCTTCACATCGAGGACGATGCAAACCCGGGCATCGATACCGGTAATCTCGATGGCGCCACTGGTTTCCAGCGACACGTCATAACCGGCATCGCAAAGATTTGCCAGCAAAGCAAGACACGGACGTTGTGCCAGCGGCTCCCCACCCGTGACGCAAACATTGCGAGCCCCATACCCGGCAACCTGATCGAGAATTTCACCTTGACTCATGCGAATGCCACCGTGAAAAGCATAGGCAGTATCGCAATATTCACAGCGTAACGGGCAACCGGTCAGGCGAACGAAGGCCGTAGGATAGCCCGCCGGTCGCGACTCGCCCTGTAGCGAATAGAATATCTCGGTGACTCTCAGTGATCGTTCCCGACTAGCGGTATCGTCGTTCATTTATTCAGGAATATATAGCCGCTCCTACAGGGTGGAATCAGCGGTTCTCGGTTTTCATGCGATCGATTCGTTGTGAAGCCAGCCTGGCTGCGGTTGTTTCCGGATAACGTTCGACGACTTCCGACAGTGCTTTCCGGGCTTCCGAACTCCGCCCAAGTTCATAATTACAGTAGCCGATTTTCAGCAATGCATCCGGAATTTTTCTGGAATCAGGGTATCGCTTCAGGACCAGTTGAAATTCTGGCAAGGCCGTTTTGTATTCCTGCGATACATAGTAAGTTTCTGCAAGCCAGTATTGCGCGTTGTCGGATAAATCGCTGGATGGAAACGCAACCATGAACTGTTTTAACGCAATCGACGCCTGGTCATAACGACCCTGCTTGAGCAACTCGAATGCCGCCTGATAATTAGCTCGATCGGTGCCACCTGGAACCGGCAGCTGACCCGGGCCCAGCGAGCCGCCCTCGAGGACGCTCAGATTACTGCTGCTGGCTGTCACCTGCTCGATTTTTTGCAACCGCTGATCGACATCAAGATACAGATCCTTCTGCCGGGCATTGGACTGCTCGAGCTCATGTTGCATGGTCTCGACATCATTACGCAGACTTTGCACGTCCTGTTGCAGGCTTTCGAGTTGCGAGAGAAGGGTCATCAATCCCTGGCTGTCGATCAGACGTTCGACATTCACAAGACGATTGTCGATTTCCGTCATTTTCAGATAGAGCGGATCTTCCTCGGGCGCCACCAGCATCGAGCAACCCGTTGCAATGGATACCATGAGCGCTGCACTGACAATTTTCGATACCTTCATCGCCGGCCTCCTCACACTCATTTTTTACGGGTTATAAACGAGCTCTACGCGGCGATTCAGGCTCCAGGCCTCTTCATCACTTCCCAGCGCTGCCGGACGTTCTTCACCATAACTGACGGTACTGAGCTGCGATGCGGACGCGCCACCGAGCATCAGGATCTGGCGTACTGCCTGCGCACGACGCTCACCGAGACCGATGTTATATTCTCGACTGCCTCGCTCATCAGCGTGCCCCTCGAGACGAACCTGACGATCCGGGTTGTCAGCCAGATAGCTCCCGTGTTCGGCCAGTAGCGCCCTGGAAGCTGTGTCGACGTCGGACTTGTCAAAAGCGAAGTAGATCACCCGGTTTGCGAGTGCCCCGCCCGCTGCAGTCGGATCCTCGAATGCATCGCCGGACATATAACCGTCGTCTTCAGCGCCGGAAGATCGGGCGCCGTTATTGTCATCGGAACCATAACCCGCATCGACATCGGCAGAAGTCCCGTCATCCATCATCGTACCTGATGAGCCCCCACAGCCTGCCAAAACCATAACCAGTCCAAAGACAATCCAGTGTCGCGTTGCAAACATTTGTACTTACTCCTGTTCAGATACAATAAATAATATTAATAATCAGACCTAATTATATGATTATTATAAAATTAATCAGTTCCTACGGAACGGTGACCAGGCCGGTTCACGCACTTCACCCTCCGCCGCGGATATACGCTGATGAATCTTGCCATCGACCGTCACTGTAGCCAACACTCCCTTGCGACCTTCCCGGGTTGCATAGATCAGCGTCTCGCCGTTCGGGGCAAAACTCGGCGACTCATCCAGACTGCCCTTCGTCAATACCTGCAGGAATCCCCGCTGCAACCCGATCAGCCCGATTCTATAGTTGCCGCGGTCATTATGCACAACCGCGAGCTGCTCATTAGACGGATCAAGGCGCGGGCGTGCATTATATGTGCCCTCAAAACTGACCCGGACCGCCTTGCCGCCACTCGCCGGGACCCTGTATACCTGCGGCTGACCGGCGCGATCAGACGTGAAGTAAATCGTTTTGCCGTCTTTTGACCATGTCGCTTCGGTGTCGATTGAATTACGGGTTGTGAGCCTTGTCAGTACCTGCGACCGCAGATCCAGGATATAGATATCCAGATTGCCATCCGTTTTGGAGAGTGTCAGCGCCAGCTGCCGCCCATCCGGCGACCAGGCCGGCGCACCGTTGACACCGGGCCGGCTCGACACGCGCTTGCGCGCACCGGACCTGAGAGTTTGTATGTAAATCTCGGATTGCTGCTTCTCGAATGACACGTAAGCAAGCTTGCGCCCGTCCGGTGACCAGGCCGGCGACATCAGCGGTTCGTTCGATTCAACGAGGACACGTGCATTTTCACCATCCGCATCTGCAACTATCAGGCGAAACACCTGCCGCGGCGGCTTGCCGTTAGCCGTGATATATGCGATTCGCGTAGAAAAAATACCTCGAATGCCGGTCAGTTCTTCATAAATCATGTCTGCGACGAGATGCGAGGCGCCCCGCAGCTGCTTGGCGGTTGCCGGCTGCCGATATCCCAGCAGTTGTTTGCCACGGAAAACATCGAAAAGCTGAAACTGGATCGTGTACTGATCGGTACCGGTACGCAACAATTTGCCAACGATAACGACTTCGATACCGAGGATGCGCCAGTCGTCGAAATCAATGCCGACCCCGGTCGTCGGTCGTTCGAGCATTTCGTCTGGTTTTAGTGCGGTGAACCGGCCACTGCGCTCAAGGTCATCACGAATAGTCCGACCGACATCAAACGGTATATCGCCCCCGCCATCCCAGCCGAACGGCACGACAGCAATCGGAACCGCCTGCTCGATGCCGCCGGTAATCTCTATCCGCAGTTCCGCGTTCGCGACGCCGATTAAAGCAATTGCAAAAACGAATCCCAACAGAAACTTTTTATCCACAATCATTTGTTTAATCACAGTTCACTTCTCACGTCCAACATCCCATTCCCCGTGATTGCTATTCTTCCGGTTTGAATCTGAATCGCAAGTTTCTTTCGAATAAACTTGGATCTGGCGGTGGTGGCAACGGTGAGGCCCGGTATACAGCCGCTTCGATGGAACGTACGATAGCCGCATCACCGTTACAGCTCCCAACGCGCACATTGATAATCTCGCCACCCGGTATTTGTGTCACGTGCACATCGCATTCAATACCCGGTTTCGCCGATGCCGGCTTGACCCAGTTCCTGTTAACACGTGAGCTGATCGCCGCAATATATTGCTGCAGCTTGCCCGACGCAACAGCCGCAAGACGATCCTCCTCGGCCGTGATTTCGCTCTGAAGCTGGCGCTGAATTTCCTGCTGACGCATGCGTTCGGCTTCCTGACGCTTTTGTTCGGCGAGTCGGGCAGCTTCGGCCTTGCGTTTCTGTTCGGCCTTGCGTGCCGCTTCCTGTTTACGTTTCTGCTCGGCAACCCGCTCGCGTTCAGCTTCTTTCCTGGTTTCGGCCTCGCGTTTCTGTGCGGCAATGCGCTTTTGTTCGGCTGCCTGTTGACGTTTCTGCTCGGCCAGTTGAGCCTGTTCCTGCTCACGCTTCAGGGCTTCTATTTTCTCGCGTCGTTCGGCTTCGGCAGCCTGTTTCTTACGTTCCAGCTCAAGTTGCCGACGTTTTTCCGCTTCCTGTTTTCTGCGTACCGCCCCCATGTCAACGACCGTCGCTTCGATGGCCAGTTGTACCGGCGGCAGTTTTTTGAAAGGCATGCTGATCAGGTTAAAGCCGAATGCCAGCGCGATCAGCACATGGCCAATGACCGAAACCGTCAGCCCGCCGGAATATTCATGAACGAACGATGCCACGAATAAAACCCGATCAGCCCGCCTCGAGCTTTTCAAAGTCGGCAGGGTCGGTCAGAAAACCTATTTTCGCAGCGCCGGCACGTTGTAGTAACACCATCGCGGCTACAACATCGCCATACGGCACACGAAAATCCGCCTTGACAAGCACCGGCGTATTCGGTCGTCGTTCAAGCACGACCGAAGCCAGGCGGATGACCCTTTTCGCATCAAGCGGGCTCGATTCATCGTCGCCGACATTCAGATAGAGCTGGCCTCCCTGATCCACCGACAACACCAGCGGATCCGTGTTTTCGGTCGGATCAATCGGTTCGGCGCCGGCTTTTGGCAGTTCGACCTCGATCCCCTGCGTCAGCAGGGGTGCCGTGACCATGAAAATTATCAGCAGCACTAGCATAACGTCGATATACGGAACTACGTTGATCTCGCCGATCAGCCGACGTTTGCGCACCCCGCTCATGACTCACCCTGCTCGGCCGAATTGACCGCGCTGTGCGCATGGCGCTGCAGGATCGTCGAAAATTCCTCGGCGAATGTGTCGTAACGAACCTCCAGTCGCCCGACCTTGTCAGCGTAACGGTTATACGCGATGACCGCGGGAATCGCCGCAAACAGTCCCATGGCTGTCGCAATCAGCGCCTCGGCTATACCCGGCGCCACCATGGCCAGTGTCGCCGACTTGACGTTACCGAGCGCTGTGAATGAATTCATGATGCCCCAGACGGTGCCAAACAACCCGACGTAGGGACTTGTTGAGCCGATCGTGGCCAGTGTTGCCAGGTTTTGCTCGAGGCGATCCATTTCGCGCATCTGCGCAACCCGCATGGAACGTTGCGCACCTTCGACGATTTGTCCCGCCGTCAGGCCGGACTGCTGGGATAATCGGCGAAATGAACGAAACCCGGCCTCAAAAACGCCCGCCATGTCAGTGGGCGGTTCCCCGCCGGTCGTGATTTCACGATAGATCCCGGTCAGGTCGCCCCCGGACCAGAAGCCTGATTCAAATGAATCCGATCCCGACTCAGCTTGTTTGAGCACCCGTCGCTTGCGAAGAATAATTGCCCAAGATGCTATCGATGCCAACAACAACAACAGCAGAACCGCCTGCACGATGATGCTGGCTCCAAAAATAAGATCGATAAAAGACAGGTTGCCGCTCATGCCCACATTCCTCTGGATGAAATCCCTGTTAACGGCCCGCTGGCGGGCGGCCCGGTCCTTTTTTCAGTTCTGGTTCAGCGCGACGTTCATTCTGCGTACAAAGATGCACTACGCTTCGATACAGGCCGCAACCAGGACGGCACAGTTCCTTATTCAATCCGAAGATTTGTCGTCGTCGGGACCGTCGAACAGCGACAAGGTCCCCTCCGTTATCTTGTCCATCCTCTGCGCGGGCTCTCCGATCCCGAAATGCAGGTACGCTTTTCGCGTCGCAACACGTCCGCGCGATGTGCGCATCAAAAAACCCTGCTGGATCAGATAGGGTTCGAGCACATCTTCGATCGTGCCGCGTTCTTCGCTGATCGCCGCCGCCAGCGATTCAATACCCACCGGTCCACCGTCAAAATTCTCGATGATCGATAACAGCAGCTTGCGATCCATCAGGTCGAAGCCATTCGGGTCCACAGCCAGCATGTCCATTGCCGCTTGTGCCGCCTGTTTGTCAATACGCCCCTGCCCTTCGACTTCAGCAAAATCACGTACCCGGCGTAGCAGTCGATTCACGATGCGCGGCGTACCACGTGCCCGCAACGCGATCTCGCGCGCACCGGCATCGTCTATCGGTACATTGATAATCGCCGCCGAACGCAGGACGATTTCATGCAGTTCTTCGGTGGTATAAAACTCAAGACGTTGACCAATACCGAATCGGTCGCGCAGCGGGGAAGTCAGCAAGCCGGCGCGCGTCGTTGCACCGACCAGCGTGAATGGCGGCACATCCAGCTTGATCGACCTCGCGGCCGGCCCTTCACCAATCATGATATCGAGCTGAAAATCCTCCATCGCCGGATATAACACTTCTTCGACGACCGGACTCAGCCGATGAATCTCATCGACAAACAAAACATCGTGCGGCTCGAGATTCGTTAGCATCGCAGCCAGGTCTCCCGGACGTTCGAGTACCGGCCCTGACGTATGGCGCATGTTGACGCCCATCTCGTTGGCGATGATATGTGCCAGCGTTGTCTTGCCCAGCCCCGGTGGGCCGAAGATAAGCACATGATCGAGAGCTTCGGCCCGCTTGATCGCGGCAGAAACAAAAATTCGCATCTGTCGTTTGACCGGGACCTGCCCAACGTAGTCTTCCAGGGACTGCGGCCGGATAGCCGCATCGATCAGCTTCTCGTCTGCCTGCGTATCGCCCGCAACGATTCTCTGGGTCCCGGTCATGGTGCGGCCGACCTCAGAACCTGGCGCAATATGTCTTCGGTTGTGTGTCCGTCTGTCTCGACAGCTTCGAGCATCTTTTGCGCCTCACCCGATTTGTAACCCAGGCTGGCCAGCGCATTGAAGGCCTCTGTCAGCGGTGCAGTGCCGACATCGGCGGATATCGGCGTACCGTTCATACCGGGGGGTGCGGCATCGATGCGATCGCGCATATCAAGAATCAGACGTTCAGCCGTTTTACGGCCGACGCCGGGCAATCGAACCAGCGTTGCCTTGTCTTCATTACGCACACATTGTGCAAAACCGTCGACGCTGATCCCGGACAGGATAGTCAGTGCCAGCTTCGCACCGACTCCATTGACCTTCAAAAGACTGCGAAACAGCCCCCGCTCTTCTTCGGTACTGAATCCAAACAGCGTCTGTGCGTCTTCACGAACAACCAGGTGGGTGCGCAATTCGACGCGACTGCCCAGTTCGGGCAGTCGAAATACCGTTGACATCGGCACCTCGAGTTCGTAACCGACGCCATTGACGTCGATCAGCAAAAACGGAGGTGCCTTGTGGGCCAGCACGCCGCGCAGAAAACCGATCATCCGGCGAATTTCCTCCAGCTCGACCGACCGCCGCTGCGACGTACCGATGATCTGAACGGCATGTTACCGCTGCCTGACCGGAAACTGTGCGCATGGCAGATCGCAACAGCCAACGCATCTGCCTCATCGCTAACCGGCAATGACTCAAGCGCGAGGATTGCTTTGACCATATGCTGGACCTGATGTTTTTGCGCCCCGCCGCCGCCAACGACCGCCTGCTTGATTTCACGTGCCGCGTATTCATACAACGACGGTCCGCCTGCAAATGTCGCGCAAATCGCCGCCGCTCGGGCGTGTCCCAATTTCAACGCACTGTCGGCATTCTTGTGTACGAACACCTGCTCTATTGCAACGTGGCCCGGCGCGTATTGATCAACGAGCTCGCCGACACGTAAAAAAATCTCATGCAAGCGTCCGGAAAATTTACCATTGCCGAGATTCAGGCAACCGCTCGCGACATACCGGGTAACAGACCCGTTCGTATCGACGATTCCATAGCCCGTAATACGAGAACCCGGGTCTATGCCCAGAATGCGGGTTGGATCATTCAATGTCCTTTACCTTACAACCTCGCCAGAATATCGTCCGGAATTTCAGCGTTTGAATACACTTGCTGGACATCGTCAAGATCTTCAAGCATTTCCAACAGCTTCATCATACTGGATGCTTCTTTCTCGCCAAGAGTCGCCGATACCGATGCACGCATCGTGATCTCGGCCAGTTCGAACTTGTTGTCGGTCTCCACGAGAGCTGTGCGTACCGATTCAAAATCATCGGGATCCGTCAGTACGTCGATTGAACCATCCACGTTGACAACGACGTCTTCAGCGCCGGCCTCGATCGATGCCTCCATGACTGCATCTTCATCCATGCCGGACGGGTAACTGAGTACGCCCACCTTGTTAAACAGGTATGCGACAGATCCGTCAGCGCCCAGGTTGCCGCCGAACTTGCTGAACGCATGGCGAACGTCTGCGACCGTTCGATTGCGATTATCGGTCAGGCAGTCGACCATGACGGCAACACCACCGGGCCCGTACCCCTCGTACAGGATAACTTCGTAGTCCACTCCGTCGAGTTCGCCCGAACCACGCTTGATGGCACGCTCTATATTGTCCTTCGGCATGCTCTGACCCTTGGCCTTGTCGATTGCAAGGCGCAACCGTGGATTCGCATCGGGGTCGCCGCCGCCGGCCCGTGCGGCAACTGTGATTTCACGTATCAGCTTCGTGAAAAGCTTGCCGCGTTTCTTATCCTGGGCACCCTTGCGATGCTGAATGTTTGCCCATTTACTATGACCCGCCATGTCCCTACCTAACTCAGCCGATAAAATATTTTTTGTCCAGGTCGTTGTGCAACTTCAGAATCGCAACGAAAGACCGATATGCATGCCAGTATCGAACAGTGATTTTGGCACACCTTTATCATACTCACCCTTGACATAACGGGCACCGATATACACATCCGCCTCTCTGAGCACGTTGTAACTGACCCTGATGGAATATTCCTGGTAGGTGTCCAAATCACCGATCGCCAGAATACTGGGTGCGTAATACAGGCTGCCGCCTATCGAAAGTCGGTTAATCGCCTGTGGCGTGAAACGCAGGAAACCGCCGAGGGGCAAACCAAATCCGTCCTGTTTGCTTCTGTCGCCGTTGGTGTAAACGATTCGACCGCCAAGACCGGCCTCAAGCTTATCGCGACCGGAAGCGGCAAGATCGGCGAGATGAAGGCCGACATGCAGGACTTCACCATTATCCGTGTGATGCAACCAGCCGGCGTCCATATTCAGCCCTTTGGCCTGCAACTCATGGACATACTGCACTCGCAGGGCATCACTGTTAAAACTCAGATCGGCTTCGTCCGCAAATACCTGCGCGCACAGCACGCTCATCCCAAGAAGGGAAACAAACAATCTCATCTCTGGATCTCCACATCAACAACCCGGTAATCATACCCGAAAGCAGGTCGATGCAACCCCGTTGCGAAGTCGTTTTACACCTCAGAATCTACTTGAAAAAATATAATATTATTATTTTATATCAAAGGTTTATTGCATGTATTGCATGCCTATCCACGGATAAGGCTGCCTCATGAATCGCCTCGGTCAGCGTCGGATGACCATGAATTGTCCGTTGCAGATCCTCAGTACTGGCCTGGAACTCCATCGCAACCACCGCTTCCCCGATCAACTCGCCGGCCAGCGGCCCGCATATATGCACACCGAGAATTTGATCCGTATCGGCATCGGCCAGAATCTTAACAAGTCCCGCAGCCTGGTCCATCGCCCTGGCCCGGCCGCTTGCGGCAAAATTGAACGTGCCCGACTTGAAATTGACCCCGACCTCTTTGAGTTGCTCCTCGGTTTTGCCGACCCAGGCAATTTCCGGTGCTGTGTAAATAACCGATGGAATAACATCGTAGTTGACTGCCGAGACTTCTCCGGCGATCAGATCGGCGACCATAATGCCCTCTTCAGATCCCGTGTGCGACAGCATCTGGCCACGCACCACGCCACTCCAGCAGATCTGCGACCCGGCGGATGCCCTGACCGCCACCGCCCCCGCGACGACGTCCGCCCACCTCGACGCGACGACGGTTCTTTCGCGGCAGATCGCCGAGCTCGGCATCTACCCGGCCGTCGACCCGCTCGATTCGACGTCGCGGATCATGGACCCGCACTTCATCGACAAGGAGCACTACGCCGTGGCCCGGGAGATCCAGCGGATCCTCCAGCGCTACAAGGACCTCCAGGACATCATCGCGATCCTCGGCATGGACGAGCTTTCCGAGGAGGACAAGGAGATCGTCCAGCGGGCGCGCCGCGTGCAGAAGTTCCTCTCACAGCCCTTCCACGTCGCCGAGGAGTTCACCGGCCGCAAGGGACGCTACGTCTCGCTGCAGGACACGATCCGCTCCTTCAAGGAGGTCGTCGAGGGGAAATTGGACCACCTGCCAGAACAGGCCTTCTACATGCTCTGCGGGATCGACGTGGGTGTCGCGGAGAGGAAGACCGCCC
>CAYNMF010000054.1:2743-11795 GCA_964398325.1 uncultured Chromatiaceae bacterium | reverse complement strand
CCGCGTCCTGCGGGCCACAGTCTCAGAAAGAAGTCGTCACTCCGGTCGGCCGGACACCGGGTGCAGGTTTTTTTGGGGCTGACACCAATCCTTTACCGGTTTCTGACGGTGACCGGGGCGCCGCGTCCCAAACCCAGGCCGTCGGCGGCGCTGCCTTCGGCACGGGCAATTTCGATGACGTCGAATGAGTTGATCAGCGCGAGAAAATTGCCGGGTGTGACGTTGCCGTAGGTGTCGCGGATGTCGAATCGATGGCCGGCTACACTGACCTCCGGTGTCGCGAAGTCTGCCAGTAAGTGCTGATTGATATTTGTGATCAGGTTGCCGAAATGATCGATTGTTACAACCGTGCCGTGAATCTCACCGTTGGTGATAAACGGTTCGTCGAGTAGCGATGGGATCAATTCGCTGACCGGGGGGCCGATGTCGGCCGGTTTGATCTGACCGGTTGCCAGTTCGGCGGCCAGAGGCGCAAAGATGTCGCGGCCATGGAAGGTGTTGCTGGGCTGTGGCCAGTCACGTCCGGCTCGCCACTGTTCTGACAGTCGCCAGGCGCGATGTTCCCCGGCATTTTCAAATATTGTCGGGAGCAGACCGTTGTCGGGAGCGAGGAAGATGTGATCATCGAATTCGACGGCCACGATATCGCGTTGGGTACCGACGCCCGGATCGACGACAGCGACATGTATCGTGCCGGTTGGAAAGTAGCGATAAGCCCGACCGAGCCAGAATCCGGCTTCGGCCGGCCAATGCACGTGAATCTCGTGGGTCAGGTCAATGATGCGGGCATTCGGGGCGTGCAGGAGAATCGCGCCTTTCATGACGGCGACAAACGGGCCTTTATGGCCGAAATCTGTTGTCAGTGTGATGACCTGTGTCATGGCGGGTAATCCTGTGACCGTGACGGTTATGTCGTGCCGGGTTGTTTTTAACCCGGTGTACACAATGTAACCCGCAGCCGGGCGATGGGGAAGCAGTGACCGAGGTTGTCGAATCGGGGTATAATAAACCAGCCGGAAGCGTAATGATGTTGCTTCGCATAACAGTGCTTTTTCTGTGTTCTGGTCTGGTCTCTATCCAGGCTGCGGAATCCTTTAGTCATAAAATTATCGGTACAGATCCATCGCTTCAGGAAGGTGCACGTGCTTTGTTGGCCGGCGATTTCGAGACGGGCCTGAGTTTGACCCTCGATGGCCTGAATTCACCGTTGTCGGTGCGCAAACGAGCGAGTGCGTTGAGTAATGTTTGTGCCGGTTATCTGGGTGCCCGGCAATTTGCCAAAGCACTGAATGCCTGCGACCAGGCGCTCGAATTTAATGACCGGAACTGGCACGTCTACAATAATCGTGCGCTTGCCTTGCTCGGTGTCGGGCGCATCGGGGCCGCTCAAGATGACCTCGCCAAAGGACTCGCGCTCAATCCGGATTCTCTGACCCTTGCGAAGGTTGCTGACCTCATTGCAGAGCAGGCGAACAGCCGGATTATCGTCGCTGACCGGACGGTCGAAGATCACTGATAGCACCAGTACGGGGCAGCAGGCGTCTGACAGCCTTTTGCTTCCATGTTAAACTCCCGGGCGGTTTTTCGGGCAGTTTCCGGGAACGATTTAACGAAGCACACAATGGGCTGTGCGGACTGATTCATCTTTTTGAAATCGAGGATTATTGATTGTGAAAAAAAATCTTACACGCAGAACATTGCTTAAAACTATTGCTGTGGCCGTGCCGGCGAGTGTGGTCATCCTGGAGCAGGAAGCACTGGCTGCGGATTTGCCGCAACTGGATCCGAATGACCCGACTGCCAAGGCGCTGGGTTATGTTGCCGATGTGGCCAATCTGGATAAGTCGAACCCCGCAGCGGCTCGATACCAGGCCGGTCAGACCTGCGCAAATTGCATCCAGATCCAGAGCGACTCCGGCGAGCATCGGCCCTGCGGGATTTTCCCCGGCAAGACGGTTGCAGCAGCGGGCTGGTGCAGCGTCTGGGCGGCGAAGCCCTGATTTCGATTGCTGCAACATCCTGCACAGGGGTGGTTTCAGTCGCGATTGTCACGCTACCGCATGATTGATCGCGGCTGCCGCTTCTCTTGCGGAGCGGGGTGGTTCGGCGCCTTTAATAAATTTATCTATGAAAATTTTTGGAATTGCCGGGTATAAAAACGCCGGCAAGACGACGCTTGTCGTCGACCTGGTTCGCGATCTGACGGGACGTGGTCTTCGTATTGCAACAGTCAAGCACGCGCATCACGAGTTCGATATAGATCATCCCGGCAAGGACAGTTACCAGCATCGTGCCGCAGGCGCGTGTGAGGTCATCGTCGCGTCATCCATGCGCTGGGCACATATCGTCGAGCTGGGCGAACAACCCGAACCTTCGCTGGCTGAACTGCTGGAGCAGGTCGGCAACGTCGATCTTGTTCTCGTCGAGGGTTTTAAGCATGACGATTACCCGAAGCTGGAAATCCGGCGAGTCGGCTCGGATGCACCGTTGATTGCAACAGAAAATAATTCGGTACGTGCGATTATCAGCGACGGTGAGATACCTGAAGCGCCGGTACCCGTGATGGATCGTGCCGGTGTCGGTAAAATCGCTGACTTTATTCTCGCCCAGGTCGGGCTGCAGTAAGAGCCGCTTCTACTGTAAAAAGCTGGTCGGGTAGAGCGGTGCGATTTCGATGCGTTCGCCAGCCTTCATGTCAGTTTTTCCTTCCGGCACGATAGCCCAGCAATTGGCCTGCATCAGCGAATTGATTTTGAATGACTCCTGGCCGGGCAGCAGCCGGGTTTGCAGGCACCCATTCGCATCGATCTCAGTTCGCGCCTTACCGAAGAAAGTCAGGTTTTCTTTTTTGCTGATCGGCTCCACGCAGGTGGTCGGCAGGAAGCGTTCGGCCGCCAGGCCTTGCAGATGAAACAGGGCCGGCAGGACGAAAAACCTCAATCCGACGGCCACGGCAATGGGGTTACCCGGCAAGCCGAAAAACAGTGTGTTTGTGGCGAGGCGAGCGAACAGTAGTGGTTTGCCGGGCCGTATCGCGACCTTGTGAAAAATTGTTTCACCCTCGAGTGCCTTGATGGCATCGGGTATGAGGTCAAAGCGGCCTGCAGATACACCGCCTGTGGTCAGAATGATGTCAGCGCGGTCTTCGCAGGCCTTGATCGCAGCTTGCAATTCGTCCGGGTCATCCGTGACGGAGTTAGCCTTGACGAGTTGTATATCAACTGTGCTTAGAAAAGAGTGCAGGTAGGGGCCGTTTGAATCCCGAATCAGCCCGCTGTCGGACGGCACACCGGACGTTGCCAGTTCGCTGCCTGTTGTGATCAGCGCGACTCTCGGTTTTCGGCGTGTTTCAATGGTATCGGTACCGGTCGCAGCCAGACCCATGATGTGATGGGGTTCGAGTCGTTGACCTTGAGAGAAAATATTCTGATCGAGTTGGAAATCCTCGGCCGTCCGGCGTACGTGTTGGTCGCCTGAAACCGGTTCAAAACAGCGGATCAGTGTTGCGGAACCGTCGGCATCACGCTCCGCCTCTATTCGTTCGACAGGTATCACTGTGTCATAGCCGGTTGGCACCGGGGCTCCGGTCATGATCTCGACAGCTTGTCCGGCGATCCCGTCGACTGGTTTCTGGCCGGCTGCGACGGTTCCGGCCACAGGAATTTCGATTGGTGCATCAGGCCTGGCCCGGGCAGTGTCTGCCGCGCACAGCGCAAAGCCGTCCATCGCCGAATTGGCAAACGAAGGGACATCCATCTTGCTGAGCACGTCATCTATCGGCACCCTTCCGAGCAGTTCGCCCAGCGAAGTCGGGCTGGGCTCAAGCGGCCGACAGGCGGTACTGATACGATGCAGAGCATCCTTGTAACTGATCATGATGTGATAAGTTCTGGCCCGGAAAACAGGGGGAATCTGCAAGAAAATGGTGTCAGACACCAATTTTCAAATTACCTTAAGTAATACTAACTGCTGTCGAGACAGGAAAATGGTGTCTGACACCATTTTCTTGCGATTTTACCCATAAATTTTACCTGTTTTCTGATGATAATTATCAATACTCCGCTCAGGCCCGACCGGTAGGCTTTAGAGATGCAAGCACAGACAATACCCAGCTTATTGAGAATCAGCGGCATCGGGAATACCGACCGGATCACGGTGCCAGGGATGCCGGTATGACGACGAACCCGACGCGACTGGTTAGCATCAGCGAGCGCGACGCCGGACAAACGGCTGCCGCACGCTGTGCGTGCTATGCCGCGTTGTCGGAACTTGCTTGCTCGCCTCACGACATGGATCCACGAGAGTCTCTGCGCGACAGGATTGATGCCGGCGCGGCGCTCGATTACGCTGATGATCTGGCAGGTTTGTTGCGTGATTTTATTGCACTGGATCTCGACAAGCTCAAATATGAATACAGTGCGTTGTTCGAGATCGGTGGTGACGGGCCGCCTTGTCCGATTCGAGAGGATCTGCAAACAGGTCAGCACTCGGGTACCCGCGAGGATCTTGTCAGGTTCTATAACTACTTCAGTTACAAGCTCGAAGAAAAGTTCGCGTGGGCGCCGGACCATCTGTCCGTCGAACTCGAGTTCATGCATTTTCTGTGCTATCGAGAAACATCGGCCGGGTCCGATGCACTGTCATTTCAGCTGGCACAGGTTGATTTTTCAGAACGTCACCTTGTGAACTGGGTCCCGTCACTGGCAAAAAGCGTTACCAGGGTCGCGCCGGATTCTGTCTATCGTCGAGTGATTTGCCTCATCGAACAATTTCTGTCCGCCGATTACGCCTGGCAGTGCGGGACAATCCTCGCTGAGGACAAGGTCCACACGCAGGGTGGAGACCATGAATAACCAGGGCTACGGTACAACCGGATCTGTTTAAGGAGAATTAAATGAATTTTTCGCTCATACTTTTTGGGATGGTACAGGCGATGCGCGTGGCTTCGCGTGTATACCCCGAGTTTGCGGACCGTCTGAAGGAGAGAAATCTTACTGCACAGTTCAAATTACAGGACAAACCGGAAGGCCGCTGGGTAAAGCTTGAAAACGGCAAGATAAGCTCGGGGAAGGGGATTCACGAGAATCCGGATCTGACGATATTTTTCAAGAACAAGGCCATTGCCGAAGAGTTCCTGACACCACCATTCGACCAACTGGTGCGAATCGACGCCGCGAAGAATTTCAAAATCGGTATGGAGGGTTCGGACGAGTTAGCGGTCTGGTTTATGTCCACGCTGGCCCGCATGGAAACGTTGACCTGGAAGAGCGGCACGGATGTGGGTCATGGCATCACGCGTTACACCAACGGCACCAACGGCGGGCCGATCTTCGTCTATGTTAAAGACGGCAAGATCATCAGAACCACGCCGGTCGAGTTCGACGATGAAGATGCGCCATCATGGTCAATCAAGGCCCGGGGGAAAACGTTTACCCCGCCGCGCAAGGCAACTTTGTCCTCTCACGGTATGTGTCAGAAGTCCATGGCGTACTCGAAAGAGCGGATTCTGTATCCCATGAAGCGGGTCGACTTCGATCCTGATGGCGAACGTAATATTCAGAATCGGGGCAAATCTGAATTTGTACGAATCAGTTGGGACGAAGCGCTTGACATCGTTGAAAAGGAAATCAAGCGCTGCAAGGCTGTCGGACCCGGTGCGATTGCGGTTGCTAATGGTTCGCATCATCAGTGGGGCAATCTCGGCCATTACCTGAGCGCATTTAACCGCTTCTGGAACCTGATCGGCGTGACCAAGCTGGTGCATAACCCCGACAGCTGGGAAGGGTGGTATTGGGGTGCGATGCATCACTGGGGTAACAGTCTGCGCCTGGGGGCTGGCGAGCCCTACGGCACGGTCGAAGACTGCCTGAAAGAAGCAGAGATGATCGTGTTCTGGTCCAGCGATCCCGATGCAACCTACACCCATGACGGCACCGAACGGCGCGCCTGGGCCAAACAACTGGGCATCAAGATGGTGCACATCGATCCCTACATGAATCACACGGCGGCACATTTGGGCGGCAAGTGGATCGCGCCCAAGCCGGGTACCGATCCGGCTTTCGCCCAGGCGCTCTGCCATGTCTGGATAACCGAGGATCTCTACGATAAGGAGTTCGTGGCCAACAGAACCACGGGATTCGACGAGTGGAAAGCGTATGTTCTCGGCGAGACGGACGGCACGGCCAAGACCCCCGAGTGGCAGGAGGCGGAAACCGGCGTACCGGCGCGCGAGGTCAGGGCGCTGGCCCGGGAATGGGGGCGCAAGAAGACCTATCTCGGCTCCGGCGGATGGGGCTGCGGTCTGGGCGGCGCCAATCGCGGGCCGATGGGGATTCAATGGGCACGGATGATGACGATTCTCGGCGCGATGCAGGGATTCGGGCGGCCGGGCGTGAACTTCGGCAACCTGCAGCTGGGCACGCCGATGGACTTTTCCTTCTATTTCCCCGGCTACGCCGAAGGCAGCATGTCCGGAGATCTTCAGTACAGCGCTAACGCGGCCAACAACTATCAGCGCATGCCGCACATCGTGACCATGAGTTCGGTCAGACAGGCGATTCCCCGAGTCTATCTGCCCGAGGCGATCATGGAAGGCAAAGCGATGGGCTACCTGACAGATGTGGCTTCAGTGCAGGGCCAGTTCTTTCCGTTCGGCTACCCGTCGCCCGGGCACGTGCCGGTCGAAATGCTGTACAAGTATGGCAGCGCTTCATTCGGCACGATGGTCGATTCGAATCGCTGGGTGAAGATGTATCAACATGAGAATCTGAAATTCGTCGTCAACCAGTCGGTCTGGAATGAAGGTGAGACGAGGTTCTCGGATCTTATTCTGCCCGCGTGTTCGGTTTTCGAACGCTGGGATATCGGCGAGTGGCTGAATGTCGGCGCCGGTTATGTGCATCACATGTTCGCGATGTGCAATCACCGCGTGATATCGATGCAGCATAAATGTATCGAGCCACTCGGAGAGTCCAAGTCGGATTACGATATCTTTCTTGCCATCTCCGAACGCCTGGATTTGGGTGCGGTGTATTCGGAAGGTGGCAACACTGAACTCGACTGGTGCAAGCGCGTATTCGATTCGTCTGATATGTCCAAGCATATCTCGTGGAGAAAATTCCTGAAAAAGGGTTACTTTGTCGTGCCCCCGGACCCGGAAACGGCGCGGGCGCCCACAGCCAACCGGTGGTTTTACGAAGGCCGGAAAAAAGATGTGCCCGAGCCGTACCCGTTGCCATCCGATTACCGGGGTGATTATGGCGAGGGCCTGCAAACGCCTTCGGGGAAATACGAATTTATACCCACAACGCTAACCCGAATTGATGACCCGGGGAGGCCGCCGTTGAACAAGTATATGCCCAGCTATGAGAATCCGGACAAGGATCAGGAACTGGCGGATTATCCATTGCAGTTGCTGACACCGCACTCGCGCTACCCGTTTCATGTCATGGGTGACGATGAGGGCAGTACCCTCAGGGACATCAGGGAGCATCGTGTGCTGGTCGATGGTCATTATTATCTTGTGGCCAGGGTCAGCCGGCAGGATGCCGAGCAAAGAGGGATCAGGGACGATGACCTGATACGCCTGTGGAATAACCGCGGCTCGGTTGTCTGTGCCGCACAGGTGACCGACCGACTGCGACCGGGTGTCGTCAGCGCCTCGACATCTTCGGCCGAATACCGGCCGGCGGGTGAACCGGGCAACTCGACCGACCTGGGCGGGTGCACCAATATGCTCAATCCTAAAAAGCCGATAACCAAGAAGACTCACAGCATCAGCCCGAATACCACGCTGATTCAGTTTGAAAAATGGACAGGCGTTGATACCTGGCAACGTACGGAGGTGGTGTGATGACTGCGAAATGGAACATGATCGTTGATGTTTCCGGTTGCGATAACTGTCGTAACTGTTTTCTGGCGACGAAAGACGAACATATCGGGAATGATTTCCCGGGTTACGCCGCATCGCAACCCGCGCACGGACATCGCTGGATCGACATTCAGAGAAAAGAGCGCGGCAGCTACCCGATTGTCGATGCGAATTTCATGCCGGTGATGTGTAATCACTGCGATGATGCGCCCTGCATGAAAGTGGCAAAAGACGGTGCCATCAGCAAGCGCGCGGACGGGATTGTCATCATCGATCCGGAAAAATCCAAAGGGCAGAAAGAGATCGTGGATGCCTGTCCGTATGGTGCGGTTTACTGGAACGAGGAAAAGCAGATTCCGCAGGCGTGGATTTTCGATGCGCACCTGCTGGATCAGGGCTGGACGCAAACCCGGGCAGCACAAAGTTGTCCGACTGACGTGTTCAGATCAGTCAAGGTCGAAGACCAGGAAATGCAGCGGATCAAAGAGCAGGAAGGTCTGGAAGTATTGCAGCCGGAACTCGGAACGAAGCCCCGGGTGTATTACAAGAACCTGCATTTGATGAACAAATGTTTTGTTTCAGGTTCAGTAGTGGCCAATGTGAATGGCATCGAAGAGTGCGCCGAAGGTGCGCAAGTCATACTGAAAAAGAACGGTAGCGAAACAGGACGTGCGACGACCGATACTTTCGGCGAGTTCAAGGTTGATAAACTCGAGCCGAACAGCGGCCCATATGAGTTGGAAGTGAGTTCGGATGCATCGGGCAGCCTGTCAATGCAATTCGATCTCGGCGATGAAAGTCTCTATCTTGGCGCAATTGCGCTAGAGTCCGGAGACTAGCTATTTTGCATATGTGACAACCATGGAAATGAAAATTCATCTGATATTCAGCTTCGTCATGTCGCTGTTCATGATCAGTATCATGTCCTTTGTGGTGACTTGCCTCAATATCGGCTGGACCGATCAGACCATTCACAAGTGGTTGTCAAGTTTTTTTGTTGCCTGGCTTGTGGGTTTCCCGCTATTGTTTATTTTTGGACCGGTTTTTAAGAAAACTATCACAAAATTTTGTTGCGGTGAGTCGGGCCGACATAAATAGTCCATCCATTCTAATTCCGGGGACAGTTTACTTATCTCGAACTCAAGATAAGTAAACTGTCCCCGGAATTTGCCCCGGAATTTG
>CAYNMF010000054.1:0-2643 GCA_964398325.1 uncultured Chromatiaceae bacterium | reverse complement strand
CCCCGGAATTTGCCCCGGAATTTGAGTTATGCGGTGGCAATTCTTCCTATCTTCTCCAGTTGTTCCGGGGTGGGTTGCCAGCTTGCTGCTGCAACATTTTGGCGAATTTGTTCGGGTTTTGTGACGCCGGCGATGACGCTGCTGACAAATGGTTGTGCAGCAAGCCAGCCGATCGCGATGTCCAGAACGCTGTGGCCGATTTCTTCGCCGTAGGCGGCAATCTTTTCAACGATAGCGAAGCGATCATCGGTGGCGAAAATACCGCCGCCGCCCCATTTGCCGAAACGCGTATCGGAAGGTGCTTTTTCGCCTCGCTTGTATTTACCGGTTAACAGCCCGCTCTCGAGCGGGAAAAACGGCAAAATGCCGACGCCCTCACGTTGTGCAACCGGTACCAGGTCAGTTTCGATATCCCGATGCAGCAGACTGTAGCGATTTTGCGCCGTGACATAGGCGGTGCTGTCGTTGCCGAGTGCAAAGCCGGCTGCTTCTGTGAGTTGTGCGCCGCTGTAATTTGAGCAGCCGATAAATCGGACCTTGCCTTGTTGTACGAGATCTTCAAGGGCGCGTAGCGTCTCGTCGACCGGCGTGCCGGTATCGGGGAAGTGATGCTGGTACAGATCAATATAATCAGTGTTGAGCAAGGTCAGGCTCGATTCGATAGCCTGCATGATGTACCCGGCAGAGCCGCCGCCTTCGGTTGCCCCGCCGCCACCGCCGTGTTTCGCGCCGAATTTTGTCGCGAGGATGATATCTTTGCGACGGTCACCAAGTGCCTTGCCGAGCAGTGTTTCGGCCTTGCCATGCTGGCCTCCGTATATATCAGCGGCATCGAAGAAATTGACGCCGGCCTCAATCGCCGCCGAGACAATGCTGTCCGTTGTCGACTGATCACACATCATGCCGAAGTTCATGCAACCGAGCCCGACCGAAGAGACGTCGATACCTGAGTTTCCCAAGGGTTTCATCTTCATTATATTTATCCTTCTTCCTGGTTTTCTGCACCGGGTAGTGCCCTGATCATCCCCGGGTATGGCACTCCCACGCGGCCTTTTCAAACCAAAAATTACCAGTAGTGCGTCCAGCGCGAGTTCTTGGCGAAATGCGCATAGGCTTCGCGTTTGCCCTCGGGCAGATAATCCAGGTAGGAACTGTGGTTATAACGGGTCCGGTACTGGTCGAATACGGGCTTGTACAAGTCCATGTGAACGTCGGGTATCCGATGCTTCTTGCGAAACTCGGCCATCGGCAGCATTGCAAATTTCTTGGTCTCGAATACATCGGCTTTGGCCAGTTCTACGCCGCGCGGCCCGAAAATCGCCGAACGACCGGAGCCGCCATAGGATTCATCCTCAAAAAAGCCCGGATGCCGACCGTGCGTGCTGACCGAGTTGTTTGCAATCATCGTATACACGCTGTTGTGATAGGACGTCAGACGCATATCATCGAATTCGAAGCCGCCGGTCGCGACCCGGCACATGATCTCCGCCCCCTTGAACGCCATGCATCTAAACAGTTCCGGTTCGAACTGCACGGCTGACATTGCAATATTGCCGATGTCCGTGCGCACAACAGGAACAACCTCATCTATACCGTACATCTCGACGAAACGATCGTAGACTTCATAAATGACGGATGTGTATTGCTCGGATCCGGGAAACATGCCGCGAACGTTGCGTTGTTTCCAGTGTTTTGCGACAACATTTCCGTCGGGGCCCATCATGACCATCAGGTGGAGAATATGGCCGGGCCAGTTCTCCGGGTCCTTCGCGTAAGTACCGAAAACGATGTAGCAATTATATTTTTTTGCTTTTTTCCCGACTTCCTCGATCTCGGGCCCCGGAACCTCGAGCGCGAGGTTATAGAGTTGATCGCGTGTCCATTCACTAAAGCCCGTGATCGGGAATTCGTGGAATAACAGCAGGTCACTCGGCATGCCCTGACCCTGGGCTATGTCGATGCATTCGAGGAAATAGTCGAGGTTCTTGCGAATATCCGGTCCGGGGTTCGCGCCGTCCACGCCGCTGACGCGGGTCTGGACGACGGTCGCGACGATCATGTCACGGCGAAGTTCTGTAGTGGGATAGGTGCCGTCTTCGCGGACCATCTGTTCGGTTGAATCGGTCATTGGGTCTTTAACTCCTTACTTAATTAGTCTTCACGTTGGTCAGATTGGGGCTATCATAGCCGGAAATGACCGGAAGCTGTTATTTTACCTACTCTCCGGGTTGATGCTGCGAATGCACGGATGTGTTCCGGATTCGGGTGAAACGAACAGGATAAGACGACGATGGCAGTAAATAAAAACGACGTACACGAAACCGGCAAACAACCGGCTTCGATTCACACCGGTGCAGAATATATCGAGAGTCTGCGAGGGCGGAACCTGGATGTCTACCTGTTCGGTGAGCGCATTGACGAACCTGTCGATCATCCTGTCATTCGTCCGTCGATTGATGCGGTTGCTGTGCCGTCAAGACCGATCAGATAGTAGCCCATTTCGCGCAGGGCGCTTAGGCTTGTGGCAAGGTTTTTGACGCGCGGGTGCCGTTTCGGGGGGGCAAAAAGCTCGACAAATTCGACATCACCTCCGCCGAAGCCGCCGATCTGGCGGTCGCAGCCGTCAACAGCCGCGATCTGAGC
>CAYNMF010000053.1:0-12891 GCA_964398325.1 uncultured Chromatiaceae bacterium | reverse complement strand
TCTCCGAGCGGACCGGTGACGGAAAAGACCGTACCGGGAAACACCAAAGGAAGAACCACAAAAATACCCGCTCTTAAATTCCCCGCGTCCCCCTAACCATATTTTTCCCGCAGTTTTTTCTTGTCAATTTTGCCAACGCTGGTCTGGTCGATGGCAGTGACAAATTCGATACGCTGCGGAATTGCCCAGCGTGACAAGATGCCCTGGTTGACATAGTTGTGGATATGGGTCTGTATTGCTTCGGCGTCGGCGCGTTCCGGATCGACCGGGACAACGAGTGCGAGCGGCCGTTCGCTCCATTTTTCGTCCGGGATTCCGATGACTGCAACTTGTCGGACATTGGCATGCTGTGAAATCAGACCTTCGAGTTCGAGAGATGAAATCCATTCACCACCCGACTTGATAACGTCCTTGAGTCGGTCGGTGATCTGCAGAAATCCGTTGGTGTCCATATAGCCGATATCGCCCGTGTGCAAATAGCCGCCGGTCCACAGTTCGTCCGAGCGTTCTGTTTCACCGAGATAACCCTGGGTCAGCCAGGGGGCGCGGACGACGATTTCGCCGGTCGTTCGGCCGTCCCGGGGAACGTCGTTCATATCGGGGTCCACGATACGTATCTCGACAAGCGGTGATGTACGACCGGCTTTGCACCGCAGGCCAAGTTGTGCATCAGGACTTTCAGCGAGCATGGCATCGGTCAGTGTGGCGGCCGTCAGAATCGGGCAGGTTTCGGACATGCCATAGGCGGCGTAGATATCGATACCCAGATCGAGCGCCTGCTGAGCGAGGCCCGGGGGGAGTGCGGCGCCGCCGATGATGACTTTCCAGTGTGACAGGTCAATTTGCGCGGCACGTGGATGGTTCAGCAGCATTTGCAGAATCGTCGGCACGCAGTGTGAAAATGTGACCCCCTCGGCCTCGATCAGGTTCAGTAATGCCTCGGGCTCGTAACGGCCCGGATAGACCTGCTTGACGCCCATCAGCGTTGCGCTATAGGGGGCGCCCCAGGCATGGACATGAAACATCGGTGTGATCGGCATGTAGACATCATCGCAATGGAATCCGCCATGGCCATTCGTCCAGTTTACCGTCGTCATAAAGCCGAGTGTATGCAGGACAAGTTGCCGGTGCGTGAAATACACGCCTTTGGGCAATCCGGTTGTACCGGTGGTGTAAAAAGTTGTCGCGCGTGTGTTTTCGTCAAAATCCGCAAATGAGTATGCAGGGCTGGCGGCCTCGAGCAAGTTCTCATATTCGGCCAGCGGCACGATCAGAATATCGCGATCGAAGCGCCCGCGAATCTCCTCGATGATCGGCATAAAGTCATCGTGCACTAAAATGACGTCATCTCGCGCATGATTGATCGTGTAGAGAATCTGGCTGGGTGACAGTCGGATGTTGATGGTGTGTAGAACGGCGCCCATCATGGGGACAGCGAAAAAACATTCAAAGTAGCGATGACTGTCCCAGTCCATGACGGCAACCGTATTTCCGGCACGAACACCCAGTTCCTGCAGGGCATTGGCCAGTCGAGCGACTCGCTCGCCAAACGTCGCATAGCTATAGCGCCGCTGGCCTGCATAGACGATTTCCTGATTGTGCGCCTGTGCCAATGGCGTATGCAGCAGGTGGCGAATTAACAGCGGGAAGTTATAGGCCTCGGCAGCCGGTGCCAACCGTTTTTCCGGCTTTGTCGTTGGTGTCTGCCCCATGTTCGGACCCCGTTTATGCGTTGTCGATCAGCATGAATTGTAGCTCCAGATTGTGCCGCTGGGGCAAGTGCGTAATAGAATATGACCATGTCCGTCATGAGGTATTGTGCACCATGAATACTTTACTGAAATCTGGCCAGTTTTTATGGTTTATTGTCCCCTGTTGCCTGTTGGCAGCAGTTGCCGTCGCTGATGAAGACAATGCGTCCGGTTCAGAGACGGGTTCAGATGACGATAACGGACAATATTTCCAGCTTGAAAATTGTATTAACAGTTCGCGGATTCGACGCACAGATATTGTCGATGACCGTACGATTATTTTCTATATGAACCAGCGGAAAATTTTTGTAAATCATTTGCCGCATCGGTGTCCGGGCCTGAAGATTGCCGATGCCTTTTCATACCGTACAAGCATTCAACAGTTGTGTAACGTCGATACGATCAAGGTTATTCGGTCAATGGGCAGCCGGCTCGATACCGGGCCGTCTTGCGGCCTCGGCAAGTTTCGTCCCGTGACTGAAGAGGAAGTTGCGATGCTTAAAAACAAGGAAGTCGCAGTGCCGCCGGAGAAGCTCGCGCCGGATGAAGAACCCGATGAAGATCAATCTGAAGAAAGCCCGACGGCTGAAAGTAAATCTGACTAGCAGGCTGGACCCTTCAATTTATGTGTTATCCCGCAGCCCCGGGGGTCATTTGAGGTACAGTGACTCAATGCGAGTTAACATAACGTAAGCTGATAAAATAGTTACATAACTGTTTGAAAAATGGAATAGTAAGCAAGAATCGGGTTAAGCTACCAAGTCACTTAGGGAATATCAGATTGAGTACGGACCTGGTCGATTTCGGTGGCACGCTGATTATTAAAACAAGCTGCCGTCCACGTGCTCCGCTGATCAGTCGTCTTAAGTTTAGGCGACACTCGCTATAAAAAAGTTCATGATCGATCGTTATTGTCGCTCAATGCTTTAGCGAATAACTGAGCCATCATTCTCCGTAGCTTCTATACGCGTTTCCAGTTCGCCAATGCTTCGCCAAACAGCTTTTGCACCTCTGCAAAAGAATCGGGCGCACCTTCCTTCAATAATTCACGATTTGTTCTGGGGAAGATTTCCTTGCCGCCTTCGCCCGGTAACTGGCGTGTTGCATCAATGACGATCTTGCTGGTGCGTGCATATTTGACCTGACTCGGGTCGGTCATCAGGCCGAAGGTCTCCTCGATAATTTCCGAGGCCGGATAAGGTTGCCAGCGCGAGCCGACGGCGAACATGACATCGGTGCGATCGAATATATTTATATCCTTATCGACGACGATGATGACCTTGGCGATCGGATTCCGCCTGGCGATCTTCATGCCACCTTCCAGGCCCTGACCGGGCCCGGTCTTGTCGATGCTCATGACGACAATTCCCATCGTATCCTGCGGGTTTGTGTATTCGACGAATTGGGGCACCATTTTTTTCAACAGCACACTGTACAGGGCATCCATCGGCGCAGTAACCATCCCACGTTGCATGCCGGTCATCGCGTTCATGATCCAGGGGTTCTTGCGATGCGTAATCTTTTTGACATGCATGACAAAATTATTTTCCTTGATCGGCCCGAGATAGCCGAACATTTCACCGAACGGGCCTTCCGGTTCATAGGTTGATTCGTCCAGTGGCACTTCACCTTCGATGACCATTTCCGCATGGGCCGGGATCAGGATGTCGGTCAATTCGGATTTGACGACCTCAATCGGTTTGCCGCGCATGCCGCCGGCGATTGCCAGTTCATCGGCCAGCTTTGGTTTCGGCCCGAAACCGCGTGGCGCCACCCGGGTGCCGCTGAGCATCCAGATCACCGGATCCTGCCCCAAAACGATTGAGTACGTCATGCTTTTCTCGCCACGTTCCTTGGCGGCTATCAGCATCTTGTAACCGGTCTGGTTATGTTCGGGGTTGATACCGAGCTTGCGCGGGCCCTTGATCTGGCAGCGATAGGTGCCGAGGTTAGGCCCGAGTTCCGGGTCAACCATGAAATGCGATCCGGTATTGACATAGCGCCCGCCGTCGGCCGGGTTGGTTTTGACAAACGCAAATTTCGTCAGATCGATTTCATCGCCGGTCAGTACAATTTCCTTGCACGGCGCTTTTTCGCGTGAAACTTCGACCGGTGGCAGTTCCGGATACTGTCCGCCATTTTCGGCCAGCACACCTTGCAAATATTCGAGCGCACCGCGGTAAGTCGCATAGTGATCACCCGGCACGACGGGTAAATTCCAGATAATCGCATCCGTATTCCAGTGACCCTGGGCATTGATGATGACCGGTCCCTTGACCCATTTGCCGTCAATCTTGACTTCTTCGAACAGCATGCACGGGCTTCCGTACATCGTGTACATATCGGTCGCTTTGAAGAACAGCGCCGGTATCTGGTACTCGTCCTGATCAATGCGATCAAAACGCATCAGCAAACCATGGGCCTCGAGCGCCGCGGCCCAGTCGCGCAACGAATCGAATGGCGCCTGTGGCACATTTTTTTGCGCGGTAGCCGACGCAGCACCCACGAAGGGTTTCGCTGCTTTGGCATCGGCCGTGTAACCGGCTGCCGAAAGCATGGCCATGGCCGTGCCGGCTGATGCGGTATTCAGAAAATCGCGGCGGGAGACAGATCCGGCCATTTCATTCTCGTCTTTATGGGTCATCGATCGGTCCTCGTTCAGCTGGGCGAGCCAAGGGTTCCGGGACGATTCTGACCCGTTCCAGCCGCCCTGGGTTCTTCATCGCCCGTTTTGTCCGTAGGCTGATCGGCCTGTTTTCCCCGAAAGGGCTTGGGTAGAGACTTTATTGGATATCGGCAGGGCGCATGGAGGCATCGAGTTGCCGGCCAGCGCGACTGATAATGCCGGGCAGTGCGTCGATATCGTTGCGAGTAGTCCGGAAGTTGACGACACAAGCACGCAGTGTATGACACGAGTTGATGATTGCATTGGACACAAATATTTCACCACCTCGCTGCAGCTGGTCGAGTACGGCTGTGTTCAGTTCATTCAGATATTCGGCATGTGTTTCGTTGTCGGCGGACAGATCACGCGGTACGAAGCGCAGGTTCGTGATGCTCAGGCTTTGCGCGATGGCTTCCAATTCATCATGACCTTCGGCCAACCGATACAGTCGCCGTGCGAGTGCGATGTCCTGACTGATCATCTCGACATAACCCGATTTGCCGATATGACGCAGGTTGAGCCAGACTTTCAAGGCACGAAATCCGCGGGTATTTTGCATGCCCATAGCGTAATAATTCAGACCGGATTCA
Source organism: uncultured Chromatiaceae bacterium (assembly GCA_964398325.1). Classification (GTDB taxonomy): domain Bacteria; phylum Pseudomonadota; class Gammaproteobacteria; order Steroidobacterales; genus SMWD01. Next base: position 7,885 of record CAYNMF010000053.1, on the reverse strand, counting down.
GCCCCTTCGGCATTGAGCCGGTAATAAGAGGGTTCGAAGCTAAATGCGTCCGACAGCGTGGTCGGGTCGCGCACGAGTGTGCAACCGGCTTCGATTGGATTGTAGAGCCACTTATGCGGATCGAGTGCGACTGAATCTGCGCGAGCGAGCGCTGCGAGGTCATCGGATGCATCGGGTAGTGCCGCAGCCGGCGCGCCATAGGCGCCGTCGACGTGAAACCAGAGTTTGCGACGTGCACAGATATCGGCTATGGCCTCGAGTGGATCAACCGCGCCGGTACTGACGTTTCCGGCTGTACCGACAACAATGAACGGAGTGCAGCCGTTTGCAATATCCGAATCAATTTGCGCTTCGAGCGCATCGGTTCGCAGGCGTTGACGCTCATCGGTTTCGATCCAGCGTATCGCATCGGTTCCCAGCCCCGCGATGTCGGCGGCCTTTTCGATCCACGTATGCGTTTCACGCGAGCCGTAAACGGTCAGTCGTCGTGATTGCCCCTGCTGGTCGTGCAAGCCATGTTCACGAATCGGCCAGTCGGCTTGCGCCTTGCGAGCCGCGATGAAGGCGAGAAAGTTTGCCATATTGCCGCCCGAAGACAGGATACCGCCGGAGCCTTCCGGATAGCCTATGAATTCGCCAATCCACCGCACAGTCTGGGCCTCGATCTCACTGGCTATAGGAGATAAGTCCCATTTGCCGAGATTATTGTTGATGCTGGCCGCGAGCATGTCGGCCAGTGCGCCGAGCGGCGCCGCTGAAGACGTGATGTAGCCGAGAAAACGTGGATGGCCATTGTGCAGCGAATGGTCGAACAGCATTTGAGCCGTTTCTTCCAGCAGTGCACCCGCCGGCTTGCCGTGTTCGGGCAGAGATTTGTCGCCCAGTATCTTGCGAATTTCCGATGCCGTTTCCGCCCGGGTTACAGGGCGTTGAGGCAGTGAGTCATAAAATTCGGCGATCGTATCGATGAGCTGATGGCCGACCGTACGAAATTCATCGGCGCTCAGGTTTGCCGGTGTGTGCCGTTCCAGGGACTCGGCAGAATCATCATCGTATTGTGTCATTAATTTCGGGTCCGCTGATGGTTTTTAAATTCAAGTTTTTGTGTGCGGCGATGCGCCCGCATATCGGCTATATCATTGCCGTCGCCGATGTGTGCTTCATGCCGACTGACGGCGAGCCGGACCTGCTTTTCCCGCTCTGCGAATCGAGCTCGCTGTGCCGGCGTCGTCTTGTCATGGCAGCGCGGGCAGCTGACACCCGGCTCATAGTATTCACTGTGCTTGTCTTCGGCCATGATGGGTCGGCGGCACGCATGACACTGGTCATAATGGCCCCGGCGCAAATCATGGTCGACCGTTACGCGTTCGTCGAAGACGAAACATTCACCGCGCCATTGACTGTCTTCTTCCGGCACTTCTTCCAGGTATTTCAATATACCGCCCTGCAGGTGATAGACCTCTTCGAATCCGCATTCTTTCAGATAGGCGGTCGATTTCTCGCAGCGAATCCCGCCGGTACAGAACATCGCTACTTTTGGTGTGCGAGCCGGGTCGAGCTCTTTGTCGACAAAGGCCGGAAACTCGCGGAAAGTCGAAATATCCGGATTGATGGCCTGGTTAAATGTGCCGACTTCGACTTCGTAGTCGTTTCGCGTGTCAATGACGACGACATCCGGATCGCAAATCAGCGCATTCCAGTCTTTCGGTTCGACATAGGTACCAACGATCCGGTTCGGATCGATGCCGTCGACACCCATTGTTACAATTTCCGCCTTGAGCTTGACCTTGGCCCGCGCAAACGGCATTTCGTGACAGATTGACTCTTTGTGGGACAGGTCCCGGAACCTTGCATCGTTTTTGAGCCAGGCAAGCAGCGCTTCAATGGCCGTGCGCCGGCCGGCGACCGTGCCGTTAATGCCTTCAGGCGCAAGCAGCATGGTGCCCTTGATACCAAGTTCCGTCATTTGATCGAGCAATGGGTCCCGCAATGTTTCGGGCGTATCGATTTGCACGAATCGGTACAGGGCGGCAACGACGATGTCAGGCATGGGTTTTGATCTGGCTGGATGGCGGCCAAGTATAGCCAGTCATTCAGCGATGTGCCCAGTTTGGCAGCGTGATCCATGCCTCGCGTAGCGCAGCACGTTGTTGCAGGTGGTTCGGTATGAGGCTTGCCAGCAATGCCTGAAATTCACCGCCGTGATGAGCGTGAAGGGTGTGGCATAGTTCATGGAGCAGCACATGGTCGACCAATTCGGGTGTTACGAGCATCAGCTTTGCATTTAAGCTGATCGTGCCGCGCGATGAGCAGCTGCCCCAGCGCGAACGTTGATGACGAATGGTGATGCGGTCGAAGTGGAAATCATGTCTGTCGGCGAGTTCTGCGACCCGCGGCGGGAGTAAACGGTGCGCGCGTCGTTTTAACCAGCGCCGAAGTGCCGCACGAAGTTGAATCTCGTTGTCTATGGCACCGGTTGCGTGCAACACACCGTCATCACGCGATAAAATTCTCACCGTCGCCGACGGGTTGTCGCGATATTCGATTGTCCAGTGCTCATTTACTGCCGGTAACGCCACCCGCGCGGGTCGCTGCCAGCATTCATTGGAGTTGTGGACGTTGGCGAATTGCCCGAGCCGTGCCTCGATCCAGCTGTGTTGCTCGTGCAGGAGCCCGGGTATTAGTCGTTCGTCAAAGCCGCGCGGTACGACAACGATGAGTCCATCGGCCGGGTTGATCGTCAAATTGACGTGTCGTGCGCGCGATGAATGTCGAACGCGATACCCGGGCAGCGTCCGGATCAGGGTCGGTGTAAAATCAAAAGCCATGTATCTCAGGGTAGCAATTGCCCGGGACCCCGTCAGCCCATTGCGAATTCAGGCCACGTATGCTTCTTATCGAACCACTGTTTGACGGTCCGGTTGATATCGTCGGCGATGTCCATGGCGAAATCGGTGCGCTCGAAAATCTGCTGGCCCATCTCGGCTATGCCGATGATGGAGATCACGCTGCCGGGCGACGGCTCGTGTTTGTCGGTGATCTGACGGACCGGGGACCGAACAGCCCGGCTGTGCTGCGCAAAGTGATGCAACTGGTTGAGTCCGGCCGCGCACAATGCGTCATCGGCAATCACGAGTTGAACCTGTTGCGCGGCGAACTCAAAGATGGCAACGATTGGTGGATGACGCCAAATGCCCTGCCGAACGGTAATATGCAGCCGGTCATGCCCGAAGACAAACTCCGTATGACGACATTTATCGAATCCTTGCCGCTCGCTCTTGAACGGGCCGACCTTCGTGTCGTACACGCATGCTGGAATCACGGGGCGTTTACCGAATTACAGGATCTTGCGCCGGACTACACAACGTTACTCGACGCTTATGAACACTTCACTGAACAATTTTCAGAACGCTGGTCAGACTCGGCGCACGCCACGCAGCTCAGGCGTGAATGGCGTGAGTTCGCGCCGATCCGGAAAGATCCGGACCAGCGGCCGCGTTTGCTGCCGGCGATTGCGCAAATGGATCGTGAGAACCAGATGAATAACCCGATCAGCATACTGACATCGGGCGAAGAAACGCAGGCCGAAGAGCCATTCTGGGCCGGGGGAAAATGGCGCATGGTCGAACGCGTCAAGTGGTGGGAAAAGTATGTCGACCCGGTCCCGGTGATTATCGGCCACTACTGGCGCCGGTTTGGCAAGGCCAAAGCCGTGTATCTCGACAAGTATGGCCCGGACTTATTCGCGGGCATCGAGGCGCATCACTGCATGGGCCGGCATCGCAATGTTTATTGCGTCGATTTCAGTGTCGGCGGACGATATGCCCAGCGAGCCGCCAATGCTCCGCTTCATATGTGCCGGCTGGCAGCGGTCCGACTGCCGGAGTGGCAGGTTGTCTACGATAACGGGGAAAATCAGGCTATCGTAAGGGGGATTTAATCATGCGCATTGATGTCATTCTGGAATCGAACAACTCACCCGAGAGGGTGCTCGAGCTCGGCAAACTCGCTGAAGAGGTCGGGCTTGGTGGTGTCTGGGTGTCGAATATGAATGATGCCCGTGACCCGTTCATCAATTTTGTACCGCTCGCAATGCAAACCGAACACATTCGGCTGGGACCGATCGCCGTCAGTCCGTTCGAATTACATCCGTTGAAAATGGCCAGTTCGTTGATGACGCTGAACGAGGTTGCCCGTGGGCGAGCGCAAATCGTTGTCGGTGCGGGAGGTGGCACGGCAACGGCGATGGGCAAAAAACCGGCACGTGTCGTGCGTGCCGTGCGTGAATGTGTCGAGATTCTCAAGGCTGCCGCTACCGGTAAACCGGTCAGCTATCACGGAGAGCTTTATGACGTTCGCTGGTACGATCCGTCATGGATCCGGCAAACTCCGCCGAACATTTATGTGGGCGCGAACGGTCCTCAGATGCTGCGCGCGGCTGCACGATATGCCGACGGCATCATGGTCAGCGATTTCACGATCGAGCGGGTGCGCTGGGCGCGCGACATTATCGATGCCTCGCTGGTCGCTGCCGGACGTGCCCCGGCGACATTTCCGGTCAACAATTTCTGGGCTTGGCATGTCAAGGAAGATGCAGCGGCGGCCCGTCACGAGGCTCGTATCTGGCTGGCTGTGCGGGGTACGATTTATCCCAAATATATCGGCGATATCCTCGACGAGGATGAAGCGCAAATCGTCAACGACAACATCCAGTCCTTCATTCACGCTTATCACAACAAGTCGGACCGGATCGACGGCGTACCCGATGCGATCGTCGATCGAATCGTCGATGCCTGTACATCAGCTTCGTCCATTGCAAATCTCGACCACGAAATCGAACGTTTGCAAAAATTCAAAGCAGCCGGCCTGACTGAAATTGCGCTGCGTATCTATGATAATCCGGCTGCATCGATCAGATTGATCGGCGAACGCATCGTGCCGGCACTTGTCGATTGATCAGGATTATGGCAATGCGTATTTGGTTGATCCTGACAAGTGTGTGGTTCGTCATGGTCCTGCCGGCCGCATTTGCCGATGAGCATATCAAGGGTGGGTGCGTTATCGGTGAAAGCGCCATCGCACACGGTCGGCCGGATTCTCAGGCCGAGGCGGATATCCGGCGTTATGCACATCTGTACGTGAGTAATTTTCAGAAATTCAGAAAGAACGAACGCAGCGTGCGCGCGGCTATCAATGAACTGCTCGAGCTCGAGCAATGGACCCAGGCCGATATCATCGAGTTTACGAGGCAGCAACGTGAATTGTTATATCTGTCTGTCGGCATGCAGCTTGCAACCGGCCGGATTACGACTGACGAGCTACCGGAGTTTGCTCGCACCATCCGGCAAAAAATCACTGATATAGAAGTCGGACTCGGCTGCGACCTGCTGCAGGGCTGATCATTTCCGGGCCTTCGGGGGTCTTCGCAGACTCTCGAAATACAGTATTTTCTTGTGGCCATCGAGTTTCCCCGGCCCTGGTACTTTTCAGTTAGAATCAGTAATAGTTGGTTGACAATCTCCATTAATGGGGTATTATACCCCAATAATGGATAACATTAATCAGTCAGCTGTTTTTAATGCCTGTCGGGCAATGCTGCGACCGATTGCAAGTTTCTTAATGAAATGCGGTATGACCTGGCGTGAGTTCGCCGAAATTTCCAAATCGATATTCGTCGAGGTTGCAGGCGATGATTACGGTATCAAGGGTCGTCAAACCAATATATCGCGCATTGCAATTCTGACCGGCATCGATCGTAAGGAAGTCCGTCGCCAGCGGGACATGCTTGCGACGGTTGCGGCACCGCCGGCTTCAAAGACGACGGATGCAACGCGCGTGCTGTCGGGCTGGCACCAGGACCGTGAATTTATGACCGAAGCAGGTGATCCGCAGCCGCTTACGGCCAGCGGCGAGCAACGGAGTTTTGCCGCTCTGTGCCGACGTTATGCCGGCGATATATCACCCGTCACGCTGCTCAAGGAACTCAAGCGTGTCAATGCGGTCGCAGAATCTGATACGGGAAAATTGATCGCGCTCAGTCGATATTACATGCCGACTCCGTTTGATCCGCAGTGGCTAACGGATGCCGGCAATACAATTGCAGATCTTGGTAACAACGTGAATTTTAATCTGTCGGCGCAGGCCGGCATGCCGACCCGATTCCTTGGACGTGCGACCGATGAATTAATTGACGCGAGTGCCATACCCGAGTTCAGGGGATTTATCGAAGAACAGGGTCAGCAATTTCTGGAAATTATTGATGATTGGCTAACTCAGCATCGGCAATTGGAGATTGATCCGGAAAACCAGGTACGTCTGGGTCTGGGCATGTTCCTGATACAAGATGAGAAACGTTAAGGTGCAATTATGAACAGAATGGTAAATGGGTGGTGGCCGGCGGCAGTGGCACTAGTCGCGCTGGTTGGATGCGGTGGCGGCGGTGGTATTGGAGTTGGGACAAATGTTGCCGGCATCAGTCGCCTGGGTATTTCATCCGGACCCGTTACCGGCTTCGGCAGTATTTTTGTCAGTGATAGCGAATTCGGCGTTGGTACAGCATCCTTTGATATCAATGACGATTCGGCCGGTTCTAGCCAGAGTGACTTGTCGATCGGTGATTTCGTCATAGTAACATTCGATCCATCCGATCCGACGAATGCAGTGACGGTTTTTGCCGATAGCCCCGTAGAGGGAATTGTGTTCGGTCGCGACCTGATAGCCGGTACATTGGTTGTTGCAGGTCAGACGGTTATTGTTGATGTCGATACTATTTTCGATAACAGTATCAGCCCCGCCCTGATTGACAGCATTAACATCGGCGACTTCGTCGAAGTCAGCGGCCAGTTCGATGCCGATGGCAACATTCGTGCGTCGCGCATTGAGCCGGGCACGGGTGAAACCGAAGTGCGCGGCATGATTGAGACACTGGATTCCGGTGCGATGACCCTCACGATCAAAATGCTGAATGTCAATTTTGCATCAGCAGTTATCGACGACCGGATTACAGGCGGTAACCTTGCAATCGGTGACTTCATCGAAGTCAAGGGTGCCATGAATATGAATGGCAGCACTCTTGATGCAACGAAGATAGAGCCGTCCGGTGCCGGTATCGCTGCAGATGACAGTATCGATGTCGATATGTTTGATGAAATCGAACTTGAGTCAGAAGGGATTATCACGAGATTTGTATCTTCAACGGACTTTGACGTGGCCGGTTCCCCGGTAACAACCAACGGAAATACCGAATTTATAGGCGGTGTTGCCGGCGACCTCGGTTTGAACGTCAAGGTCGAGGTGGAAGGCAAGCTGGATAACTCGAATGTGCTGGTGGCGACAAAAGTTGATATTCGACGCGCCAATGCCTTGCGCGTCACGGCGCTTGTTGATTCGGTTGATGCAACCGGTGGTACTTTCGATGTGCTGGGTATAACCGTCCGTGTCGATAGCGAAACGCGTATCGAAGATAAAAGTAATGCTGATGACAATCCCTTCTCATTGGCAAAACTGGTGGCAACAGACTATGTGGAGGTTCGCGGCGGAACAGATATCTCCGGAGGTGCAGCAATTATCGCAGCAGAAGTCAGGCGTGATGATGTGCCGAATGTGCCCGGCAAAGAAACGGAAATAAGGGGCTTTGTCGATACTATTATTCCACCAACGAGTTTCACGATACTCGGCGTCACGATCGAGGTGCATGCGGGTACCGTGTTTCGTGATGCAGGTGGTATGGCGTTTAACAATGCCGGAGATTTTTTTGCCGCGTTGACATCAGGTGATGCGATTGAAGCAGTTGGAACGGAATCGTCACAAACGACCGTACTCGCTGACGAAATTCAATTCGAGTAATCTGGTTTTGATCGGCGCCGGGCAACCGGCGCCGGTTTTT
>CAYNMF010000052.1:0-13056 GCA_964398325.1 uncultured Chromatiaceae bacterium | reverse complement strand
ATTCATCTTCCGGCAAAGAGCCGGGCGGACGCAGGTAGCGCCGTGAAAAACGCCTGCGCGTTGCACGGGCTAACCGGGGCATCGCAAGTGCGGCCAGTGCGGCTTGCAGTACGCCGATGAAAGTGCGACGTTTCATCCCTGTGCGCGGCGCGCGGCCGAGGTCGCGCGCCGCACCCAGTTTGGCGTGGTCAGATCTTCTCGATTCGGGCCGCAGACTTCTTGAAGTCGACCTGCCCCGAGACCGGATCCCAGACCCGGCTGGTCGTTCGATTGGCTAGCCACTTGTTTTTCTCCGGTTCTGCACTATCGGCCACCGACAGGTTCCACGGCCCGAACATGTAGCCCCGCGGCACGTTATTCCTTGCTGGTTTGACAAGGCTGTTCGTACCGACCTGGGCCCGCGCTTCAAGGCTGCCGCGGCGGGTTACCACCCGAACTTTATCACCATCTTCGATGCCAAGGTCTTTTGCATCCTCCGGATGCATCTCGACATACATTTCTGGCACCAGTCTACGTGTTGTCGGACTGCGGTAGGACTTGGAGGTATGAAAATGCTCGTACACGACACCGAGACCGAACCAGTAAGGGAACTTGTCTTTTGGCACATCTTTCCAATGTCTGCCGTGGAACTCCTCGTCCGGCAGATCCGGCGTCAGTCCCTTGTCCCGCGCCTGGATCATCAGGTCCATGTTATCGATCGTGTAATGGCCATCCTTGACGCCGAACTCCATCAACTTCCGGGTCAACTCCTTGCGGTTGCTGTAATCCTGCTGACAGAGCTTCATATGAACCTTGCCGTCCTTGGTGCGAAAATAGCCGTAGGGCCGGTTCTTCCACTGCCCTTCCTGAAGCATGTAACGACGCTTTGTGCCCCCGTTTTTGGCCACTTCGTAGCTCTGTGCCGGCCATTGAATGCCACGCAATGCCTTCAATTGCTCATAAGGGCTCGTTCCGTCCAGCTTCTCGACCTCAAGGATGCCGCTCAGATCCGTATCGGAGCCTTCGGATGCGCGAATAACATCCCGGAAGATTTCCTCTGCATTGACAAATCCCTTTTCGTCCCTGCTCCACGGGAAGATTTTGTCACCATCCAGACCCAGTAAGTGTGCGACTTCCCTGCCCTTGTCGATAACCATGTCCAGATCGGGTCGGCACCCCGGTGGTGGTTCGGCTGCTTTCTCGACAATATTGATCCGGCGTTCGGAGCTGATGTAGACCCCGTTCACCTCACCCCAGGTTGCCGCCGGGAAAATCACATCCGCATACAGATTGTTCGGTGCGTGACGATAAATCTCCTGGGCAACACAAAACACCTTGCTCAACGCGGGACGAATCAGGTTTTCCTGATCCGGCAGATCGATGTGAGTTGCGTAGACAAGGAACAGGGCTTTGACTTCACCCTTCAGGGCGCGTTCCATCATGCCGACCGCCATACCCGGGTTTTTCGAGTTCATGGCCGTGACGAGATTCTGCTCTGGCACTCGCCAGTGTTTGGCCATGTGCGCCCGATGAGCATCGTTCTTCAGCGGCTGGTTGAACGGCAAACGCCCGGTCAGGCCACCGGTAAAGCGCTCGCCCATCGCGTTCGGCTGGCCGGTCATTGAAAACGGCCCGCACCCGGGTTTAGCGAGGTTTCCGGTCATCGTCAGTAAATTGATGATCGAGATGACGTTATGCTGGCCGTGGATATGCTGGTTATAGCCGATACCCCACATGATGATGACGCCACCGTAACCCTGACCCGCGTGCTTGCCCTTGCTCCGGGCCAGACGCTTACGGGTGGCGTCGGCGAACATGCCGGCAACCCTTCGAATCAGCTGCGGCGAAACATCATGGTTCGGCCCGCCCATGCGGTCCTGCACCTGTTCAGGGCTGTAGTTGGCCAGTACGCCATCGGTGTATTCCTTCCAGCCTGTGGTATGCGCCTTCATGAAATCCCAGTCGATGATATCTTTGTGATCGGTCAGCAACACGTGTGAGAGGGCGTTCAGGAAGCTGATATCGCCATTTAGCAGTGGCACGTGCACCGTGTTGTCCGGATTAATGTCCTCGTAACCCATAACGGTTCCGGTGCGTCGCGGATCGACAACGACGGTCGGGATATCAGTCTTTTTCTTGTAGTCGGCGGCACGCCAGAAGATGATCGGATGCGACTCGCGTGCATTATGGCCAAAATGCATAATCATGTCTGTCAGCTCGATGTCCTCGTAGGCCAAAGGCGGCGTATCCGAACCCAGCGTCTTGAAATAACCCGTGACGGCGGAGGTCATGCACATCCGGGCATTAGCCTCAATGGTATTGGAACCGAGTATCCCCTTCATAAAGAGGTTTTCCAGATATTGTCCCTCCATCGTGAGCTGACCCGAACCATAAAGTCCGATGGAATTACCGCTGTAGGTTTTGGCGAAATGTGCAAGCTTGTGGGCGACCATTTCGGAAGCCTGTTGGTACGGCACTCGCACGAAATGTTTATCGTCGAAAGAACCTTTTGTTTTAGTGACGAATCCCAGATCACCATGACCGGGCTTGTTCCATTCCGCCCAGACATCCTTTCGGACATACGAATCGCCCTCCAATCGATCGACGTAGATCGGCTCTGCCGCCGTCAGCCCCTTGATACATTGCAACCCATAGTTGGTCGGATGATCTTTATCGGGCCGCATTGACACAATCTTGCCGTTCTCAACCTGAATGATCGTCCCGCAGCCGACGCCGCAATAAGGACACTGCGCCAGGGCAGTGGTGCGAGTGGCCGAGGCGGCCTCCGCCGACACGGGCGCAGCCTCGAGTTCGGGATTTGCGCCCACCAGCAAACTGGCCCCCGCCGCCGAACCGGAAATAAATGTGCTGTGTTTGATGAAATCGCGTCGGTCAATTTTGAAGCGTTTCATGATCTTTCTCCTTTAGCTCTGGGCAAGCTGCGTAGATAAACAATAATGTCGTCGATTTCCTGATCGCTCAAATTCGCCAAGCCACTGGTTCCCTGAAAGCCCAGCATGCGCGTATTCGATCGACCCTCTTTGACCGTGGTTCGAATATATCCGTCGGATACCTTACTAAGGAAACCGGAATGACCAATGGCCGTCCCGGTTCCGCCGGCGGAGTAGCCATCGCCCTTAAGTCCGTGACAGTTTGAGCAGATATAGTGGAACCACTGCTTACCGAGACGCGGATCACCGTGCGCATCAGGCAGACCATCGATCTCTGCGGAACGGTCCTCCATGACGGCGAAGGAACGCAAATAAGCGGTAATGGCCTGAATCTTTGACCGACCGAGAAAGCCGAAAGGCGGCATGCCGGTGCCGACGCGCCCGTCACGAATCGTACCCTCGATAAACTTGTCCGTTGATATACTGAGAAATTCTTTATTGGTCAGCGACGGCGCAAAACCAGGCTTGCCGATGGCATCGGCCTTATGACAAACCTCGCAGGTTTTTTCAAACAAAACCTTGCCTTTAGCAACCGTTCCAGCATTCACAGATTGCGCCGGCCACGACAAAACCGTTGCCAGTAGAACGCCGTTCATCAATCTGATGAATTGTTTTTTGATTAATACCATGACAATTTCCTCACTCGTTAACTAAATCAAGAGGCGAAAAATAATATGAATAAATCATTGATCCTGCTCATCCCAACCATCATCGGCTGCCGGATGCTGCATTTCGCGATGGCATGTCCAGCAGGGCACCCCTTCGCGTTCGAATCGGTCGTGCTCCTGGTTCAAAAATTTTTCAGGTAATTTGTGGGCGATACCCTTATGACAATCAATACAGGTCTTACCCTGATCATTTGCCATCAGGTGCTGGTTACGAACCACATCACGCTGCTTATCCAGATCCATGAACCCCTCTGCGTGACAGTTTCTGCATTCACGTGAGTCTGTGCGTTCCATCGTCCGCCAGACCTTCTCAGCCAGCTGCATTCTTTTTTCCTTAAACTTTTCCTTCGTGCTTATAGAACCCATAAAATGGTGGAAAAGTTCATTGGTTGCCTCGATTTTACGCAACACCTTGTAAGCCCAGGTACGCGGCACATGGCAATCCGGGCAAGATGCCCTGATCCCGGCCACGTTGCTAAAATGGACCGTCGTTTTGAAATCCTGAAAAATGTACTGACGCATCTCGTGGCAGGAAATACAAAAGGTTTCAGTGTTGCTTAACTCTATAGCTGTATTAAAAGCGCCCCAGAAAATAATCCCCAGCATAAAACTGGCCGCCAGGCTCGTAAGCAGCGGAACGCGTTGAACCTTTGAGAATACGGCCCGCAACAAGACCCCAGCATCCTTACTTAATTAGCTCAGGGATAATTCCCCCGGCGTTCATTACAAGACAGTACCAGACGTTAAAATCCGCGCATTACCGTTCTACACCTTACTGGATGGATATATACAGGTTGAAGAACATTGCGAAAATAGGGAATCTATGCACATTACCTATGTAAAATTACCCATTGACAATTCAATCGTAGTAGTTTTTTTTGGCTATGGGCTTTACCGCAGGTTTTATTTAACTCGAGATACGTATTCCTTCGAGCGCGTATCGCAGCGAATCTTTTCGCCCTCTTCGATAAACAACGGCACACGAACAACGGCGCCGGTTTCCAGTTTCGCCGGCTTAATCCCTCCCTGGGCCGTATCACCACGCAAACCCGGGTCCGTCTCGACGATGACAAGTTCCACGAAATTCGGTGCCTCGACGAGCAAGGGCTGGCCGTTCCATAAGGTCAATTTGCACGTATCCTCTTCCTTGAGCCATAACTTCGCTTCATCGACCGCCGCTTGTCCGGCTGCATATTGCTCATAAGTTGACGGATCCATAAAATGCCACATCTCGCCATCGGAATACAGGTACTGCATATCCAGTTCGACCACGTCGGCCGCCTCGACGGACTCACCGGACTTGAACGTCCGCTCGACAACCCGGCCCGTCTTCAGATTGCGAATCCTGACCCGACTGAAGGCCTGCCCTTTCCCCGGTTTTACGAACTCATTTGTAACAATTGCACACGGATCTCCATCAATGATTATTTTCAATCCGGCACGAAACTCATTGGTACTAAAAGTCGCCATAATATTTATTCCACAGTGCTGCTTAATCAGCCCATAAATAGCGTATTGTAGCCTCACCCGAAGTTGTAATGTGAAGCGGATGACAAAACCCGCAACCAAATTCTCCGAATACGACCCATCGCTGTCTGAATTAAACTGGCGCACGACGATGTCACGTGCATACAACCGCAGCGATCAATTACTGACCGCGTTGCAACTCAATGCCAACGATGCCATCACCGCTCAGGATTTCCCTTTACGCGTACCACGTGGCTTCGCAGATCGCATACGGCCAAAGGATCCTGATGACCCGTTGTTGCGCCAGGTACTCCCGAGTGCTGAAGAATCACGCCAGATCGATGGCTATACAGCAGACCCGGTGGGTGACCTCGACAGTGTAATTGCACCGGGTGTACTGCAGAAATACCAGGGTCGGGCCCTGATGATTGTCACCGGTGCCTGTGCGATCCATTGCCGCTACTGCTTTCGGCGGGCCTACCCGTACGCAAGCGAATCCCTGACACGCCGTGATTTCAAGGCTGCCATCAACGCACTGGCAGCTGACCCGACCATCGAAGAAATCATTCTCAGCGGTGGCGATCCATTAACGCTGACTAACGATAAGCTTGAAACGATTCTCGACGCATTAACGTGTATCAGGCACATCAAGCGCATCCGCATTCATACCCGCATACCAGTCGTTCTGCCCGAACGTATAGATTCACAGCTGCTCAATCTGCTCTCGGCCTGCCAGCAATCTGTCATTATCGTAATTCATTGTAATCACGCCAGGGAGATCGACGACTCCGTTGCCACTGCGATGGCCGCGCTTGCCGACAATAGTGCGATCGTACTCAACCAATCCGTATTATTGCGCGGAGTCAATGATTCAGTTGATGTGCTCACCAATCTCAGCGAACGCCTGTTTGAAATTGGTGTTTTGCCCTATTACCTGCATCAACTCGATCCCGTCGCGGGTGCCGCCCATTTCAATGTGGAAGATGCACGGGCAATTGAACTCATCGATACGGTTGCAAACCGATTACCCGGCTACCTCGTACCGCGGCTGGTCAGAGAAATTCCCGGCGATACCGCCAAGAGACCAGTGCACAGCATCTTTTCAAAAGGATAGTTACAAAATAAAAATCGTTCTTCCCGATGATCGAAACATGAAACCGCACCGCCACGAAACATAATACAGGCAACGCCTGTACATAATATCAACCCCACCACATAACTCAGACGCTGGTCACATAATCCCGGCTGTACCCCGCTAAAATCCTTGGCATCCGGTAGCAATTGCCATGAACCGGTTTCCGAAAGTTACTGCACAAGGATGTCCGCTTTGCGTGATTCAGTTGGTGTACCGCTCGTCATATATTCCCGACAGGACGACAATCTTTCAGCGGTCAATAATATTCTCCGGCAGGCCGGACACCCGGTGCATTGTTCGCGAGTCGGCAAGCTGAACGAACTCGACGAAGTACTCAAGAATCTGCAACCCGAATTGGTCATTTATTTTGCTGATGAGAGACCCGATGAGCTCACTACAATCGTCGATCTGCTCAGCAAGAAAAACCCGAATCCACCACTGCTGCTCGTTCGCAGCAGAATTGATGAACAGACCATTGCCGAGGCCATGGGGTCCGGAGCGCACGATGTTATCTCGCTGACCCATCGAAACCGATTTCAGGCTGTCGTCAATCGCGAGCTCGCTGCATTCAGGCTCAAGGTAGCGCTTGCCGGTGTCGTCTCATCAGCCAAACAATACCGAAAAGAACTGAAAACCCTGATGCAAGGTTCGGCCGAGGCCATCGCTGACATACAGGAAGGCATCATTGTCGCAAGCAACCCGCATTGGGCAGAATTATTCGGTTACAGCAATTCACAGGCACTCATCGACATACCGTTTATGGATTGCTGTACGGAATCTGACCAGCAAATGATCAAAGGTGCGCTTGTTGCATGCCTGAAGCAGAAATGGGATGGCGCACCGCTGAAGATGAATGGCCTGCACGCCGACGGATCCGAAGTTCCGGTAGAAATAAACCTCGAACGGGTTACGATCGAAGGCGACCCCGCGGTGCGCATTACCGTCGCCGGTGACCAACCCACTGATAGCTCACCAGAGCAATTCCTCGAACAGGCGCTGTTCAAGGATCCGGTAACTGGGTTTTATCACCGCCATTACTTTATCGACAAGGTCGAAGAACGTCTGCAAATTAATCTATCGGGCGGCAAACGGGCAATGGTTTACATTCGCCCAGACAATTTTGCCCGTGTTCACGATGATATCGGCATGCTTGCCACTGAGAAATTATTAATGCAGATGGCTGAAATGCTCAGAGACTTCATGCAGCCGCCGGACCTGTATGGAAGATTCGGCGGCACGATGTTTATTGCTCTGCTCGAACGCGGCACAATGAAAGATGTCGAAACATGGGCGGAACAACTGCGCAAAAAGATCTCCGAACACGTCTTCGAGGTCGAAAACCAGTCAACATCGCTGACATGCACAATCGGCCTGGTGGAAGTCAATTACAGCGAACAAACGACGGCAGATCTGCTCAATGAGGTGGAGAAAGCCTGTCGCGCCGGCCGTGATGCGGGGGGTAACCGTGTACACCTCAGTGCTGATACAAGCGCAACACAGGCCATACGAATTTCAGATGCACTATGGGTTCCACGTCTGCGCAATGCATTGATGCAGAATCGGCTGCGGCTCATGCATCAACCCATCACCGGGTTGACAGAAGAAGTCGATGGAATTTTCGATACACGTGTCCAGATGGTCGACGAGGTCGGCGATGCCGTCCTCGCCAGTGAATTCATTCCTGCTGCTGAACGAGCAGGCATGATCAAAAATGTAGATCGCTGGGTTATCGGTGCGTCACTGTCCTTTTGCCAGGCAAAAAATCCGGAGCTTGTTTTCCTGCGACTATCAGCAGATTCAATTAATGATGACTCTCTTTGTGACTGGCTGAAGTCACGCATCAATAATTCACAAGTAAATCCGGCCCAGATCTGTTTTCAGGTTACCGAGGAAGTAGCGGCACATTATCTGAAACAGACCAAAATGATTGCCGAAGTATTGCGTACTGATGGGTTCCGTTTCGCGATCGACCACCTTGGAAATGGTCGTGACTCGTACCAGGTACTAAACCATGTCCCGATGGATTACATGAAGATCGACGGCAGCCTGATGCAGGGGCTTCACCGCGAGCCGGAAGCACAGAAGAAAGTCGGTGACCTTGCACGGACGGCCGGTAATCTCGGTATTAAAACGATTGCCGAACGTATTGAAGATGCGAACACGATGGCGACTCTCTGGCAACTTGGGATTGGCCTGATTCAGGGTAATTACATTCAGATGCAGGGTGTCATTCTCGAAGATACCCAGAGTGTACGAGGGTTGGCAGCGAGACATTAGAAAGGTGAAACAAGTCACAGTCTTGACATAACCTGTTGTTAGATGATCGTGGCACAGGAAAAAAGAGACTCATTTGGTTTACGGCTTGGGCCGGAAATGATCTTTTGTAATTCACATATATAGAAACAGGCGCTATCCAGGAACCAGCTTTATGGGACGGGCACAAGGCAGATCGACTCTGAGCCAAAGCATCGCGGAAATACTGGGCACAGCCGAACCGGACGACAGAGCTGTTTCAGGGCCCGGACCCTTTCGCAAGTCGCTGATCTACAGCAGTATGGCTCTACTCGCCATTAACCCGGTCGCGGTCAACGCCGTCGGTCTGGGTGAACTAAACGTTAACTCGCAACTGGGTCAACCGCTCAATGCAACGGTTCCGGTCACGCTCGCACCGGGCGAATCAATGCCAAAGGATTGTGTCGCAACGACCCGCGGTAACAGCGGCATCGCTGCGCCGGGCAAACTGCGCGTCAGTAATCCGGCTGCCACACAACCGGGCACGTACAACCTGCGTGTCACTACGACCAATGCATTGCACGAACCATTGTATGAAATATCGTTGCTGATCAATTGTCCCGGGACTCCACTTCTGGTTCGCCAATATGTACTGATGCTTGACCTGCCCGGCATGACCGTCGCTCCACCAGTAACCCACCGCGGCGATATGCCGGCAGTGCCCGCAACAGCTGTGCCGACAACGTCCCTGCCGCTCACTCAGGCGCCGATACCTGCAACAAACCAGCGTACTGCGCGGCCTTTGCAACGTTCCGGAACCATGATTTCAGCCGGTAAGCCCTACCGTGTGAGTGAGGGCGACACACTCTCAACAATCGCGGCGCGAATCGACGGCCGCTCCCCGGATACGACCTGGAGCGTCGCCAACCTGATATTTTCGATGAATCCTCAGGCGTTCATTCGCAATAATCCAAACCTGATTAAACTCGGTTCACTGATCAACATACCGGATGTTGCTGAACTCGCCGGACTCGAGACGGGCCACACGGCCATTTCATCGATAAAAGCTCCGGTTACAGACCTCAAACAAACAACAACCCTGCCTGATTCATTAGGCGACAAGCGACCTGCTCCAGCACCAGTGCCGACGCCGGTTACTGCCCCGGCTGCGATGAACCGCCCGGAAGTATTTGTCACCGAACCGAAACCTGAACAATCCGAATCCTCTACGCCTTACAGCGCAAAAGATACCGGGGCTGACCTCAGCGAAGAAGCTTATCAGCCATATGCGGTGCAACCGACCCTGACATCCCCCTCAGATTCGCCAGACACAGCGATCATAACGCCGTTTCTGGATGAACAACCGGTGGTTGCCGACTCCGTCGACACGGCGATACCCGCTGCCGATGCCGGGATCCAGCCGATTCCGGTCACTACAAAGACCACCGAAAGCGAACCTTCCGAACCCGTTAATCCGTTACTTGCAATCCTCGTCGGCATACTGCTCGGCGTACTGGTCAGCCTATTGACGTTCCGACGTCAGTTGATCGATGCCATCGTTGGCCTGTTCCGTCGTCGAACACCGGCAGATGCCAAAGGTGCGCTGGCTTACCGAGCATCGTCGATCAGTGATCATGAAGATACGGTTGACGGCACTGACTCGTTCGACACGTCGATGGATGAGTCGGCCTTTGACATACAACAGGAAAATTCCGAACCGCTGCCGATCAGCAGTCCGGCCGAGAGTACCTACATTGTCGAAGCCAGTGAAGCGGAAGCCACGGTACAGATTGGAACACCAGATTCCGATTCCGACACATTCGAAAACCTGGACGAATCGCAAGCCACATCTGACGATGAAATGCTTGCAATGCTATTCGATGAAAACGACTCGACACTTGGCGAGCTCGATGACGGCATTTTCGATCCGACGGGCGGTATCGACACAGCAGCAACAGGCACTTTCAGCGGACCAACGGCTGAAATGCCTGCAAGAACAGCTGAACAGGGTTTCGACCCGACGGCAGAACTGCCGTCCGAATTCGAGGGCGAAATTTTTGATCCGACGGCCGAGATGCCTTCCGGCCTGCCTGACATGTTATTTGACGATGAATTACCCGTAGATGAAATTTCAAATGAACCCACGCTGGAAAGCGAGCTGGATGCATTGCCGTCGAGCGACGAAGACAGCCTGTCCGAGACCCTGCAAGAAGCGCTGTCAATGCTGGAAAGCGATTTCGAAGATGAATTTACGGCAAGTCAGATCCTCGAACGCAGCGAGATCAGTCGCGCGCTCGATGAAAAGTGAGCCGAGGATGAAGAGGATATTGACATTGACACTCTCACTCGCAACATGAACCGCTAGCGAGTTCGCTGTCTTCATCCGATTGTCATTCAATCTACTTTTACCCGGCAGGTAAACGCAATACCCGGTCTACTTTTCGCCAGCCTCTTGGCAACATATTCCCGCGGCGTCCGCGGTTACCGTCGTAGTGACCGAGATCTTCCCATTTCAGCGTCATCATACGTTCACCGCTGACGATCTGCAGACCGTCATCAGCGCCCAGAACCTGCGTAGCGATCATGCGTTCCTCACCGGACTTGTACCTGGCAGACGGAATGCCGAGAATTTTATTGCCTTTGCCCCGTGCAAGTTCCGGTAACTCGTCTGCGGGAAATACGAGTAACCGGCCCAGCGAACTCACTGCCGCAACCCAGGCCTCGGCGGGAAAGTCATCGTGCGGGAATCGGGCCGGGGCTACCACCGTTCCACCGGCCGGAACACGCAGGCAGGCTTTGCCGGCACGGTTACGCGTATAAAGCTGTTCGAGTTGCACAAAAAATCCGTAACCTGCATCGGAGGCAACCAGCCATCGTGAAGCAGGGTCGCCGGTCATGATGCCGCAAAACGTCGCACCATCCGAAGGTTTCAATCGACCGGACAGCGGTTCACCCTGCCCACGGGCTGAAGGCAAAGAATGTGCCGCAATACTGTAAGCACGGCCCGTTGAATCCAGAAAGACCGCTTGTTGATTGCTGATGCCGCATGCGGCGGCGAGAAACCCATCACCAGATTTGTAGCTCACACTCATCGGATCGATTTCGTGCCCCTTGGCCGCACGCGCCCAACCGCGCTGAGACAAAATTACGGTAACCGGCTCGCTACCGACCAGGTCCTCTTCAGCAAGCGCCTGCGCCGCTGCACGCTCAACGATCAGCGTCCGGCGCTCATCGCCATGTTCCTCGGCTGCCGCAAGCAGTTCATCACGCAACAGGTTCCTGAGCCTGGCACGGCTTTTCAGAATTTTTTTCAATTCATCTCGTTCGGCACTCAATACAGCCTGCTCATCCCGGATCTTGATTTCTTCAAGTTTGGCCAATTGGCGCAAACGAATGTTCAGAATGTCTTCAGCCTGAATCTCGCTTAACTTGAACCGTTTCATAAGCACGGGTTTCGGCTTGTCTTCGGTACGGATAATTTTGATGACTTTGTCGATGTTCAAAAATGCGGCCAACCGGCCATCAAGGATGTGCAGACGCTCCTCTACACGGGCGAGCCGATGCGCCAAACGACGCTTGATGGTCGCAGTCCGAAACTTCAGCCATTCGGCCAACAGGTCGCGCAGATTCCTGACACCGGGTCGCCCATCCAGACCGATGACATTGAGATTAATACGCATCGTTTTTTCGAGATCGGTCGTCGCGAACAGATGTGCCATCAAGATCTCGATATCGACACGATTCGACTTCGGCACGATCACCAGGCGTGTCGGGTTT
Source organism: uncultured Chromatiaceae bacterium (assembly GCA_964398325.1). Classification (GTDB taxonomy): domain Bacteria; phylum Pseudomonadota; class Gammaproteobacteria; order Steroidobacterales; genus SMWD01. The sequence continues at coordinate 847 of CAYNMF010000052.1, read as the reverse complement.
TCATGATCAGACTCATCGCGCAGGTCGGCGACCAGCGGCAGCTTCTTTGCCTGCATCTGAGCTGCGATCTGTTCGAGCACCCGACTGCCTGACACATGATGCGGAAGACTGGTGATGATGATTTCACTGTCCTCGATTTCAAATGTCGCCCGGGCACGCAAGGTGCCGTTACCGGTCTTGTATATATCGACCAGTTCGCTCTTCGGCGTGATAATTTCGCCGCCGGTCGGATAATCAGGCCCTTTGATGTGCTTGCATAACGCATTGAGCGTGGTCTTGGGTTCCTCAAGCAAACGTACGAGAGCGCTGACCACCTCATTAATGTTATGCGGCGGAAAATCCGTTGACATACCGACGGCAATGCCGGTTGTCCCGTTGAGCAACAGGTTCGGTAACCGTGCCGGCAGCAGCAGCGGTTCGTCCAGGGAGCCGTCAAAGTTCGGCCCCCAGTCGACCGTACCGTGTCCGAGTTCGGACAGCAGCACATCGGCATACGGTGTCAGCCGTGATTCGGTGTAGCGCATGGCCGCGAATGATTTTGGATCGTCGGACGAGCCCCAGTTGCCCTGCCCGTCAACAATGGGATATCGATACGAAAACTCCTGCGCCATATGCACCATCGCTTCGTAACATGCCGTATCACCGTGCGGGTGGAATTTACCGATGACATCACCCACCGTACGTGCCGATTTCTTGGGCTTGGCGCCTGCCGCAAGGCCAAGCTCGCTCATCGCATAGATAATCCGACGCTGTACGGGTTTCAACCCGTCGCCGATATGCGGCAGCGCACGGTCGAGAATGACGTACATCGAATAATCGAGATAAGCCTTCTCGGTAAATTCCTTCA
>CAYNMF010000051.1:0-13291 GCA_964398325.1 uncultured Chromatiaceae bacterium | reverse complement strand
GTCTTTTCAGATAACTGCATGACACAGGGATAACAATCAATCGGGCGCCACGGGACTGTTCAGGTTTTTTCCCGGCTTTATGGGTCGGAAACATTCAGCGCCTCTCCCCCCGCTCAAATAGAACTGAGAGAATTCAGGCGCGTTTCCGACCCATCAAGCCGGGAAAAACCGCCCGGGGAAAGCGCAAAGGAAGAACAACAGCCAACCCCCCTCGTATAAAAATAATTCCACCCCCCCCACGTTCATTACTTGGCCTTGCCGTGCAATTCGATCACAATACGCGACTGCGGAATCTCCGTTGTTTTCTTTGGACTAGACTATGAATCTTCACGAATATCAGGCGAAGCAGCTTTTTGCCCGTTACGGTGTACCCGTGACCCGAGGTGAAGTTGCGTCGACGCCGGCCCAGGCGGAGGCCGCGGCCGGGCGTCTTGGCGGTGATCTCTGGGTCGTCAAGGCACAGGTTCATGCGGGTGGTCGCGGCAAGGCCGGCGGGGTCAAGCTGGCGCGCAGTTCGGAGGAAGTGGCTGCAGCGGCCAAGGCCCTGCTGGGTCAGCGGCTGACGACAAAACAGACGGGTGCCGAAGGTCTGCCGATTAACCAGGTATTCGTCGAGGCCGGCAGTCAGATCGAACGGGAATTATATCTGAGCATGCTCGTCGATCGGGGTCGTGAACGAATCGCGATCATGGTGTCGCAGGATGGCGGCATGGATATCGAAGAAGTGGCCGCCAACACGCCCGAGCGTATTATCTCGGTTGCCGTGCATCCGGCCGCAGGCCTGCAGCCGTATCAGGCTCGCCAACTCGGTTTTGCGCTCGATCTTGACAGCACTCAGCTCAAGCAGTTCATACCGCTCGTGCAAAATCTGTATCGGTTGTTCGACGCATCCGATGCGAGCCTCGTCGAGATTAACCCGTTAATTGTTAATACTGAGGGCAATCTTTTAGCGCTCGATGCGAAAATCAATATCGAAGATAACGCGCTGTTTCGACAACCTGATCTGCAGGCTCAGCGTGATCCGACGCAGGAAGATCCGATGGAGCGTTCGGCCGCCGAGCATGACCTGAACTATGTGTCGCTGGACGGCAACATCGCGTGCATGGTCAATGGTGCCGGACTTGCCATGGCAACAATGGATCTGATCAAACTGCAAGGCGGCGAGCCGGCCAATTTTCTGGATGTCGGCGGCGGGGCAACGCCTGAACGGGTCACGGCCGCGTTCAAGATTATTCTGTCCAACTCGGCCGTCGCAGCGATTCTGGTGAATATTTTTGGTGGCATCGTCCGTTGTGACGACATTGCCAAAGGCATTATTCAGGCCGTACGTGAAATCGGCATCTCGGTGCCGGTTGTTGTCAGGCTGGAAGGGACGAACGTCGAAGCCGGCAAGGCGCTGCTGGCCGATAGCGGCCTGGATATTATGGCTGCGGACGATCTGACCGATGCGGCCCGCAAAGTTGTAGCTGCGGCCTGACGCTGAGTTTGCACCATTTAGGGGCGGCCAAAGTTCGCCCGAAGGTCAATGGAATGCCAATGAAAGGAAAATTGAACACATGAGCGTTCTTATTAATAAGGATTCCCGCATCATCTGCCAGGGATTGACGGGTCGTCAGGGTTCGTTTCATGCCGAGCAGTGCATCGAGTACGGTACACAGATCGTCGCCGGCGTGACGCCGGGCCGTGGCGGTGAGCAACATCTGGGTGTGCCGGTGTTCGATACTGTGGTGTCGGCGGTCGCCGAAACCGGCGCGACGGTCAGCATGATTTTCGTCCCGGCACCGTTCGCAGCCGATGCGATCCTGGCAGCAGCAGACGGAGGCATCGAACTGATCGTCTGTATCACCGAGGGTATTCCGGTTCTGGACATGGTGCGCGTCAAGGCCGTACTGAAAGACTATGATTGTCGTCTGATCGGGCCAAATTGCCCGGGCATCATTACGCCGGGGGAATGCAAAATCGGCATTATGCCGGGATTCATTCACCAGCCCGGTAAGGTCGGCATCATCTCGCGATCCGGTACCCTGACTTATGAGGCGGTGTACCAGACAACCTGCATCGGGCTGGGCCAGACAACCTGCATCGGCATCGGCGGCGATCCCGTGCGCGGCATGAATTTCATCGATTGTCTCGAGTTGTTCGAACATGATCCGGCCACCGAGGGCGTTATCATGGTGGGCGAAATCGGCGGTACGGATGAAGAAGCCGCTGCGCGTTACATACAGGAACACGTGACTAAACCGGTCGTAGCGTATATCGCCGGCGTGACGGCGCCGCCGGGTAAACGCATGGGCCATGCCGGTGCCATAATTTCCGGCGGCGAAGGCACGGCAGCGGCAAAATACGCGGCGCTCGAAGCGGCCAATGTCAGGACGGTCCGGTCACCGGCAGAACTCGGCAGCGCGATGCACGAACTACTCGGTTAACAGCCAAAATTAAATGGCCAATACACTCAGAATCGTAGTGGCGCAGATGAATCTTGTGGTCGGCGACGTGCCGGGAAATGTCGAGCGTATCTGCGCGGCTGTCACTGAGGCCTGTGATCGCCATTCAGCCGATCTGATTGTTTTTCCCGAGCTGGCCATTTGTGGCTATCCGCCGGAAGATTTGCTGTTTCAGGCCGGGTTGCGGCGCCGGATCGGGCCGGCGCTTGAACAGATCAGGTCGGCAACATCGGCTCCCGCATCAAAAATTGCGGTACTCGTCGGTTATCCTGAATATCGGGGCGACACGATCTACAATTCAGCGGCATTGTTTGCAGGCGGCAAGCAAGTCGCGAACTGCCGCAAACGTTGTCTGCCGAACTACAGCGTCTTCGATGAGCAGCGTTACTTTTCGCCGGGCCAGGCACCGGTCGTTGCCGAAGTTGCCGGCCTATCAGTCGGTTTGGCGATTTGTGAAGATATCTGGGAGCCGGAACCCTGCGCGTCGTTGGCCGATGCCGGCGCACAATTGATCGTGTCGATCCACGGTTCGCCATTCAAACGCGGCAAACAGTCTTTACGCGAGTCTATTGTACAGACGCGATGTCGGGAGATCGGACGACCCATCGTCTATGCCAACATGGTCGGCGGCCAGGATGAACTGGTCTTCGACGGCGGATCGGGCGTTTTCGATGCTGACGGCACGGTGACGATGCGCGCACCTGATTTTGCCGATGACCTGTTTATTGCTGACTTTGATGTGCCCAAAGATGTGGCCAGGCCGGTTGTCGGGGATATTGTGCCGTTGCCCGATGACGACGAGAGTATCTATTCGGCGCTCGTCATGGGCGTACACGACTATGTCAGGAAAAATGGTTTTCCGGGTGTCGTGATCGGACTATCCGGCGGAATTGATTCGGCGCTGACACTGGCAGTGGCTGTCGATGCGCTGGGTGCAGGGGATGTACAGGCCGTTATGATGCCGTATCGATATACATCTGACATCAGCATTGCCGATGCCCGGGAGCAGGCCCGGCAGCTCGGTGTCGATTACCAGGTATTACCGATTGATCCGATGGTCAATGTGACAAATGAAACGTTGGCCGAAATATTTGCCCACTTGCCTGAAGATACGACCGAAGAAAATATTCAGTCCAGATGCCGGGGCTTGTTGTTGATGGCGATTTCAAACAAGACCGGTCGCATGGTGCTGGCAACCGGAAATAAAAGTGAAATGGCGGTCGGCTACGCAACCTTGTATGGCGATATGAACGGCGGCTTTGCGCCGATCAAGGATTGTACGAAAACACTCATTTACCGGCTCGCACGCTATCGCAATTCACTGGGTGCGGTGATTCCCGAGCGTGTTATTACCCGCGAACCTTCTGCTGAACTGGCTCCGAATCAGCGTGATTCGGATTTTTTGCCACCCTACGATGTGCTCGATCCCATTCTCGATGCATTAATGCTTGAGGATTGTTCGAGTGAGGATATTGTCGCCCGCGGCTTCGATCGCAAGGTCGTCGAAAGAATCGTGACGATTGTGCGCCGGAATGAGTACAAGCGTCGTCAGGCTGCGCCGGGCGTGCGTATCAGTGCTCGTGCATTCGGGCGTGACTGGCGTTATCCAATCACATCAGGGTATCGATAGCTCCGATGTGATCAGAAAAAGAAGAACCGCTTCTTGACGGTCTTAGGTTTGGCAGCATCCGGATAATTATCGATCAGCACCTGGCGTGTTTCGGTGGCAAGGTCCTGCATACCGAGTTTTTCGTAGGCGCCAACCATAATGTATAAAGAATCGGCGACGGCCGGTGCGCCGTCATATGTATCCAATGTGTACTTTGCGCGGTTCAGCGCGGCGACATAAGCACCACGCCTGAAGTAATAGTCGGCGACGTAGTTTTCGTGTTTGGCCAGGCGGTTGCGCAAAAAAATCAGGCGTTGTCGGGCATCGATTGCGTAAATACTGTCCGGGTATCTCTGCAGCAATCGAGAGAAAGAGGAAAAAGATTCCCGGGCATTGACCGGTGGCCGTTTTGCCAGATCAAGGCCGAAAAGACGATGGAACAGGCTGTGCTGAGGGGAAAAATTTGCCAGGCCACGCATATACAGGGCGTAATCGACGCGTGCATGGGTCGGATTCTCGCGTTCAAACTGTGTGGCTGCATCAATTGTCGATTCCGAATCACCGTTTCTGTAGTAGCAGTAAATCAGGTTTAGCTGGGCCTGTTTGGCCTGGTTGCTGAACGGGTAACGCGCCTCCAGACCTTCGTAGTAACCAATCGCATTGCGAAAATTGCCCGAGTGCATTGACTTGGTGCCGCGTGAGAACAATTCATCGGCGCCGGATTGTAAATCGCGCGTGTTCTTGCCACAGCCGACCGCAAGGAGTGCGAGCAGGCAGGCAAGCGCAAGCCGCCACGATGAGCCACGTATGGCACCGGGCGAGGAGGCGAAGATTCCAATGTTCAGAATACTCAAGATGACCGGACAGGTAGTGCGCGAAGGGCGGGAGTATACCGTAAACTTGGCGCGCACAACTCCGGGCGGCCGGAGACAAAGTGCAGGTTAATGGAACACCAGTGGTGTCAGGCACCCATTTTTTCTTTACATTATGGCGGTTGGCGGCAATTGGTGTCAGACACCAATTTTTACTCTGATTTCTGGTGCGAATGAAAACTACGCGACACAATCTGACAATTCCCGAGGACCTTGCGGGTAAACGCCTCGATCAGGCGTTGGCGGTTTTATTGCCGGATTATTCCCGCTCGCGCCTGAAGGCCTGGATTCTGGACGGGGAGGTGACTGTCGATGGCGGGCTCGTGTCACCGCGTACCAAGGTTCAGGCGGGTCAATGCATCGATGTCAACATTGTGATTCAGGTGCAGGAAAAGTCGCAGCCTGAACCGATCAGCCTCAAGTTAGTATTCGAAGACGACCAGGTGCTGGTGATCGACAAGCCGGCCGGACTCGTCGTACATCCGGGTGCCGGTCATCCAACCGGCACGTTACTCAATGGGTTGTTACACCATGCTCCCGATCTCGCGAACCTGCCACGCAGCGGTATCCTGCATCGTCTGGATAAGGATACGAGCGGCTTGTTGCTCGTAGCGAAAACGCTGCCGGCGCATACACAACTGGTCCGTGATCTGCAGGATCGTGCCATCACCCGCGAATATCGGGCGGTTTGTACGGGACGGGTGACGGCAGGCGGACACGTTGAAGCACCCATCGGGCGTCACGCGACGCAGCGTACGAAAATGGCCGTGACAGACAAGGGTAAACCGGCCGTCACTCACTACCGTGTCCTTGCCCGGTTCGCGGCACATACTTTTCTTGCCTTACGTCTCGAGACAGGGCGCACGCATCAGATACGCGTGCATATGGCGCATGTTCGCCATGCGCTCGTGGGTGATCAGACTTATGGCGGACGATTGAAAATTCCGGCGGGTACGTCACCGGCGCTCGAGGAGGTTCTGCACAGTTTTTCCCGCCAGGCCCTGCATGCGAGCAGGCTTGCATTCCGACATCCGCTTTCCGGCGAAACGGTGGAGTGCCGCGCACCATTGCCCCGGGACTTCGCAAATTTGTTATCGGTACTTGCCGATGATGCAGGGAGCTGCCGTGACGCCGCCGAATGGGATCGAATGCAATGGCCACAGCCGATATCGAATTGATTCGGCCGGACTGGCCGGTACCGGCACATGTACATGCCGTCAGTACGACCCGGGTCGGAGGCTGCAGCAGCGGACCCTACTCGTCGTTAAATCTCGGCTTGCATGTCGGTGACGATCCGAATGCCGTTGAGCAAAATCGCAGGGTACTCAATTATGCGCTGAACATAAAAGAAACACCTCACTGGCTCAACCAGGTGCATGGCGTATCGGTCGTTGCTGCCGAATCGATTTCGGACAATGATTCGATCTGTGCCGATGCGTCAATCACAGCTTCGGCAGGAACGGTCTGCGCGATCATGACGGCCGATTGTCTTCCTGTGCTGTTTACCGATCATGACGGCGGGTGTGTCGCTGCTGTGCATGGCGGATGGCGCGGTCTGGTTGCCGGCATACTTGAAAATACGGTTGGCGCGTTTGCCGCACGTGGCATCACGTCCGATAAACTGATCGCGTGGTTCGGTCCGGCGATTGGTCCTGACGCGTATGAGATCGATGTCGCCGTTGCCGGGGCGCTACGAGATGATGACCGTTCGGCATTGATACAGACAGATCAGGAGCACTGGCAATTGGACCTGTATGCGCTGGCCCGGCTACGCCTTGCCGCCTGCGGGGTCGATGCGATTTTTGGCGGTGATTTGTGTACCTGCTCGGCACCTGAAAGGTTTTTCTCGTATCGTCGTGACGACGTCTGCGGTCGTCAGGCAACGCTGATATGGCTGGATTAGCCCTATTATTGTGTTGAATTCCGGCCGTACGGCCCAATATTTGAAGCGATCGGCTCTGGTATTGAATGAGAAGGGAGTACTGACCTGATGCGGCAAGACAAACTGACCAGTAAATTTCAGCTCGCGCTGGGTGACGCGCAGTCCCTGGCCGTGGGGCGCGGGCACCAGTTCATGGAGCCCGTGCATCTGATGCTGGCACTGCTCGATCAGCAGGGCGGTACGGTTCGTCACCTGCTGACAAAGGCGGGCGGCAACGTCAACCTGTTGCGATCACGTCTTGGCGAGGCGCTCGATCAGCTGGCACAGGTTGAAGGTGCGGCTGGCGAAGTGCATGTATCGAATGATCTCAGCCGATTGCTGAACGTTTGCGACAAACTGTCGCAGGATAGGTCCGACCAGTTTATTTCGAGTGAGTTGTTCGTGCTCGCAGCCTGCGATGAGAAAAGCCCGATCGGCAAAATTCTTGCCGAGGCGGGTGTTGTGCGTGGCGCTGTTGATGCTGCTATCGATGAGCTGCGCGGCGGCCAGTCGGTCGACGATCCGAATGCCGAAGACACACGCCAGGCTCTGGAAAAGTACACGATTGATCTGACCGAACAGGCGGAGCAGGGCAAGCTCGACCCGATCATTGGACGGGACGATGAGATCCGGCGCACGATCCAGATCTTACAGCGACGAACAAAGAATAACCCGGTGCTGATTGGTGAGCCCGGCGTCGGCAAGACCGCGATTGTCGAGGGGCTCGCGCAACGAATTGTCAATGGCGAAGTACCCGAAGGCATCCGCAAAAAACGAATACTGAGTCTCGACCTTGGCGCACTGATCGCCGGTGCGAAGTTTCGAGGCGAGTTTGAGGAACGTCTCAAGGCCGTTCTCAAGGATTTGTCCAGCCAGGAAGGGCAGGTCATCCTGTTCATCGACGAGATACACACGATGGTTGGCGCCGGCAAGGCCGAAGGTTCGATGGATGCCGGTAACATGCTCAAACCGGCGCTGGCCCGCGGCGAATTGCATTGCGTGGGTGCGACCACGCTCGACGAGTACCGGGAAAATATAGAAAAGGATGCGGCGCTGGAGCGGCGTTTCCAGAAGGTGCTGATCGACGAGCCGACAGTCGAAGATACGATCGCGATTTTGCGCGGCCTGAAGGAACGCTACGAAGTACACCACGGCGTCGAGATTACCGATCCGGCGATCGTTGCCGCAGCGACACTGTCGCACCGGTATATCTCCGACCGGCAGCTTCCCGATAAGGCGATTGATCTGATCGATGAAGCGGGTTCACGTATCCGGATGGAGATTGACTCGAAGCCCGAGGCGATGGACCGTCTCGAGCGGCGCATTATCCAGCTGAAAATTGAACGTGAAGCCTTGAACAAGGAATCTGACGACGCATCAAAGAAGCGCCTGGCCGTTCTTGAGACGCAACTGGCCGACCTGGAGGTGGAGTTCGCGGATCTCGACGAGATCTGGAAGGGTGAGAAAGCGGCCATGCAGGGGACGACGCATATCAAGGAAGAGCTTGAACGCGCCCGCGTCGAACTGGAAACGGCGCATCGTGCACAGGACCTGCAGCGTATGTCGGAGTTGCAGTACGGACGAATTCCGGAACTCGAGCGTCAGCTCAAAGAGGCGGGTGAACACGAGCAGCAGGACAACCAGCTATTGCGCAATCGGGTGACTGAAGAAGAAGTTGCCGAGGTTGTGTCAAAGTGGACCGGCATTCCGGTAGGCAAGATGCTGGAAGGTGAGCAAGACAAGTTGCTGCGCATGGAAGATGAACTGCATGCGCGCGTGGTCGGTCAGGATGAAGCCGTCACGGCCGTGTCGAATGCTATTCGTCGTTCAAGGGCCGGGTTGGCTGATCCGAACCGACCGAATGGCTCGTTCCTGTTTCTCGGGCCGACCGGTGTCGGCAAGACCGAGTTGACGAAGGCACTCGCACAATTTTTATTCGACACCGAGGAATCGTTGATCCGGATCGACATGTCCGAATTCATGGAGAAGCATTCGGTCGCCAGGCTGATTGGCGCACCGCCGGGCTATATCGGCTACGAGGAGGGTGGATACCTGACCGAATCAGTCCGTCGTCGGCCCTATTCGGTCGTGCTGCTCGATGAAGTCGAGAAAGCGCACCCTGACGTTTTCAATATTTTGCTGCAGGTTCTCGATGACGGGCGGTTGACCGATGGTCATGGCCGTACAGTCGATTTTCGCAATACCGTCGTTATCATGACATCGAACCTCGGTTCGGAACGCATCCAGGAATTGGCCGGGGACGAGAATTACGGCGCAATCAAGACCGCGGTTCTTGAGGTTGTGGGTCGGCATTTCAGGCCCGAGTTCCTGAACCGGGTAGATGACATGGTGGTGTTCCATCCGCTGACGCAGGCACAAATTGGTGAGATCGTCGAGATTCAGCTGCAATTTTTGACCCGACGACTGGCTGAGCGTGAGATGGGACTTGAGTTGACCGCCGCGGCTGTGGCCAAGCTGGCCGAAGCCGGTTACGATCCCGTCTATGGAGCCCGACCGCTGAAGCGGGCGATTCAGCAGCGTGTCGAGAACCCGCTGGCTGAGGAGATCCTGCAAGGCAGCGTCGTTCCGGGTGACACGGTAACGGTCGATGTCGAGGATAATGCGATCGTGCTGCGAGTAAAGACCCAGGCTGCGGCCTAGTTATATACCGTACAAACGTTGGCAGGAGCAGCTTCCAGCCGCGGAGGGGTTTCGGCAATAACGCCATCGCGGCTGGAAGCCGCTCCTGCGGGTATTTACGGGCCTTGTCCCGTCGTTGTAAATAATTTTTTGCGGAGTTTTCGATGCCGATCTATGAGTACGCTTGCAAGTCTTGCGGGCATGTTTTCGACGTATTACAAAAGATGGGCGCGGCCCCTCTTGTGAATTGCCCGGAATGCGGCAAGCCTGAATTGAAGAAGCTGTTGTCGGCACCCAATTTTCGCCTCAAGGGCGGCGGTTGGTACGAGACCGACTTCAAAAAAGATAATCAGCGTAACCTGGCAGGTGACTCGTCCGATGCATCGAAAAAGAGCAAGAAGGACAAGAAACCGGCCGATGCGAGTCCGTCAAAGGCCGGCAAAGTCGACTCCATATCCAAATCGGGGTCATCAGGCGCCACCAAGGCTGACTGACGAACAGTTCATGTAACGAATATAATCAATCTTATGCATTTTCGCCGTTATCTCATTGCTGGTTTGCTGGTCTGGATACCGATCGGGTTTACCTTGTTTGTCCTGAAGCTTGTGGTCGGGCTCATGGATCGGACATTGCTGCTGCTGCCACCGGCTTTCAGGCCCGAGAACCTGCTCGGAATGAATATTCCGGGCCTCGGTATCGTGTTGTCGATCATCGTGTTGCTGCTGACCGGGATGCTCGTTGCCAACTTTATCGGCAAACGGCTGGTCAGCCTGTCCGAGCGCCTGTTGAACCGGATTCCGCTGGTCCGATCGATATATTCGGCGGCTAAAAACTTTGCCGAGGTTTTATTTACCAACCAGAGCCAGGCCTTCAAAAAGGTGCTGCTCATCGAGTATCCGCGCAAGGGTGTCTACAGCCTTTGTTTTCAGACCTCCACGGAACTGGCCGAAATTCAGGAGCGTACCGAGGCGGACGTTATTTGCGTTTTTGTACCCACGACGCCGAACCCGACATCGGGATTCATCCTCATGGTGCCGTCCAGTGAGACGATAGAGCTGGATATGGATGTTGAATCGGCGTTGAAAATGATTGTTTCTCTGGGTGTTGTCGTACCCGAATGGGTTCGTAAACAGCACGCGGTTGAAGCGGGCGACAACGCATCGGCAACCTGATTCGGGCTATTTACGCCTCTGGCAAGCTGCCGACCGGATGATCCGGGGTCCGGTCGGGGCGACGAGAGCGCAAATTCCGGTTATCATCCTGCGCCCCTAATCTATCCGGCTGGTGCAGGTCTCAATCAATGCGAACCCATTACTGTGGACAAATCAATGCTGAGGCTGTCGGTCAGGTCGTCGAGGTTACCGGCTGGGTCCATCGACGCCGGGATCACGGTGGTGTGATCTTCATCGATCTGCGCGATCGGGAAGGACTGCTGCAGATCGTTTTCGATCCGGATACTCCGGATATCTTCACCCAGGCCGAACATATTCGCGGTGAATATGTTTTGCAGGTTAGCGGTACGGTTCGTCCACGACCGGAAGGGACGGTCAACCCGAACCTGCCCACCGGCGAGATCGAAGTTCTTGCTTCGGGCCTTGAGGTCTTAAATGAGTCGGAAACGCCGCCTTTTCATCACGACGAGAATGCACATGAAGATATTCGCCTGCGCTACCGTTATCTCGATTTGCGTCGTGATGAGGTAGCCGCACGACTTCGGCTGCGACATCGTGTCACACAGTCATTGCGTCGGTTTATGGACGCCAACGGGTTTATCGATATTGAAACGCCGGTTCTGACGCGGGCAACGCCGGAAGGTGCGCGCGATTACATCGTGCCCAGCCGTACACATCCCGGCGCGTTTTTCGCCCTGCCGCAGTCTCCGCAGTTGTTCAAGCAGCTATTGATGGTGTCCGGCTTTGATCGTTACTACCAGATCGCCAGATGTTTCCGCGACGAGGACCTGCGTGCCGACCGGCAACCCGAATTTACGCAGCTCGATGTCGAGATGTCGTTCATAGACGAAAGCGACATCATGAGCCTGATGGAGTCGCTGATTCGCGACTTGTTTCAGACCGTGCTGAACGTAAAGCTGCCGGATCCGTTCCCGCACATGACCTATGCTGAATGCATGGATCGCTTTGGCAACGATCGCCCGGATCTGCGCATTCCGCTTGAACTGGTCGAAGTCAGCGACCTGATGGCCGGTGTCGAGTTCAAGGTATTCGCCGGCCCGGCTGCCGACACCCAGGGCAGGGTTGCGGCTCTGAAAGTGCCCGGCGGTGGCAGCATGACACGCAAACAAATCGACACCTATACCGAATATGTCGGTCGGTACGGCGCGAAGGGGCTTGCCTATATCAAGGTGAATTCCGTCGCCGGGGGTCGTGATGGTCTGCAGTCGCCGATTCTGAAGTTTTTACCGGACGAGACCGTCACGGGCATCGTCTCACGCCTGGCCCTGGCCGATGGCGACCTCGTGTTTTTTGGTGCCGACAAGGCCACCGTTGTCAACGATGCGCTCGGCGCGCTGCGCGTCCAGCTCGGTAAAGATCTTGGCCTGATCGAGGGTGACTGGCGACCACTGTGGGTTGTTGATTTCCCGATGTTCGAATGGGATGACAAGGCGAATCGCTTCAGCGCACTGCATCACCCGTTTACGGCGCCGAGCGTCGATTCGGCTGATGCACTCGAGGCCGATCCGGGCAATGCCTTGTCGCGCGCTTACGATATGGTTTTAAACGGCTCGGAGATCGGGGGCGGTTCAATCCGCATTCATTCCCGGGATATGCAGCAGGCGGTGTTCCGGACACTGGGGATCTCCGCGGAAGAGGCAGAAAATAAATTCGGATTTCTGCTCACGGCGTTGCAATATGGGTGCCCGCCGCATGGCGGAATCGCCTTCGGCCTCGACCGGCTCGTGATGCTGATGACCGGCGCGCAGAGCATCCGCGATGTGATTGCATTTCCAAAAACACAGACCGCCAGCTGCCTGCTCACCGAAGCGCCGGGTCCCGTATCACGTGAGCAATTGCGCGAAACCGGCATCCGTTTGCGCAACGTCGAGAAACCGGCCTGAGTCGGTCGTCTTCGGCTGTTCTCATCGTCCACGGATTGTGGATGAACGGCCTTGAAATGGGTGTGTTGCGCAGTCGCCTCGTATCGCGGTGTGAGTATCCGGCGCTGACTTTTTCCTATCGCTCGGTGTCCCGGGCTTTGCCGGAAAATGCGCGCCGGCTCCGTCGGCGTATTGACGAGATCGATGCTGATACCGTGCACCTTGTCGGTCACAGTCTCGGCGGTGTACTGGTTCTGCAGATGCTTAACCTGTTTCCAACCGAGCGGGTCGGGCGCATTGTCTGCCTGGGTTCACCGCTCGTCGATTCGAGAGCGGCACGGCACCTGATGCACTGGGGCCTGGGGCGCAGGATTCTGGGCCGTACCTTGCGTGACGGTGTATTCAGGCAACCGCTGATCTCGGTCGACGGTGATCGGGAGATCGGCGTTATTGCCGGTTCTGTCGGGCTCGGGCTGGGCGCGATCGTCGGTAAACTCGAGTCACCGCACGATGGTGTTGTGACGGTGCGAGAGACGCGCTTGCCGGGCATTACCGATCATCTTGTTCTGTCGGTCAATCACTTTGGACTGGTGTTTTCGGGCAAGGTGGCCGATCAGACTGCGCACTTTTTGCGTTTTGGGGGATTTGAGTAAGTTTAGATGCTTTCCCGGTACGGTTTTTTCCGTCACCGGTCCGCTCGGAGACGCGCCGTGAACACATCCCTGTGGGCTCGGGGCCGCCGTCCTTGGC
>CAYNMF010000050.1:0-13606 GCA_964398325.1 uncultured Chromatiaceae bacterium | reverse complement strand
CATCCAGCCAGAGCCACCAGGACTCGGCAGAGAGTGACAAAAGTATATTGTGTGAAGGAGCGCAGGGAACATTCCTCGATATCGATCACGGTACATACCCGTTCGTTACCTCTTCAAATACTGTGGCCGCCTCGGCGAGCACCGGCACTGGCGTGGGTCCGCGGAATCTCGATTACATCCTCGGGATTGTAAAAGCCTATACAACGCGGGTCGGTGCCGGGCCGTTCCCGACAGAATTGTTAGACGATATGGGTGCTCACCTGGGATCGGTCGGTGCTGAATTTGGGGCAACAACCGGACGTCCAAGACGATGTGGCTGGTTCGATGCAGTCGCGCTGCGTCGTTCAATAATTAACAGCAGCGTGTCCGGCTTGTGTGTGACCAAACTGGACGTGCTTGACGGCATCGAGACGGTCCGCATTTGCGTCGGCTACGAAATCGATGGGGAACGCATCAGTGGGTTGCCGATCGTCGTCGATCGGTTCGCCGACTGTCAGCCGGTATATGAAGACATGCCAGGCTGGTCAGAGTCGACGATGGGTGTGACTGATTATGATGAACTGCCGGTGAACGCGCAGAGTTACCTGGCGAGAATCGAGGAGCTGGTCGAAACTCCGATTGACATCATTTCTACTGGCCCGGATAGAGAGCAGACCATTATTAAACGACATCCTTTTGGCTGATCATTGTTTTCCAGGCCTGGCTGAAGAATCCAATTGATATTTGGTTAACGGTGATTTTTCCGGATCAAAGACCTGCCGATTGCCAGCAGAACCGATTCATTGAAAATGAAAGCGTTGCAATTTAAGGCCGGTCCCGGCGCCATCAAACAGATCTGCAGTGACGGTTTCAGACCAGAACAGATCGGGACGATTGCCGGGGCATCCGGTGGTGCGAAATGGCTGGTTCTGAGTCAGCTTGACCGGGTAATCATTCATCGAATTCTTCCGGCACTCGCCGGCCCGGTACATCTAATTGGTTCATCGATTGGAGCCTGGCGCTTCTCCTGTTACGCACAAGCATCGCCTTTGGATGCGCTCGATCGATTCGAGCGCGCCTATCTCGATCAGCGCTACAGTGAGAGTCCGGATATCGATGAAATCAGCGACAAAGGTCGCGAAATGATTGCCGAGGTCCTGGGCGAACACGGTACGAGGGAAATTATTTCAAACCCCGTATTACGTACACACGTAATGACGGTCCGTAGCCGTTTTCTTTCTGCCAGTGAACTTCGTCCGGTCCTCGCCGGCAGTCTGCTGCTTGCCGCAACGGCGAATATCGTCAGTCGGAAATCCCTCGGTGCTTTTTTCAAACGCAGCTTGTTCTACGATACCCGAGACCTGCCGCCATTTTTCAACGTTCGCGGTTTTCCCCTGGAGCGCATCGCGATGACGGAGAGGAACTACGCCGATGCCGTTTTGGCATCCGGGGCAATTCCATTGGTGTTGAACGGAGTTCGAAACATCGACGGGGCACCGCCCGGAGTCTATCGCGATGGGGGCATCATCGATTATCACCTTGACCTGCCGACCAGTGTGGAAGGCAAGTTGACACTGTTTCCGCATTTCCACAGTGGTTTGATACCGGGGTGGTTCGACAAAAAGCTACCCTGGCGGCAGCCTGCGGCCGGGAATATCGATCGAACATTGTTGATTTGCCCTTCGGCAGAATTTATCGAACGCCTGCCGAACAAAAAGATACCGGACCGTACTGATTTCGAAACCATGTCGCCGGAACTCAGGAGGAAGGTTTGGACTTCTGCTGTGTCATCGTGCGCGGCCCTGGCGGACGAACTTAACGACGTACTTGACAATGAGCAGCTGCCGGCGCGACTCGAGCCATTATGATAGGCTTCCGGCACAAAAAACGGAGACGCAAAACAATGTATAAAAATCGTCGCCAGTTAGTCGCAAGGGGATCAGCATGAATGCGGCCGTCACGGTTTCTCCCGTTACCGGCCGGGCATACCCGGAGCTTACCTGGACCGCCGTGATTGTCGGCTGGATTCTTGGCGTCATCATTGCAATCTCGATCGGTTATGCAGCGCTCATACTTGGCTTTTCAATCGAGGGTTCCGAGCTAGCTGCAATTCTCGGCTTCGGTATTTTGCGCGGCATGCTGAGACGCAAGAGCATCATCGAAAACAACATCGTGCAAACGATCGCGAGTGGCGTCAACGGCGCGTCATCGGGAATGATGTTTTCAGTTCCGGCAATATTCATATTGGGATACGGCGATCACTTCGACCCGGTTCTGATGACATTCGGTTGTATCGCAGGCGCGTTCCTGGGCATCGCATTCATCGTGCCACTACGCAAACACATGATCGATTTCGAGCGGCTGACCTATCCGGGTGGTGTGGCAGTCGCGACCATCCTGAAATCGCCGGGTGCCGGCGTGCAAAAAGCGATTGTATTGCTGGCGGCTGCGGCGGTGAGCGCCGGTGTGCATTTGACCTCCAAAATTACCGGCTTTGAAAACTGGGATGTTGGCACTTTGATCGGGCTGCCCGGCTACATGAATGGCATCTGGTATTTGTCGCTGATGACCATCGGCGTTGGCTTTATTGCCGGACGCGGTGGTGTCGCATTTATTATCGGCGGATTTGTTGCTTACTGGTTCCTGTCGCCGATGCTGTCAATGACCGGCTCCTTCCCGCTGGATGCCGCTGGTGTTGTCATCAGCGATCCTGGCCCACTACGGCTCTTGTTATACCGCCCACTTGGAATCGGCATGCTGATTGGTGGCGCGATGATGGGCGTCGCGCTCGCATTGCCGTTGATAATCAGCACTGTGTCATCCATGCAAAATGCCTCGAAAGTTGCCAAGGGTGCATCGAGCGACGAGATGCCTATCAGGCTTCTTTACTTCGCAATCATTGGGGCTTCAATTGTTCTCACAATTATCGCGATAACGTCGGTTGAGTCCGTTGGCATCATACGCGGCATCGGAATGGCGATGTTGGGAACACTCTGGATCTGGATGTCGGGCATCATTCTTTCAGAAGCCATTGGCAGAACAAACTGGTCGCCGTTGTCGGGCATGACGCTTATCGGCATTACTTTGTTGATCATCATGACATCGGGAATGGAGCGGGGCGATTCGATTGTTGCCGCAGTGATGGTCGGTGCGGCAACCTGTGTCGCCATGTCGCAGGCTACCGACCTGATGCTGGATCTGAAAACCGGTTACCTCGTTGGCGCTACGCCTCGAATGCAGCAAATGGGGCAGTTCATGGGTGCCTGGCTCGGACCAATTATCGTTATTGGCCTGATCTTTGTGTTGAATGAGGCAATGACGCTCGGCAGTGAGGCGCTTCCGGCACCCCAGGGCCAGGCGTTAGCAAGCATGGTGAACGGTATACTTGGTGGAGATGTTCCCGTCGAGAAATATGCGGCTGGTGCGGTATTAGGCGGCATTCTATCCGCCGTTATTGGCGGGCTGGGTATTACGGTCGGACTCGGTTTTTATCTTCCATTCAACATCGTACTCACCTATTCGCTCGGAACGCTCGGACGTGAACTTGCCGATCGATACAAGGGAGAGTCCTGGAGTGAAGACACCGGCATACCCATTGCCGCCGGGCTCATCGTTGGCGAGGCGCTCGTCGGCGTCGGGCATGCGATCTACATCGTTGCATCAGCAGCGTAAAGGCAGGATGACGATATGAAAATGTTTGGATTCATTTTGCTCATCGCGGGATTTCTGGCCGGAGCTTATTCGACAGCGCTGGATATCGAGGTAACCAATTGGTCCTATTTCGTTCCAGCTGCGCTTGCGTCAATCGTGGGCGTCATTCTCATCAAGCGGGACGCGAGCGGCCAGGCAACCTCGGAAAAAGTATTGGCGGCAAATCGCACTGAATTGACCGAGTCGCTGTCGAACATCGTCAGCAATCTCGATGAGTTAATCAATACCGGAAACCCGGTGTCGATTGACAATTTACGCGATGAAATCGATACGCGGTTGCGAGACGATTTGCGGCGATTTGCCGATGCTCGTGAAAGCATGATCCACCTGTTTAGTTTGCAAACCTACGCAGACATCATGAGTAACTTCGCCACAGGTGAACGATACGTCAACCGTGTCTGGTCAGCCTCGGCAGATGGCTATGACAATGAGGCAAGAACGTATCTTGGGAAAGCGCGAACGCAGTTTACGGAAGCAAGCCAACAGCTTGAGGCTGTCACGCGCTGAACATTTACTTTCGCCCGAAACGGGTGCAACGCTTTGTGAGGAGTTTTTGCACCGCCTCAACGTCTTCATTCATCAGGTAATCTTCTTGATCTTTCCAGCCGGTCAGCATGGCCAGGTTTCGTTCATTAACGACGAGAAATTCGCTACTCTGTTGTGACTCGATCTCCCATCCCGGAATGGCGATGACGGGACGAACGCGAATGTCGTGGCCCGTCACTTTACGAATCTCTTTAGCGAGCTGTTGAGATTTTGTGGCGCTTCGCTTGACGGAAACGGCCTGTTTGTCACCGAAGGACAATCGATCTCCTTTCAGCGCGGCACGATCATCTTTGCCGCATTTTCGCGCAATGACGCTGACCGTGTATATGCCGTGCAATCCAACAACGACATTGTCGATCGTCCCTGCGGCACTGGGCACATCATGAAAGACCCTGTTCTGATTAGCCGTAATTTTTTGAAGCGCATGCCCCGTCGCCATACTGGCGTCACGGCAGAACAGTAGCCTGCGCCTCACTATGACGATTTGCACGATTTTGTAGACGAGAAAAGCTGCAGTGGTGCCAAGCAATGCCAGAATAACAAGAAGTTGCCATTTTGGAACGTCGTCGAACAGTCCTGCCGGTGGAAACAGGTAAACGATGAAAAAGACCACCGTAAAAACAAGCACGGAAACGAGGTAGACAGATTGCTCGTGGCTGTAATTTACAAGCTTGTCGCGAATTCGTTGTGCGGGTTCCAGCATAATGCTTTCCGGAAACCGCGTTGACGCCGTCGTTTTTGCGAATACCACCCAGGACTTGATAACCAGCAGAAAAATAATTGTGCTCGCCAGCGCGATGGCCGTGGCGCCGCTTATTGCTGACAAATCCATATGCAAGTCGTCCTGCGCCGCTTTTCGGGAAGACCCCTATTTAGCCGTCCCCGACGTCCGATCACTGTGATCTGCATCACACTCGCCCCTTTACGTAGCGCGTGACACAACTGGTCTGGCGTCCGGGGAGGACGATACGTGAAGCGGGTCACAGTCGAATGATGAATCGCACTGCTACCTTGGCCGGGAACCGTTATGTTGATGCCGTCACGCATCTCTTTTTGGAGCGAACAATGAACAGCAGATTGGCAGGAATTTTCTGTATCGCCGTAGTTCTCGGGCTGAGCGGATGCGCATCGATGAGCGCAGACGAATGCGCCATGAGCGATTGGCGAACGATTGGATTTGAAGATGGCGCACAGGGTTATACCGCCGATCGGCTTGGTAACCATCGTAAGGCTTGTGCGAAGCACGGGGTGGCCCCGGATTTCGACGCCTACCAGGCCGGCCGCAGCGAGGGCCTGAGGGAATATTGTCTGCCATCGCGTGGATTTAACATTGGTGCAGATGGCGGTCGTTATAACGGCGTCTGTCCGGGTGATATGGAGCCAGATTTCGTTGATGCGTTCAATGCCGGCCACCAGCTCTACAACCTCAAGGCGAGCGTAAGTTCGGCGAACTACCAAATCGCTGCGAAGCGGGCCGAGCTCGAGCATGCCGAGGCGCGCATCACGGAAGCCGAGCTCGCTTTGATCGCTCGAGAGACGACGACGGAAGATCGAATTCTGTTGTTGGCCGAGTTGAAGGATCTTTCAGAGCGTACCGGCCAGCTGGAAGCGCAAATCGTTGAGCTGATCGAGGAGCGAGCTACCTACGAACAGCAGTTGGCAGCGTACGAAGAAACGATCGCCGACGTAAGCTACTAATTCAGATAATGGGTTCAAAACCAGGGTCACGGGAAAATCCCGTGGCCTTTTTTGTCCGGTCTTAGAAAATATCGTCGGAAGGATCGTCGCGCCGTTCGCCACTTTTTCGCTGTTCTTCTTCGTAATTCCCGGTGCCGCCAGCGCCCATTCCGGAGCCCCACGGGTTTCTGCGGTCATCCCCGGCGCGCCGATCCTTATAGTGCACAAATCGGCATTTGCACGTCGGCACATCACAGTCAGGAAGCGGTATTTGTGGGGCCTCCGCGGACAAGACTCGTTGTCCTTCCATGGCTTTGGCAGCATCGCAGGCGCTTGGCAGGGATTTCAGTGAGACTGCGTGATAAGTGGCATCGGGCTTGGTGGGGATGCGGCGACGTTGCACCGGGCGGACTTCTTTCCCGGACTTCGGGCGGCGAACAAAAATGAGAAGGAGAAGCAATATAAGGATTGCGACTATGCCGACAAACATATTCATACGCTCCTCCCTGGCCGTTGTTGCTTGACCGTAACACTACTTTAGCCCGGCCGGCACGATTTCGTATCCCCATTCGGCTTTGTAACGATTTATTCCCGGGCTGGGCGCAAATTGATACGGAAAACCTCGTGTTCGAGCACTTTTTCGCGGCTGTATAGCAGCGGAAATGACGCTTCTTCCGCCCAGCCGCGCAACAGATTGCCGTAGAAGGGCGAGCGCGGGTCACCAGACTGTCCGGGCGCATTGGTCATTGTCGCCGCATCCCAATTGCCGACGTCAATGACCTGCCGATACGAGGCGCCACCCGTCACGGAGAAATCCCGGGGGCTCACCCACGTGGCGTTGGTTGTGTTCCCGCTGCCTGCGCGCGGGTATGCCGGATAGCGCATTTGTTCGGCCAGCTCCGGGCCGGCCAGGTGGAGCAGGGGATGTTCGAAGCGCATCTGGTGCAGGTCGCCCCAGCGCCATTTCAACGGATTCGCGCCCATCAGTATTGTCGCCGCGGCGTATCCGCTCGTCAGGGACATAGCGATAGCATCATGCGATCGATCTTCCGCCATCAGTCGCAATACGCCTGGTGAGTCCATACCGTCGACCAGGTACGGGGCCTCCGGCAGTAACACTCTCGCGAGCATCGGTACGAGGTGCTGGTAAAACCACACCGCGAAAAATGCGCCGGCTGGCGAATCTAAAGCCAGCTCGCCATTCCAGTCGCGTAGCAATTGCACGCCCGGCCCGTCGATGTCCGCAGGTATTCGCCTGATCGCCTCCAGTGCCAATAGTGAGCGATCATCCCGCTGTAGTGCAGCCGAGTCATTCAGGCTGTGTCTTGGCTGCCCCTGCAATACCTGCCACAGGCGGTCGTAGCGCCAGCTTGCCGACCATTCGAATCCAATCGGGTAGCGCTTGATGGGGTAGTCGTCAGGAAGATTCATCGAATTGGCCGACCCCGTGAATCCTCGCTCAGGATTGAATTCGACCGGCAACACGTCCATGTCGAAAAAACCGTCCCATTCGTAGCGACCGTCACCGGGAACCGGAAGCAGCCCGTCCCAGCCCATTCGCCTCGGTATCAGTCCCGCCGGTTTGTAGCCAATATTGCCGTCAACATCAGCGTAAACCTGATTTTCGGGCGGCGAGCCCCAGCGATTCAACGCCGCAAGAAACTCGCGCCAGTTCCTCGCACGCATATATTCGACGCTGCCGAAATATGGCGCCATGCCGGGCTCCATCCATCCTGCACGGACGGCAAAAGCGTGTGTATCCGTTTCATAAATAACCGGACCGTGCCGCGTAAATCTCAACTGAACCTCGGTTGCGTCTTTGCCGAGAATTGCGACCGGTTCGACAACGGTAAGAAATTCTTCGAGGCCGTCCTTATAGCGATATTTGCCATTCATTTTTTCGTAGACATAAAGGTCGGACTGGTCGATCGCAAATATCGTCAGGCCGAAGGCGATGCGGTCGTTGTGTCCGATCGATATGCCGGGCAGAGCAGGCTCTCCAGCACCGATAACGTTCAGGTCGGGCCCGACGAGATGCGTGATGTAGCGCAAAGAAGGCACCGAATGAGCTCGATGTGGGTCGTTGGCCAGGATCGGCCGCCCGGTTGCGCTGCGACCCGGACCGATTGTCCAGTTATTGCTGCCGACGCCTGGCTCTGCAATTCGCGCTTTTGCTTCGGCGAGTGTGAGGGGAAGGTCGGTAAATCGAACAGCCGCTCTCGCGAGTGTATAAGTGTCCATTACGTTTTCAGGGACAACGCAAGGATCGAGGCCCTCAGGAATTCTGGTTTGCCATGCAGGTTCCAGGTCAGACCAATAGGTGGCTGTTTCGAGATCAGCGAGGCAGACAATTTGAGCGCGCAGGGCTTCTTTCTCGACATTCATCGCGAGGCCGTGGCTCCGGATACGAACGGCGTCCTCAGGCTGCCAGCGGGTCGGTCGGTAGTTGAGCAAATGAAATTCGGGCGGTAGCAAATCCGGATGATCGTCGATGAGGTCAATATAGGCGTTAATGCCGCTGGTGAATGCTTCCGCGATTCGCTTTGCATCTGAACCGTAGGCAAGCCACTCCCGGAACATATCGCCACGGTAGAGAAACAGCCTGCTCGCACGGTCCTGCTCGAGATATTGCTCGCCAAATACTTCGGAGAGCTGGCCAAGGCCGCGTCGCCGCCACGTATCGATTTGCCAAAGCCGGTCGCGAGCCGCGTTGAATCCCTGCACGAAGAATGCGTCGTAATGTGTGTTCGCATAGATGTGCGGAACGCCCCATTCGTCGACAATGATATCAGCGGGTTGTTTCAATCCTTCGACCGTGTAATTTTGATCCTCCGCAAGCGCGACATGTGCGCAGAAAATCAGCGTCAAGGTAGCTGCGATCTTGTTGTTCATTCGAATAACTCCAGGAGTTCGCCAGGGGAGTGGACAAGGTGATCAGGTGCTGCTGAAACGAGTTCCTTATTGCCACCGAAACCCCATGACACACCGACCGAGATCAGCCCGTTATTCCTGGCAGCAACGATGTCGAGATCGCGATCCCCGATCATTGCTGAGGAAGCGGCATCGATGCCATTTGCCACGAGTTTCCCAAGTTGCTCTGTCTTGTCGATGCCGACGTCGCCGCCACTGACAAATTCGAAATGAGCCGATAAGCCAAACATATCGACGATGCTGGAGGCGTAGTCGACACGCTTGGATGTGCAAACCCCGAGAAAAAATCCGGATGCCGACAACGCAGCGATAATCTCCGGCATGCCGGAATAGATAATATTTTCAGTGAAACCGATGCTCGCGTAGCGTTCGCGGTACTTGTCGACAAGTGATTGCATGCGCCGGTGCGGCACGTTCCCGACCAGGAATTCGAAAATGTCGGTCAACGGAGGCCCGATCATCGGTCGAATGCGTTCGGGGTCCACGGCACTGTAATCCTGAGACTCGAGTGCGTAGTTGATGCTCCTGGAAATACCTTCGAATGGATCGCTGATTGTGCCGTCGAGGTCAAAAATGAGCGTTGCTGGTTTCACAGTGTCGAGAGTAAAGGTGGAAATCGGCGCAAGTCAAAGTGACCTGCTAGCGACCCCCTGGGGAATACGGTATCGTCGCCCGGTCTCCGCTAACAAGAAGAGCCTGGAAATGAAGAGACCAGCTATCCTTCGGATTGCCCTGACGAGCCTGCTACTGCTTGCTTCGTCTTATTCAGGTGCTGATACACGAGCGTTTGTCGGTGCCACGATAATGCCGGTTTCAGATGCGCTGATTGAGAACGGCGTGCTGCTTGTCACTGACGGCGAAATTCGTGCCGTTGGCGCGAGCGGAGACGTCCGAATTCCGCGCAATGCAGAAGTCATCGACGTCGCCGGGGATGTGATTGTTCCGGGCCTGGTCGACAGTCACAGCCATATTGGTCAACCGGCCGGGGGAGACCGGTCCTCGCCGATTCAACCTGAAGCCCGTGTGCTCGATTCCATCAATGTTCGGGATGCCGGATTCAAACGCGCGCTGGCTGGTGGCATTACCACGGTCAACGTGATGTCGGGTTCCGGTCTATTGATGAGTGGGCAATCAATTTACGTAAAGCTTCGTGAGGGTAACTCTATCGAATCGATCGCCTACAAGAAGGATGACGGGAGTGTCGACGGTGGCATGAAGATGGCGAATGGCACGAATCCGCGCGGTGATAATCCTTTTCCGGGTACGCGGGCCAAGTCCGCAGCACTTGTGCGACAGAAATTTGTCGCGGCGCAGGAATATATGAAGAAGATCGACAATGCCGATGGGGATGCGGACAAAATGCCGGAGCGCGACCTTGCGATGGAAGCATTGGTCGAGGTGTTGAAAGGTGAGCGAGTTGTACACCATCACACTCATCGTCATGACGACATTTTGACGGTATTGCGGCTGCAGGAGGAGTTCGGATTTCGCGTTGTGTTACATCATGTCAGCGAGGCGCATCGGGTTGCGAACGAAATTGCGGCGGCGGGCGTGGCGGCGTCAATCGTTCTCATCGATAGCCCGGGAGGTAAACTCGAAGCACAGTACACGGATTTCGAAAACGCGCCGGCGCTGGAACGGGCAGGCGTGAATGTCGGTTTTCACACGGACGACTACATCACCGATTCACGATTATTTATGCGCCAGGCGGCATTAGGCGTCAGAGCCGGCATGTCACGCGAGACTGCACTGAGGGCATTGACGCTGGCGGGCGCGGAAATGCTTGGGCTGGATGACCGTATCGGCACGCTCGAACGTGGAAAAGACGCCGACTTCGTTATCCTGTCCGGTGACCCGTTAAGCGTATATACCCGTGTCCTCGAAACTTGGGTCGAAGGCGTCAGGAGATTCGATCTTGATGATCCGGACGACCGGGCCGTCGCCGAAGGCGCATTTGGCGCTCTGCAGCCGTCTGTCATTCTCGAGTTTCATGGCTACGAGGAGGGACACTGATGAAGGCTTTGAATCGCGTTATCGGTTGTCTCCTGCTGGTTGGCCTGGTTTCGGCGGCAAACGCCCAGGACATTGCCGTTCGTGGCGGCACCGTCTATACGGTGGCCGGCGAACCCATAAATGACGGTGTCGTCATCATTCGTGGCGGCAAGATCGCCACAGCAGGCGCATTCGGCGACGTCAGTATCCCGGCTGGCATGGATTTAGCCGAAGCAGAAATTGTCACACCCGGCCTTATTGACGCACACACGGTGGTCGGCATGGTTGGGTTTTTGAGCCAGGCAAACGACCAGGATCAACTTGAGCGTTCGGAATCCATGCAGCCCGAACTGCGGGCCATTGATGCATACAATGCTCGCGAACCACTCATTGAATGGTTGCGAACTTTCGGCATAACGACCATTCATACCGGGCACGGTCCTGGCGAGATCATCTCGGGCCAGACACTGATCGCAAAGACGACTGGCGACACGGTCGCCGAATCCGTCATAAATCCGGCAGCTATGGTCGCGGCAACACTCGGCGAAGGGGCACTGATTGCCGGTGACGGTGGGCGCAAATCTCCCGGCACGCGCGGCAAGGTCGCAGCGATGTTACGCACCGAGCTCACAAAGGCTCGCGAGTATGCCCAAAAAATTGCCAGTGCCGAAGGCGACAATGAGAAAGAGCCACCGGCACGTGACCTGCGCCTGGAAGTGCTGGCAAAAGTTCTTTCCGGCGAAATGCCGCTGCTGGTGACGGTCGATCGGCATAACGATATTATGACCGCGCTCAGAATCGCAGAGGAATTCGATATTCGACTCGTTCTGGACAGCGCTGCCGAGGCCTATTTGTTACTCGATGAAATCAAGGCGGCCGGCGTACCGGTAATTGTACATCCGGCGATGGCTCGCGCCGTCAGGGCACGGGAGAATCTTTCATTCACGACCGCCGCGCAACTGATCAATGCCGGAATTCCGACCGCCTTTCAAAGTGGCTATGAGGGATACGTGCCAAAAACGCGCGTCTTGTTGTTCGAGGCTGCATTGACGCTGCCGCATGGAACGTCATTTGAACAGGCGCTTCGCGCCATCACGATTGATGCCGCGAAAATTCTTGGTATTGACGATCGGGTGGGAAGTATCGAAGTCGGCAAAGACGGTGACCTGGCACTATACGATGGCGATCCGTTCGAATATACGAATCATGCGGTGGGCACCATCATCGACGGCAGGCTGGTCAGCAATACGGTGAAATAGGGTTCGCTTCCATGCGATGAGCCATCGCACAGGCAGTTTTTCTCATTGAAACAGTTGGTTCTTCTTTGCATAAGCCGTGCAAAGACCTGCCAGCACCAGGAACGCTATCCCGTACGTTGGGAGGAACATTTCTCCAAGTATGACCCTGGGAGTCGCGGCCCAGAATAGTGCGAAGAACGCGTGGCAAGCCATCAGGAAGAAAATCCAGAACAGCGTATGTTTGGCCCATAATTGCCCATTGAGCCCGAACCTGGCCAGGTTGCCAAAAAAAACCGCCAAAACAAGGATTATTGTCGGAATGACGAAGTGTTGGCCGATGACAAAGGTTTGCAGGACGCCGAGCGCCGCGCCCAACGTAATCAGAGTGGCAATTGCCTCCAGCGAATTCTCAAGCGAAAAAAGTTTCTTCATCCATTACACTCCTGTTGGAATTAATTTCGGCACGGAGCCGTTCGCGCATTGTAACCGAGTCATGTGAACTGTGGTTTGACGAGACGGTCAATTCGCTATACTGAGATCCATAGGAATCGGGGGAGGTAGCTCAATGAACACTGTACGACGAATAATGATGCTGATGCTTTCATGGGCGGTTTGCATTGCCGTCAATGCCCAGGACAGTGAAAATCTGCCAGTCCTCAGGCTCGACCGAATCCCGTCGCCGCCCGCGTTTGCCGGGCAGACCCGGGCGCCAGCCGCATCTCATTCGACCTATAAAGTTGAAGTTGTCGTCGACGGATTGAGCAGCCCGTGGGCGCTTGCCTTCTTGCCGGACGGCGCGATGCTCATCAATGAGTACATTGGCGACATGCGTATTGTCGATAAGGAAGGCAAGTTGTCCGTGCCCCTGGAAGGGTTGCCTGAAATGTCGCATGAGGGCTGGGCAGGACTCTTCGATCTCGCGCTCGATCCCGCGTTTACGATTAACCACCTCATTTATTTTTCGTATACCGTCGCCACGGGCAATCCTGATGCGCCGAACTCTCCGAGGGTCGCCCGTGCCCGTCTGAATTGCGACGCATTACGCATTGAAGATGTCGACATTATTGTCGATGGCTATGGGCAGCAGGAACTTTACTTTGCACCGGACGGGACGCTGTTGGTGGCCGGCGGAGGCGGTATCGGCGATGCACAAAACATGTCCACGTACCCTGGCAAAATATTGCGCATAAATTCCGATGGTTCGACACCGGGAGACAATCCCTGGATTGATGTGCCGAATATTCCCGATCAAATATACACGGCGGGTCACCGCGACATTTCCGGCTACGCCGCGAATCCCGAAACCGGGGCTATCTGGATAACCGAACACGGGCCGCGTGGCGGGGATGAACTGAACCTGATCAAGGCTGGCGCCAACTACGGCTGGGAGGCGATTTCCTACGGCACCAACTACTCCGGCGAACCTGTAGGAGATGGAAGTTCGGCTCACGACGGGATGGAGCAACCGAGATATTTCTGGAGACCTTCCATCGCGCCTTCCGGGTTAATATTTTATACAGGCGATATGTTTC
>CAYNMF010000049.1:0-14688 GCA_964398325.1 uncultured Chromatiaceae bacterium | reverse complement strand
TCAACATGTCAAAGCAAGGGTCACTGCGAGGAGCGTAGCGACGTGGCAGTCTCAGAGCAGGGAAATAGCTTCGTCCCCGACTTTGTCGGGGACTCGCAATGACATGTGCGACGCAGCCAGCTGATGAAATGTGCGCGGACCGCCGAGGCCGATCTGTTTGTTTCGATACACACCGATTCATTTAAAGATCGCCGGGTTCGGGGTGCGACTGTCTACGTGCTGTCGTCCAAGGGTGCTTCGGATGAGGCATCCAAGCGCCTGGCCAGTCGTGAGAATGCGGCACACCTGATCGGCGGTGTTACGCTCGAAGACAAGGACCCGACACTGGCATCTGTCTTGCTCGACCTGTCGCAGAATGCTTCTTTGAGCGCGAGCATTGATATCGGTGCCGAGATGCTCAAGGAGATCGGTCGGGTCACACCTGTTCGCAAGCGTAAGGTGCAACAGGCGCCGTTTCTCGTGCTGAAATCCCCGGATGTGCCGTCCGTGCTGGTAGAGACGGCATTTATTTCCAATCCACGAGACGAAAATAACCTCGGTAGTCGCGATTATCGCGAAAAACTCGCGCAAGCGATGTACGAGGGCATTCATGATTACTTCCAGACGAATCCGCCGGCCGATTCCAGAATGGCGCAGGTTGTGGGTGATCGTCCTGCACGAACGGTTGAGCATGTCATTCGTCGCGGTGACACCCTCAGTGGTATCGCCGACCGGTATCGCGTGCCGGTGCGGCGTATTCGGTCGGCAAATAATCTGAATAACGATAAAATCGTCGTCGGCCGCGTTCTCAAGATTCCGCAGATACACGATATTTGAGTTGGAGAAGAATTGGTGCAGGGAAATTGGTGTCTGACACCAATTTCCCTGCACCAATTCTTCTATTTGTCCCAGTGGCAGGATTCTGAAAGAATCCTGCTATGTCAATTCATCATTTGCCACCTCAGCTGATTAACCAGATCGCCGCCGGCGAGGTTGTTGAGCGGCCGGCTTCGGTCGTCAAGGAACTGCTTGAGAACAGCCTGGATGCCGGGGCGAGCCGGATAGAGCTCGATATAGAGCAGGGTGGGACGAAATTGTGCCGGGTCCGCGACAACGGGACAGGAATGGAACGGGACGAATTGCCGCTGGCACTCGCGCGTCACGCAACAAGCAAGATTTCGAGTCTCGATGATCTTGAGAAAATTGCGTCGCTGGGTTTTCGCGGTGAAGCATTACCGAGCATTGCGTCGGTCTCTCGCCTGCGTCTAGTCTCGTGTCATCGCGATGCGGATTCTGCATGGGTTGTCGAAACTGACAGCGGTGAACCTCAGGCAGCCAAGCCGGCTGCTCACCCGGCCGGCACCTGCGTAGAAGTGCGCGACCTGTTTTACAACACGCCGGCGCGGCGTCGGTTCCTCAAGGCCGAGCGAACCGAATTCGGGCATATTCACAAGGCTGCGGAAAAAATTGCATTAAGCCGGTATTCCGCAGCGTTACGATTGACTCATAACGGCAAGACCATTCTCGATGTTCCGGTTGCCAGGACGCTTGCCGAAAAAGAGCAGCGACTGGCGCGAATCTGCGGTCAGGCATTCGTCGATCATGCCGTGTCGATCGATCGGGAAGCCGGACCCTTGCGGCTCTATGGCTGGATCGCTCGTCCTGCGTTCTCACGTGCGCAACCGGACTTGCAGCACTTCTTTCTGAACGGCCGGTCGATCCGTGATCGTGTCATAACTCACGCAGTGCGTGCCGGTTATCGTGACGTACTGTTTCATGGTCGACACCCGGCCTTCGTCCTTTATCTTGATATGGATCCGGTACTGGTCGACGTGAATGCGCATCCGGCAAAACAAGAGGTACGTTTCCGCGACAGCCGATCCGTGCATGACTTTATTCGCCGTACGGTTGAATCGGTTTTGGCGACATCGGTTCTGGATGAATCTGTGCAAAGTAACGATACGCCGGTTGCCTTGTCACTTTCATCGACATCGGGGGCAGATTCGGATGCGTTTTTTCGAAACTCTGCGCCGCATCGACAGGCAGGCTTGCCGCTGGGGGCTGACCGTGGTTCGGTTCGTGCCGACCTTGAGGCCTATGCAGATCTTGTCATCGGATCGCCGGGCCTGGTGGCGACACCGCCAGCAGGGACGGACCTGGCGCGTGAGGATGGAGACGTACCACCGCTGGGTTATGCACTGGCTCACCTTCACGGTGCCTTCGTCCTGGCGCAAAACAGCGAAGGCCTGGTGATTGTCGATGCGCATGCTGCGCATGAACGGATTACTTATGAAAGACTGAAAGTGGCGGTACATGGAGCCGGACTGCAAATGCAGCCATTGCTGGTTCCGCAGGCAGTTGCCGTCTCGGCAAGTGAGGTCGATCTCGCCGAGCAGCATCACGCTGTCCTCGAACAGCTTGGTCTTGATGTCGATCGCACCGGGCCTGAGCAATTAATGGTTCGTTCCGTTCCGACGCTGTTGACCGGTGTTGACCCGGAGGCGCTCTTGCGCGACATACTCAGCGATATTCGCGAGCATGGTGCCAGTGACCGTATTCAGGACCGGATTGACGACGTGCTCGCCGAAATGGCCTGTCACGGTTCCGTACGGGCCAATCGTCCGCTGTCAATCGATGAGATGAATGCTCTGCTGCGCGACATGGAAGCTACCGAACGCAGCGACCAGTGCAATCACGGCAGGCCAACCTGGACTGTATTGACGATGCAGGAGCTGGATCGCTTATTTTCCCGGGGCCGGTAAATACATAGACATGCCCGTCAGCAAGAAATCCCCTGTTGTTTGTCTCGTTGGCCCGACTGCTGCGGGGAAGACGGAAGTGGCCATGTACCTGACCGAGCATTTTCCGTTCGAGATCGTCAGTGTCGATTCGGCGATGGTCTACAGAAATATGAATATCGGTACGGCAAAGCCTCCGGCAGACCTTCTGGTCAGGGTGCCGCATCGGCTCGTTGATATTCTCGATCCGTGGGAAACATATTCCGCAGGTCGATTTCGTGAAGATGCCTTACGGGAAATCGATCATATCTTTGCCACCGGCCGGTTTCCGTTGCTGGTGGGTGGAACGTTCCTGTACTTTCGCGCGCTCGAACGCGGGCTTGCTGCCTTGCCGCCGGCCGACCATGAGGTGCGAGTATGCATCGATGACCGTGCTGATCAGGTCGGTTGGGCGGCCATGCACGCGGAGCTTGCCACCCTGGATCCGGTGACGGCAGAGCGAATCGGACCGACTGATCGCCAGCGCATTCAGCGTGCGCTTGAAGTGATCGAATTGACCGGTGAGCGGTTGTCGGACCTGCTGGCTAAAAGCGCAGCTGTACCCGCTGATTTCGAGTTCCTGCGGGTAGCGCTCGTACCGTCTGACCGCACGGTGTTGCATGCACGAATTGCGCAGCGGTTTGATACGATGCTGGATGAAGGGTTTGTGGCTGAAGTCGAGAGTTTGCGTGCGATGCCGCGTATGACCGTTGGATGCTCGTCGATGCGTGCGGTGGGTTACCGGCAAATCTGGGCGCACCTCGATGGCCAGTTTGATCAGCTTGAAGCCGCGCGGCGCGGGATCGTTGCGACCCGGCGGCTGGTTAAACGCCAGTTGACCTGGTTGCGGTCCGAGCCCGCTGCCGCCGAATTTGATTGTCTGCGACCGGATATTGCCGAAAAGGTCGAGCATTTCATGGCCCGGCACATCCCCCGGATTTAGGCCAGATCATATTGCAGGATGCATTATTCGTCTTGTCGGGCTAGAATTTCGCCTTGGGGAATAAAACCGCTGTGCTGGCGCAATAACAATCAATAAAAACAGGAGTCGAAGATGACCAAAGGGCAAATGCTGCAGGATCCGTTTCTGAATCTGCTGCGCAAAGAGAAAGTTCCCGTCTCCGTTTACCTTGTAAATGGTATCAAGCTCCAGGGAACGATCGATTCCTTTGACCAGTTCGTCGTGCTGTTGAAAAACAGTGTGAATCAGATGGTCTACAAGCATGCAATTTCCACGATCGTGCCGACGCGTAATATCCGCATGCCGGCCGGGGATGAGGGCGAAGAGTAGGTGTGGAAGAGTAGGTGCGCAGTTGAGTGCATCAGCCACCTGAATAAAATAATGCTTCCCTCTGGATCGCCGATTGTTTGACCGACCCAAGCGTGGGGAACGCGCTGTCCTCGTGCACGTGCGAGTCGATCCGCCACCGTTTCGCGAAGACGAAGGTGAGTTCGGTTCGCTGGCGCTCGCCGCTGGCGCCGAGATCGCCGGTCAGCTGACTGCAAGAGTTCGGTCTGCCAACCCAAAATACCTTGTCGGCACCGGCAAACTAGACGAGATAAAAGCGCTGTCGGATGGGGCTGATGCGGATGTTATCCTGGTCGATCATCCCCTGACTCCTGCACAGGAAAGAAATCTGGAAAAGGCGCTGCAACGAAGGGTTGTAGACCGGACCGGGTTGATCCTCGATATATTTGCGCTGCGGGCACGTACATTCGAGGGTAAGCTCCAGGTCGAACTCGCCCAGCTTGAGCACCTGTCAACGCGACTTGTGCGGGGCTGGACACATCTGGAACGGCAAAAGGGCGGCATTGGATTGCGTGGCCCGGGCGAAACCCAGTTAGAGACGGACCGCAGATTGCTCGGCCAGCGAATACGTCGGTTGCAGGCGCGCCTTGCCAGGCTGACCAGGCGCCGCGGGCTGGCTCGTCAGCAACGCCTGAAGCGCGAGATTCCGACAGTGTCGCTGGTCGGTTATACGAATGCCGGAAAATCAACACTATTCAATCGTCTGACCGATGCGAAAGTTTATGTTGCCGATCAGCTATTTGCGACGCTGGATCCTACGATGCGGCGGGTTCAACTGCCGGTCGGCGGTGTGTTCGTTCTCGCCGATACAGTCGGCTTTGTGCGTGATCTGCCGCATGAATTAATTGCTGCATTTCAGTCGACGCTGGAGGAAACTGCAGATGCGGACCTGATATTGCATGTTGTTGATTGTGCAGATCCGGCCCGCCGGGAACGGATTGAAGATGTCGATGAGGTCCTCATGCAGATAAGTGCCAACGAGCGTCCGGTCATTCAGGTCTACAATAAGACTGATATACTCGGCGTCCTGCCAAGAGTCGACCGGGCCGAAGACGGTGGTCCGGCTCGGGTGTGGTTGTCAGCCACAACAGGGCAGGGCATCGACATCCTGTTAGATGTAATAACGGATGCGTTACACAGAGATATCATCAGCGGAACCGTCAGGCTCGGGGTGTCTCAGGCCAGGTTGCGTGCGCTGCTATACGAGCGGGCGACGGTCGTTGATGAAAGGATCATGAAAGACGGAAGTTGGGAACTGGATGTGGAAATTGACCGCCGCGGATACCAGGAACTCAGCAAGAGCGAAGATTTGCACATAAGTTCAGCAGGTGACGACAGTGGGTCGCTTGCCCTGCATTGATTGTAAAGCGAGACCGAAATGAATATGGCTTGGAACGAATCAGGTAACGGGAAGAATCCATGGGACCGGGGTGGCAATGAAGGCCCGCCGGATCTGGATAAAATCGTACGCGACTGGCAGCGACGGTTTAATGCATTGTTCGGCGGCAAAGGCGGAGGTCGACCAAGCTCGGGAGGGTCCGACGGGCCGAGCGGCGCAGTCATAGCCGTCATTGCAGTTGTCGTACTCTTGGGCTGGATTGCAACGGGGCTCTACCGTGTCAATGCCGACGAACGGGGTGCCGTGCTGCGTTTTGGAGCATTCACCGCAACGACACCTCCGGGCCTGCGCTGGCACCTGCCATGGCCGATCGAAACGGTTGAGAAAGTCGGCGTTACGCGTATCAATACAATGCGTCAGCAAACCCGTATGTTGACGGCCGACGAGAATATTGTCGTCGTTGACCTTGTTGTTCAGTATCAGAATGCCGACCCGAAGGCTTACCTGTTTAATGTCCAGAATCCCGACGCGACCCTGGCGGATATCAGCGAAAGTGTCATTCGTGAAGTTATCGGTAAATATCCGGTGGATTTTGTGCTGCTTGAAGGTCGAGCGCAGATTGCGGTTGAGACGGAGACCCTGATTCAGGAAACAGTCGATGAATACGGCGTGGGCATCACGGTGACGAAGGTTAATCTTCAGGATACGAATTTCCCTAGCCAGGTTGAGGCAGCCGTTCAGGATGCGATCAAGGCACGCGAGGACAAGGCGCGGCTTGCTTTTGAGGCACAGACGTATGCAAATGACATCTTGCCGAAGGCGCGTGGCGAGTCCTTGCGGCGGGCAGCCGACGCCCAGGCGTATAAGGAGCGGGTAATAGCGGATGCCGAGGGTGAGGCCTCGCGTTTCGAGCAGTTGCTTACTGAGTATGAGAAGGCCCCGTCCGTGACACGTGACCGTTTGTATATTGAGGCAATCGAAGACTTATACGGTAATTCGAAAAAAGTTTTACTCGATGCAGCCGGCAGCGGGAATATGATTTATTTGCCGATAGATAAACTGATCGAACAGGGGCGAGTAAACGGCGGGACGTCTGGCAGGTCATTGTCGCAGCCGACCAGTCCGGGCACGACGACTACGACACGTCGCTCTGGCGATGCTGTGAGAGCGCGGAGGGATCGATAATGAAAAAATTCCGTATGATAATTTTTGGTGGGGCTTTGGTTGTCGTTGTCATCATGACATCATTGTTTTATGTCGACGAGCGTGAACTTGCCGTCAAGTTTCGATTCGGTGAAATTATTGATTCAACCTTCGAGCCCGGGCTGCATTTCAAGATTCCCTTTATCAATAATGTCCAGTTCTTCCCGAAGCCAATACTGACGATCAACAATCCCCAGGAACTATTCCTGACAAAAGAGAAGAAAAATCTGTTTGTAGATTTTTTCATCAAGTGGCAGATTACCGATGTAGCGGATTACTATCGAGCGACGCGCGGTGAGCAGGTTTTGTCTGCGCAACGATTGCTTGAAATCGTCAAGGACGGTATACGCGGGGAATTTGCCAAGCGTACAGTGCCGGAGGTCGTAACCGCAGAACGCCGCGAGTTGATGGATGATGTATTGACCAGAGCACGCCAGAATGCAGAGCAACTTGGTATGCATGTCATTGATGTGCGGGTCAAACGCATTGAATTTTCAGACGAAGTCAGCGATTCCGTGTTTAACCGGATGCGTCAGGAACGTGCCCGAGCCGCTGCCGAGCTACGTGCTGAGGGTGCGGAAAATGCTGAGCGAATTCGCGCCGATGCGGATCGTCAACGCACGGTTATTCTCGCGGAAGCTTATCGAGACGCAGAGAAAATCAGGGGTCAGGGTGATGCTATTTCAGCCGACACGTATGCACGGGCCTATGGAAAAAACGAAGAGTTTTATCGTTTTTATCGAAGTATCCAGGCGTATAAAGCTTCTTTCAAACCCGGTAATGATGTTCTCGTGCTTGACGCGAACAATGATTTCTTCAGATATCTGAATAAGTCCGGAAGTGATTAGTATCAGGGTTGCCCGGCATTTTTACGGGATAGACGCTGCTGAACTGACATGATCTGGAGCGATCTGTTTGCGGCATTCGCGCTGTATCTTGTGTTTGAGGGTTTGATGCCTTTTGTCAGCCCGGCCAGCTGGCGTAAAAGTGTCTTAATGGTGTTGCAGTTCCGGGATGGGCAATTGCGACTGATCGGTTTGGTCAGCGTTATTGTCGGGCTGGCGCTGTTGTTATTTGTCCGTGGCGGCGGGTAACTGTCGGGTAGCAGGTTTTCTTAAATGGGTAAGAGTATTGTAATCGTCGGCACCCAGTGGGGCGATGAAGGCAAGGGTAAGATTGTCGATCTTCTGACGGAACGCGCTGCTGCCGTAGTCCGTTTCCAGGGTGGTCATAACGCGGGTCATACCTTGCTGATTGGCGGCGACAAGACAGTTCTTCACCTGATTCCATCCGGAATCCTGCGTGAAGGCGTCGATTGCATCATAGGTAATGGCGTTGTCATCCATCTTCCTTCTTTGCTCGAAGAATTCGACGGCCTGAATGCCAAGGGTGTAGCGGTGGCTTCCAGGCTCAGGATCAGTGCCGCCTGCCCACTTATCCTGCCGACACATATTGCATTAGATCAGGCACGCGAACGGACCAGTGGGCGCCAGGCGATCGGCACGACCGGACGCGGGATCGGGCCGGCCTATGAGGATAAGGTTGCGAGGCGTTCATTACGGGTTTCCGACCTGTTTGACAGTGACAATTTCGCCGAGCGTTTGTCCCTGGCGATGGATTTACACAACTTTATGCTCAAATCCTATTATCAGGCAGACACGATTGACATGGCGAAGACCCGGGATGCATGGCTCAGCATGGCTGAGCGCATCAAGCCACTCGTTATCGATGTGCCCGGTTACCTGTGTCAACTGCGTGACAGTGGTAAGAATATATTGTTCGAGGGTGCTCAGGGTGCGTTGCTGGATGTCGACCATGGAACTTATCCTTTTGTCACATCATCTAACACGACTGCCGGTGCGGCAGCGACGGGTGCCGGTGTTGGTCCGCGGGTGATCGATTACGTCCTCGGAATTGTCAAAGCCTATACAACGCGTGTTGGGGCGGGACCGTTTCCGACCGAGTTGTTCGATGATATGGGTAAACACCTCGCCAAGGTTGGCGCAGAGTTTGGCGCCACTACGGGGCGACCCCGGCGTTGCGGCTGGTTCGATGCGGTAGCGTTGCGTCGGGCGATCATAAACAGCAGCGTTTCGGGTCTGTGTGTAACGAAGCTCGATGTTCTCGATGGTCTTGAATCAATCAAGGTCTGTATCGGCTATCGCCTCGATGGCAAAGTGATCGATTACCCGCCGTTTCACGTTAGTCGTTATGCAGACTGTGAGCCGGTTTACGAAGAACTGCCGGGCTGGCAGGTGTCGACTGTGGGTGTCACGGAACTGGACAGGTTGCCCGAGGAGGCGCGGGTGTATTTGCATCGGCTCGAGAAGATTCTCGGGGTTCCCGTAGACCTTATTTCTACAGGTCCTGAACGTGACCAGAACATCATCATCAGGCATCCGTTTGACTGACGGTTGGTTTGGGAAGCTCCCTGGCCGGCGGTATTGGCCAGTCCTGTTGTTATGTGTGTTTTTGGCCGGATGCTCGGCGACGCGAGTTGTCTATAATCAGCTGGACTGGATACTCGTCTGGTATATCAACGATTTCTTCACGCTGGATAACGAGCAGGAAGACTGGCTGGAAGCGGCGGTTGAACGCAACATGGAGTGGCATCGCCGCGACCAGTTACCTGAATATGCGCGACTCTTGCGTGAAATTGAACAGGATATCTCATCCCGTGTTATGACGCCTGACAGGCTGGAACGCCACTATGCGCGCATCATTGTCCTGTGGGATGAATTTATTGTGCAAACGATGCCGGACGTTACAGTATTTTTCCTGTCATTAAGCCAGGAGCAGGTCGATGAATTCATCGAAAACCTGAAAGAGTCAAATCAGGAACTGTGGGATAAATATGCCGGCCAGACACCTGAAGAACGGCAAAAAAACCGTCAGGAAGGGGCGGTCAAGGCTATTGGACGGATCTTTGGACGCCTGTCGGACAAGCAAAAGCATCTGATTCGGTCTTACCAGGCTTCTTTGCATGACGTATCGGATGAATGGATGGCCGGTCGTCGTCAGTGGCAACGCGATTTTCGCGACCTGGTGATCGAACGCCCCCCCGAACCGGAATTCAGCAACCGGATGATTCGGCTGGTATTGGATCCAAATGAAAACGACCCGCCGGATTACAGGCATCTTGTCGTTGAAAATCGCCGAACGATGATGTCCATGATGGCGGCATTGATCGCCGGGCTGTCCGATACGCAACGCGAACGATTTAGCAAGCGTCTGAAAAAGTATGCCCGGAACTTTGAAATACTGGCCGCACAGGAAACATGACATAATAAGCTCCAAACAGGAACGTTTATGTCAATTCATGCGCATAGCCGACAATCGAATGCGTATGGTGAGTATACGATCATCGGGCGACTACTGGATAATAAGCAACGCAACCAGCGGGCCAGTTTTCGTAATAATTAAAAGATCCCACCAACAGGGACGTAAGAATGATAAAAATAAAACCGCTATTAGCGGCGATTTGCACTGTTGTAAGCCTGGTTACTGTCGGGGCTGTCAACGCGGAGCCGGTTACGTATTCGGGATTGGCTGAGTTCAACGCAGCATTGTCCGGTGAGCCGAAAATTCTTGACTTCGATCACTTGCCCGCCGGAATGACCATCGAAGATTCCGGGTCAACCGGTGGCATCACGTTTGAATACGACTTTGATGGGCTGCCCATGAAGGTTGCCCACCTGTATGCAACGACATCCGCGCCGAATTTTCTCGGTACCGGAGACGGTGGCATGTTTCATGACGGCGATGATTTCACGCTGCTGTTCCCGCCGGGCAGCGCTATCGGGTTATTCTTTATCTCGGCCGATCCGTTGCTGGACGGCGATATTTCGGTGACGGCCGGAAGAGTGACGGCAAGACTTGTCGCACAGGACGTTCATGCGACGTTGAGCGATGGTTCACGGGTGTATTTTCTCGGTATCATCGATGATCAGCAAGCACTGACATCTGCGAGCGTTGAAGCGCTTGCCGGCGGTTTTTTCCTGTACAACGTCGATGACATCATTACGGTTCCGGTTCGTGGCGCAGTCGCTGCAGACAATGGCAGTGATTATTCAACGCGGGTTGCTGCCGGGCAATAACCTTTGATGCCGCTCAGGTCGCTGGCGCAACCGGGTTAGTCAATCCGCGGGCCGCTCTGATTGCCCGTCGGACCGAGAGTTGGAAGGCAATCAGTGTTACATTTGTCATCCAGCCTGTGCAGGCGCCTTAGATGATGGGCAATGAAACTTCCCGAGATATTGTTCACGGTTATCAATCCCACAATGCGCATTTTTTTGCGCTCTCCATTTCATCCATTGTTAAGTCGCAGCCTGATGCTTATTTCCTTTACCGGGCGAAGGAGCGGGCGGCGTTACACGACACCGGTACGGTATATTCGAATCGGTACGACGGTAAGATGCTTTACATCTTCACAGAATCAGTGGTGGAAAAATCTTCGTGGCGGGGCTGACGTCGTATTGAGAATCGAAGGCGTCGATAAACGCTATCATGCAATCGCTATCGCAGATGATCCTGATATGATCAAGGCCGCACTCAGCGATTATCTCGGGCTATATCCGCAGGATGCCGCTTATCACGACATTCGACTTAAAAAGAACGGTGCCCTGGTAGCCGCAGATCTCGAACGCGCCTCGCACAATGCAGTCGTCGTCGAAGCGACGTTACAAGATTAGCGGCGATAATTTAAGGTCACAAAGCCTGCCGGGTAACAGGGTTGAGACTACTGTCGACCGGTCACTGGATACAAGTTTGCGGGACACAGGGTTGAGCCTGATTTAAATCAGTTGCATGAAATCCACAAAATTCAGCGGTTGAAATCGCTTAATATGGTGCGGTATGCCGGACAGTAACATTCAACTCATCGACAAAATCTGGGTCACAGCGGTCGATCTGCAGGCCGATACGAACCGCGGTACGACGGTGGAAACTTTAGCTGCAGCGGTCGATGCGTCTGTCCCGGTCGTTATCGAGGCGCTGCAGTGCCATCCGATCCTGTCGAACGTTTTGTCGATCGGGTTCTCCGGTCAGGTTATCGTTAAGGACCTGCCGGGAATTGACATTACTGCGTGCAGGTCGCTTGATGCGATAGCACGCAGGCTGTTCGAGGTAACGCGTCAGCGGTTGCTCGATATCGAAGCCACCAAACTCGCTCGTCTGGACACGACATGCGATGATGCGGATGAATCGGTGAATATGCCGCGCAAAAATTGACATTGACGACCGACCAGGAGAGTAGCGTCATCGATATTACAGATTTTAAATCACTAATAACGGTTGCCCGGCAACAGGATGAGCCGCAACGATTGTTGTTTGTCTTTCTGCAGGCATCACTGCCGCCGAACAGCAGTGCGGAGCAGACTGATTGGTATAAAGCCGGTGAAGGCGGCGGGCTGGACCCGGTGATGTGTGTCGACAAGGGGCTCGATGAATTATCCGGTTTCGCCGACCTGGTTACCGAATCTGAACAAATGGGTCAGGAGTGGCACATCATGCTTGTCGCTGCGTTAGCGGGCACGAACGGTACCGAGCCGAGCCCGCAACAAGCTGAGGAATCGCTCAGGATGATGGTGCAGACCGTGCAAAACGGCGGTGATCTGTCCGGGTTTGTCGCATTCAAGAGAAATGGTGACCCGGTACGATTTGGGTAGATCTGGTGCCCGCCGGTTAGTAAACGACTGGGTATCGAGGTTGTAACAATTGCTCAACTTCCCGGTCAGAAAGTTATGCGCCCTCAATACGCGTAGATGAACCGATGCTTTCAATCATGGCGACACGGCGTAAGTTAGCCAAGCGTACTGGCGCAATGCGTCCTATCGCTTGCCAGGCACCCTTGAACTCATCGAGCTCAGAAATTAGCGCTAAAATCACGTTCGTAACTTTGAAGGTCTCGAGAACTAGAATCCCGGATTCCCGTGGCAGGAAAAGGCACAGCCGTCGCGATTTTTCACCGTGAGACTCAATGCAAGTGTCGATGTACCCAAAACCGCGTCCGTCACTTGTACCGTAAAATTAGTGTTGGTGAAGACGACCAGGGGTGTGCCACTGATTGCACCACTTGGGCTCAGGTTCAACCCGGGCGGTAAGACCCCGCCGACTATCGTCCACGTATAGGGGGGTTGACCGTTCACGGCCGTCAGAGTCTGTGGCGGATATACAGCGTTCAGTAAAGCATCGGGCAGGACGATCGGGTCAACCGCCAGGGGCACAACCGGCGTGATCCGCCAGGCCAGCGCGTAGTCCCAGTTGAACTGATTTTGTCCGGCACCGGTTTCCACCTGCAGTGCATAGTCTTTGCTGCTGTTCAGGAGTTGCCACATGTTCTCGGTATTTTCATTCGTGCTGTCGGAACTGCCGGCCAACACCCAATTGTCAGGATCGGTGACATCAAACAGCAGCAGGTTCAGATCATATAGCGTCGCGGAGCTATTGAAACTGGTAGCCTTGCCACCGTCGACAGCCATGTTCCAGGCCAGCGAGGCCGTGAGACGGGTCGGGCCGACCGCCGCGGGTAAATAGTAGGTTGCCGTAGAATTGCTGCCCTTTGATCCGCCGAACTCGGGGTCATAATCGAACCCCGTCTGTCCGATCAGTCCGCCGCCACTGGGCAGGTCTTCGATACTGTTTTGCTCGCCGGCCGCAATAATATGATAGCTGTTATACACGTTCAGCTGTCCGGCTCCGAAACGGCGGTCCAGTCCGTTAGTGGTCCGATCAATCGTGTTGATGCGATAGTCGCTGATATCGGTACTCGTCGTATTGCCTGTTGTCCGATCGGCGCCGGCCATCAACGCGGCCTTGATGACCTCCACGCGCTCGGCGTTATAGACGGTATCCCCGTTCCTGTTGGTCGTGGAATTCGCCTTCTGATCGGTGGACAGGCCCGGATTGTTGTGTGCGACCTCGATCAGCAGTGCCGACGCTGATGCAACCCGCGGCGTTGCTGTACTGGCGTTAGTGGCCGGCGCAACGATATCCGGTTTCGTACGCCCGGCTGTGTAAATTCCCCCTGCGCTCGCCGATCCTGCAGTCGTCAGCGCACCGGTTTTGTTGACCGAGATAACGTTGTAGGCACTGCTCAAAAGAGGTCTCCGTGAACTGCCGGTAAACCCGGCCACCTGTATCATCTCATCCGTTTCAACGACCCAGTCCAGCCGCGCTAAAGTATCCAGATCAAATGCGCCCATGCTGCCGATCCAGCTGTGATTGCTGATGCGGCTTGCGGAAAATAGCGGCTGAAGCGGCACACTGCCGGGGGGGCTGACTTGAAGAAAGCCAACACTGATCCAGTCACCTGCCAGATAGGATGAAACGGCCGTGATGCCCGGTGAGGTTGAAGTGATGCCACCATAAAACCTTTGACCGACAGCGTTTGCATGCCCGGAGAAGACGCCGGGCACTGCGCCGGAAATATCTGTAATCGTCTTGCCAGCGAACTGGGCATGGTTCGGATCTGGCATCCAGGCCTGATTTGTGCCGACTTGCATGACCGCTTCGACCTGGCTCACGGGAATTCCGGCACCATCGGGCATGCTGACGCCCAGTTCCGACGTCAGGCGAGTGTAATCGACATCAGCCTTGTAATCCGCCCGGGCGGGTGCGGCAATCAGAAAAAACAACACCAGCAGGCAGCCGACATTTCTCGTCCGCAAGCCAGTTTGGTTCATTACCAGAATGTTTATTTTTTTCTTGCCCATTGGCTTACCCATAATTATTTTGATGCGTGGAACTTCGATTCCGAGTTGGTCAGATTGACTAGGGCAGTATAACCCGTATCTGCACGTCTCCCGTCACACTGCCACCATCGCCGGTCGTGACCGTGATCGCCCGTGGCGGAACCGTGCCCGTGATCGTGAACAGTCCCTGGACCTTGCCAGACCCCGAGGGATTCCAGCTGCCGGTGAAAGTCACTGGCGGTACCGTCTGCAACTGCAGGCCCGTGATGGCATCAATCGTGTTGCTGGTGTCCAGATTGACTTCCAGCTGACCCGTAGCGCTGTCCCAGGTCGGGGGCAACGCCTGGTTGAACGAGAGTTGGGTGGTTGGCATGGTGGTTTTTTCGCTGG
>CAYNMF010000048.1:0-14962 GCA_964398325.1 uncultured Chromatiaceae bacterium | reverse complement strand
CCAATTTTTAACGCCGGATTGTGCCGCATGAGGGTTTTTCAACAGCCTGCTAGTCTCAGTGCTAATTAATTCGGTGCTAAGATGATCCCGTTCAAATCCGGCCGGCGTATGCCCGGCAGGGGCAATGGCAAGGAGTAGGTTTGATGAATCTGAATAATAAAATGACACGGATAATTGCAGTGTTGCTAGGTATCGTCGCGGTCAGTGTCATGACCGGCATCCATGCAGATGAAGCGACGGATTATACCAAGCCGCTGAGAGTTGAGTATCAGCGTCCCGGATTCGATTTTTCGAATTATCGGTCACTGCTGATCAACGAACTCGACGTGTCGCATACGAAGATTTTGTCGCCGCCGTGGAAAGCGGACAAGCCTTTCACATGGAAAGTTCCGGATGAGAGTCTTGAGGCCTTGCAGGCTGCCTTTCGCGAATCGATGCACGATCAAATCAGCGAGAACGACGGGTACCCGATCGTGGTCGAGCCGGATCCGGGCGTTATGGAAGTCAGTGTCAGGATTGTAAGCTTCATGCCGTATGCCGACCGTAAAGAAAAAGTCACGACCCGCGGTTCGGGCGAGATGGTCATTCATGTCGAACTGCGTGATGCGCAAAATGAGGAGCTTCTCGGTATCTACGAGGGCCCGCAGGAAGTCGGGCAATCTTATCAGCCGAACAGCGAT
This sequence comes from uncultured Chromatiaceae bacterium, assembly GCA_964398325.1. Classification (GTDB taxonomy): domain Bacteria; phylum Pseudomonadota; class Gammaproteobacteria; order Steroidobacterales; genus SMWD01. The sequence goes on along the minus strand of CAYNMF010000048.1, from coordinate 14,282 downwards.
TTCAGCCGGCAGAAGAACCTGAAAGCATTGTTTGATTCCTGGGGTCGCCGCTTGCGTCAGTTATTGGACGGGGATTACGTTCGAAACTGAGCCCTGCGCATGCCTTGCATGCATGGTTGCTACCAGGCAAAACTGGTGGAATCCTGATGAGACCCGGTATGAGGGCTAGAAGTATTGTTCTGTGTTTTTTTGCTTCATTCTATTTTTTGGCGAATGTGTCGGCAGCAGATTCTCTGCCGGTGGCGGAGTTCTCGCAATCCAGCCTGGAAGGGTGGGAAAACAAAGAATTTTCAGGCATTACTGATTATCGATGGTATCAGTCAGGTGATTCGAAAGTTTTAAGGGCGGAAAGTCGGGATAGCGCATCCGGCCGGATAAAAAAAATACATGTCGATCTTAAGAAATATCCTTATCTAAACTGGACCTGGAGCATTGAAAATCGACTGGATACGGAAAACGAAAAAATAAAATCAGGCGATGATTTTGCCGCAAGAATTTATGTCGTAGTGGATGGCGGGTTTTTGTTATGGAGAACCAGGGCCGTGAACTATGTATGGGCCAATGAGGTGCCCAAAGGTGAAATATGGGCCAACCCTTTTGCGGGTAAGCGCTCGATGATGGTCGCAGTCAGAAACCGTCAGGACCAGACATCCACGTGGTATGCGGAAAAAAGGAATGTATACGCCGACTTGCAACAGCTGTTCGGGGACGGGTATCGGTATATCGATGCCGTTGCGTTAATGACCGATACGGATAATAGCCACGGGCAGGTGGTTTCGTACTACGGTGATATATACTTCTCCGAAAATTAAACTGCTTCCCTGAACGGGTTCAATCGGGGTGGCGGTGCATCCATTCCCTTTCGCAGGAGATCATTATGAAACGAATGACGTTGCTACCCATCCTTGTGTGTATCGGTCTTGTGATCGGCGCCGGTCCGGTCGCCGCTGAACCGGCCCGACAGACGGTGCTGATTACCGGAGCGAACCGGGGCATCGGTTTTGAGTTCGTGAAACAATATTCGGGCAAAGGCTATCGGGTGATTGCGACGACCCGTAACCCGGCCAAAGCCGTTGCGCTTAATGCTTTTGCCAAATCGCATTCCGGTGTGATCGTCGAGCAACTGGACCTGGTCGATCTCGACGGCATCGATGTGCTGGCGGACAAATATGCCGGCCAGCCCATCGACGTATTGATTAATAACGCGGCGCTGATGCGCGGACCCGACAAGGGGCAGACTTTCGGGACGATGGACTACGAGTGGTTTGACCAGTGGTTTCATACCAATGCGCGGGGTCCCCTGAAGGTAACCGAAGCGTTCTGGCCGAATCTCATGGCCAGTGACCATGGCATCGTTGCGTCCCTGACCACGGGCCAGGGACGGCACGGTATCCCGGTACCGGGTTTCTCTTATTATAAGGGCAGCAAGGCGGCCATCGACAATCTGTTTCTGGATGTTGCCCTGAAAGGCAGGAAAGACGACGTGCGCGTCATCACGATGAGCCCCGGCCGGGTCGATACTTCCAGCGAGACACCTAATCCGCGCATGGTGCCGATTCACGACAGCATCGACGGCATGATCAGGGTCTTCGAGCAGTTTACGCTGAAGCAGAACGGCAGGTCGTACCGTTACGATGGTTCGGAAACGACGCTTGATTAGCAGGTTGTTGAAATATCTTCCGGCGGGGATCCTGATACCGGTCAAGCGCTTTTTTACGTGCCTCACGGATCGAGTGAGCCGATTGACAACATCTCCGCCCGGCAAAAGATTCGGTACAACCCGGTGCTACGTTTGCGCTATGACACTCTGCCGGAACAACTCCAGCAGATTCTCGAAGGGATTCGTGAATTATTAAATAGTCATGAAGGGGTGTTGCCGGATGGTCAGCGGGTGCGATTGGGTGGTGCAGGCACTCTCTGCCTGCAGACCGGGTCCGCACCCGTGCAGCCTGCTAGGCTGGCCGGGACATCGGCAACTGTCTTTCCAGGTGATTTTCGGACCAGATTTTTTTCATTGTTTGCTGGTCAATATTCCCGCCCGACAAAATAACCAACACTGTTTGTGGCGATGACTGCGTGGAAAGCCAGTTCATGACGCCTTCCATTGTCATCGCGCTGGTCGGTTCCACATGGAGCTTCAGTAAATGTTGCAACCATTGTGTCCAGTATAAAATCCGGGGCTCGTCCACTTCGTAGAATCCATCCAGTTGCCTGATGAACTCGAAAGTTATGCTTCCCAGCGACGGGGTTCTCGCGCCATCGGCGATGGTATCAATCGCGCCCTTTATAGTCTGGATCGTTCCGGTCCGTAACGATTGTGCAGCATCGTTCGCTTTGAGGGGCTCAACGCCGATGACTTTGGTCTCCGGAGCCAGGGAGCGGGCGGCGATCAGTGTGCCTGACAGCAGACCACCACCACCGCAGGGCGCAAAAACGGCATCGATCTGATCCGACTCCTGCAAAGATTCATAGGCGGCCGTACCCTGGCCTGCGATCACCTGCGGGTGGTTATAAGGGGGTATCCAGAAGCTGCCTTTTTTCCCGGCAGATTCTTCAGCCCGCTTGTCTGCAGTTGCCCTGTCTTTGCACAGAATAACTTCAGCTCCATAGGCAGCTGTTGCCTGAGCCTTTACTCTCGACACATCGGCCGGCATAAATATGGTTGCAGGAATTTTCCGCAGATGTGCGGCCCATGCGATTGCCTGAGCATGATTGCCGGAGCTATTGGCGACGATATGCCGGGGCTTGTTGCCTTGCTCTTGCAACCACATGATCGTGTTAAGTCCGCCACGTGCTTTAAAAGCCCCGGTCTTCTGTTCACACTCCGCCTTGAAAATGATGTGGTGTCCTGACCATTTATTTAATAATGTCGATGACACCAGGGGCGTGTTGTGCAGCAGAGGCGTTACCCTCGCGGCTGCACGTTTGACATCATCGATGTCTGGTAATGTTTCATTCATGGATATGTTTTCCGTTGGCGTCTGCACGGGTTATCGCTGATCTTGGATAAACTGTAGCAGGCCGACCCGGCTGGCGGCAGGGCAGTCCGATCACGCCCCGGACTCCTGTTCATTCAGCAGCCGTTCCCGGCCGCTCAAACCGGTTTTGAGTCTCAAACGGACCGGATTTTGCGCAAAAGGGCTGAAAAAACCGGAATTCTGAAACCTTCCATCTCGCCACTAAAAGGCCTGCTGAACCCGCTAATATTCTTTATTTTACATAAGGTTAGTGCATTTTTTGCCAGCCGGGCACCCGGTTGGCAGCAGATTTGAATCATTATTCTTTCGCCCGGAGCTTTGTAAATATGTATTATCCGCATCACTTGATCTGTGAAATCCATCGCAATCAGGGGGTTTCGTTGTTGTTCATTTGCCACAAGGGGGATTCAATGAACAGGTATCATCGGCACATCGGTGCATTGTTAGCCGCAGTAGTTTTTACGGGGTTGTCTGTCCAAACCGCAGTTGCTCAATCCGAAGGAAGTACTAAACCATCCGAAGAACTAGTGACCATTGGCTCGCGCCAGCATGAGGCACGGTCTGTCTCTGATTCCACGGTCCCCATCGATGTTTTTACCGGTGACGATTTCAACGCCCTGGGCAGTACGGCCGATCTGACGGATAACCTGAAGAATCTGGTTCCATCCTTTACGGCTACACCGGCAACCGGTGACGGCAGCGCTTTCGTGCGCACAACGTCGTTACGCGGCACGGCGGCGGATCAGACTCTGGTGCTGATCAATGGGAAACGCCGGCATCGTTCCGCCCTGGTGCAGTTTTTGGCACCTGCAGCCGGAAATGGCTCGCATGCCCCCGATATCGGCATGATTCCCGGCATTGCTTTGAAAAGAGTCGAGGTTCTGCGCGATGGCGCCGCCTCGCAGTACGGTTCTGACGCAATCGCCGGTGTCATCAACTTCGTCATGAAGGATGCGGCTGAAGGCGGTGAGGTTCAGGTCCAGTACGGCCAGTATTACGAACGCTCGGACGAGGAAAGCATCAAGGTTTCCGGCAACATCGGGTTGCCCGCCGGTGATAATGGTTTCGTCAATGCAAGTTTTGAATACATTGACAACGAGGCATTGTCACGCGGTATACAACGCCCTGATGCGCAGGCGTTAATCGATGCTGGTGTGCAGGGCATCGGAGCAGATTCACCCTTTGGTGATGCGCCGTTGGTGCAGAGCTGGGGACGCCCCGAAACCAGCGGCACGCGTATTTTCGTGAACTCAGGTTTTGAAATCAGCGATACGGCAAATCTGTATGCGCGATTCAGTTATGCCGATACCGAGGGCCGCTATCGATTTTTCTTCCGTAACCCTGATACGCATTCAACCTTCACCGGTCAGCTGCCTTTCGGAGCAGGATGTCCAGTTTGCGATCAGGATCCGTCTATGGATCCACTGGATCTCATTCCGGATACGCAGAGCCTTCGCGAGCAGGGCTTTGTCGGATTGCCCGCCGGTTTCACGCCGTTTCTTGACGGCGATCAAAAGGACGGCAGTATTGTCCTTGGCGTAGAGGGTGAATTTCAGAGTGGTATGTTCTACGACTTCAGTGTTGGCTATGGCAAGAACGAGTTGAGCTATTTCCTGCACAACACGGCCAATCCAAGCTTGGGCCCCAACCCTGACCTGCTGACACTCCCGCAAATGGACTTCGATGTGGGCGGCTACGAGCAGGAAGAAATGAACCTTAATGCCGATTTTTCCCTGCCGCTCAGTGATACCCTGAATCTTGGATTCGGCGGGGAATGGCGAGAGGAAACATATACTGCCGTTGCCGGTGAACCCAGTTCATTCTTTGCGAAAGGTGCCAGCGGATTGAAGGGTGTGACGTCGGACGATGCAGGTGAGAATAAGCGTGAAAATGTCGCGTTTTATGTGGATCTGGAGCAGAATTTAACTGATGCGTGGTTGATGCAGTATGCAGCGCGTTATGAGAACTTCGATGGTTTCGGTTCCACGATCAATGGCAAAATTGCATCGCGCTTCCGATTCACCGACGCCTTTGCTATACGTGGTGCCGTATCGACCGGGTTTAAGGCACCGACGCCGGGTCAGGCGAATGTGCGGACGACCATTACGACGGCCGATAGTACGTTAGCCGGTGTTCCGATATTGGTCGAAGAGGGGCTGTTTCCGGCCACTGATCCTGCCGCGGCGGCGGTGGGCGGTAAGGAGCTCAAGGAAGAAACTTCGGTAAACTACAGTCTCGGCTTTACCTACGATATCGGCGAACGCACCACGCTGACCGTCGATGGATATTTCATCCAGATCGATGACCGTATCTACAAGACGGGCAATATTCCCGCTATTGATCAGGTCACCCAGCTACCCACTGGCGGCAGCATTGCCTTTTACACCAACGCACTGGACGTCGAGCATACCGGTATCGACGTGGTACTGACGTCGAATACCGAGTGGGGGTCATCGAATGCCAATACCGACTGGTCATTTGCCTATAGCCACAATGAAGTCGATGTGACCGACCAGAAGTTTGTGAATACACCGACAGGCCCGGTGCAGCCGGTAGGTGATGGCAACGTCGATAACATAGAGAAGAATTTTCCGGAAGATCGCTTTGTGTTGTCGGCCAACACCTCTATAGGCGAGATGTGGACTTTCCTGGCGCGCGCCAACTTCTACGGCGAGCATTATGACGAACGCGGCACGCTGGGCGTCGATAAAGCCAAGATAGATTCGACGATCTATGTCGATATCGATCTGGGTTTCGCGCCTACGGAACATCTGCAGTTTAACCTGGGTGCCGTGAACGTCTTTGACCAGTTTATCGACAAGGTGGGTCCGCCGGATGCGAACCGACTCAGTGTCGGCCTGGAATATCCGCGACGCAGCGCTGCGAACTACGAAGGTGGTTCCTGGTATCTGCGAGGGGCTTACAAATTCTAGATTATCCGGATAAATCACAGGCGTGATACCGCCTGGACACAATCGGCCGCTTGCAACATCGTTGCAAGCGGCCTTTTCTTTGGTGCGCCAGGCAGTCAACAGACAATTGTCCGCACTGAAAGGTAAAGAACATGACTTCACAGTCTTTTGTGACCCATCTCGAAGGCGCCCTCGATGGCGTCCGGCTGCCGCATGACCGGCTCCAGACCACCAGCGGCGGACGCCCGTTGTGGGTGCGTTACGACCTGCCGGCCATCGGTGCTGCGGTCAACCGCGAGGACATAGCCCGGCGCCCGGCTGATCTGTGGCGCTACCGGGAGTTGCTGCCGGTAGAAGCTGACGAAAATATCGTCACGCTGGGCGAAGGCTGGAGTCCGCTGTTGCCCTGTCCGCGGCTGGGTCGAGAACTGGGTCTCGAGCATTTGTGGATCAAGGACGAATCCCAGCTGCCGACCGGTTCTTTCAAATGCCGCGGTCTGGCAATGGCCGTGTCCCGCGCCAAAGAGCTCGGTGTCAGGCGCCTGGCCATCCCGACGGCAGGCAATGCCGGCGGTGCGATGGCGGCGTATGCGGCCCGCGCAGGACTCGAAGCCTGGGTCTTCATGCCGGCCGATACCCCTATCGTCAATCGACTGGAGGCGGCTCAGTTTGGCGCCCGGGCCTTTCTGGTCGACGGCCTGATCTCCGATTGTGGTGCGGTCGTGCGGGCCGGCGCCGAGGACATGGGTTGGTTCGATTGCTCGACGTTGAAAGAGCCCTACCGGATCGAGGGCAAGAAGACCATGGGCCTGGAACTGGCCGAGCAACTGGGCTGGCGATTGCCCGCTGCGATCCTGTATCCGACCGGCGGCGGTACCGGCCTGATCGGTATGTGGAAAGCATTTGCCGAACTGGGCGAACTCGGCTGGCTCGACGATGACAAGCTGCCGAGACTGTATTCCTGCCAGTCGGACGGTTGCGCGCCGATTGCCCAAGCGTATGCAGCGGGTGAACGCTTCGCCGAACCGGTGGCGGACCCGCACACGGTTGCCAGCGGTATCAGGGTTCCCGGGGCGGTGGGCGACTTCATGATTCTCGATGCCGTCCGTGAGTCCGGTGGTGCGGCGCTGGCTACACCCGAAGGCGAGCTGCTTGACTGGACGCGTCGCGCTGCCGCTTTGGAGGGTATCGGGTTGTGCCCCGAGGCGGCCGCCTGCCTCGGTGTTCTCGAACAGTTGGTGCGTGAGGGTTCAGTGGGCCGCGACGAGGAGATCGTCGTGTATAACACGGGAGCCGTGCAAAAATATGTCGAGGCGCTGACCACCGAACTGCCGCGCCTGCCGCCCCTCGATAACATTGACTGGGAGGCATTTGCGAGGTAGTTCCGGAACTTGATCGTTGATCGGGGTTGCAACACAATCAGGTGATGTCTATGCAGCAATATCCGGCATTCATTGCCGCGACGGTCATACTGATTCTCGTTCCGGGGCCGAACGTGGCGCTGATCGTTGCCAACAGCCTGAAACACGGCGTGCGGTACGGGCTGGTCACGGTGGCCGGCACGAGTACGACACAGGCCGTGCAGTTGATGTTTGTCGTGTTCGGATTTGCAGGCGTCATGGCGGCAATGGGCACTGCATTCGAATGGATTCGCTGGATCGGTGTGGCTTACCTGCTTTTTCTCGGCATTCAGTCCTTCCGCGCGCCTGCGGTAAAACTCGACAAACCGGCGGCGGCGCTAAAACCCGTCAGGCTCATGTTCGGCGAGGCAGTAGTAGTGTCGGCGACGAACCCGAAAGTACTGTTGTTCTATGGCGCATTTTTTCCGCAATTTGTCGATACGAGTCAGCCGGTCGTCAGGCAACTCGCGCTGCTGGCGATCACATTCTGGATCATCGCGGCGCTAATCGATTGCGGCTGGGCCCTGGCTGCCGGCCGACTGCGGCCCGTGCTGGCGAGGGCCGGCCGATGGCATCATCGCGTGACCGGAAGTGTATTGCTGATCGCCGCTGCCGCACTTGCTGCGACACGTCGTGGCGCCTAGACAGAGAATTTGGTATCAGACTTCTTTGTTCATCGGTATAGTGCAGCGATTCTCCTGCAGGAGCGGCTTAAAGCCGCGATTGAAACCTGCGGTGGCACGTGGAACACGTGTGGAAGCCGTTCCAAAAAGCGATGAAACAATTGTGACAGGTATCAGATCATGCGCGCTCCCCGGATTGACAGCCGACTGAGCCCAGCCGTGCGGACGTTGCAGCCGTCTGCGACGCTGGCGATCAATGAGCATTCGGCACAGCTTGCGGCGCAGGGCCGCGAAGTATTTCGCATGGGCTTCGGCCAGTCGCCGTTTCCGGTACCCGACATCGTTGTCGATGCGTTGCGAGGCCATGCGCACGAAAAAGCCTATCTGCCTGTGCTGGGGTTACCGCAGCTGCGTGAGGCCGTCGCCGGCTATTATCATCGTACCGAGCAGATGGAGATTTCTCCCGACCGGGTCATGGTCGGGCCCGGTTCGAAAGAGCTGATGTTTCTGCTGCAGATGGCTTGCGAATTCGAAGTGCTGATCCCGGCGCCGAGCTGGGTTTCTTATGCACCCCAGGCCGGCCTGTTCGAGCGCAACGTGCGCTGGCTCGCCACCGATATTTCCGACGACTGGCGGATCACGCCTGCGCAACTGGCCGAGGTCTACCGCACAGATCCGGATCGCCCGCGCCTGCTGATCCTGAATTATCCCGGTAACCCGACCGGCGCCACTTATAAACCGGAACAACTCGAAGCACTGGCCGACGTCGCACGTCAGTATGGTTTGCTGATTTTGTCCGATGAGATTTATAGCGGCTTCGACTTTGCCGGCACGCATGTCTCCATCGCGCGGTATTACCCGGACGGGACGATCATCAGTAACGGTCTGAGCAAATGGTGCGGGGCAGGGGGCTGGCGTCTCGGTACGTTCGTTATTCCTGAACCGCTGAACTGGTTGCGTGACGCGATGGCCGCGATTGCCAGCGAAACATTTTCATCCGTCGCGGCGCCGATGCAATATGCGGCTGTGACGGCCTTTACAGGCGGCGAGGAGATCGAGCGCTATCTTGCCGATGGTCGGCGCATACTGAGCGCCTTGTCACGATATGCGGCACAACAGCTGCGCGATGCCGGTGCCCAGGTCTGCGATGCGGCCGGCGGTTTTTATCTGTTTCCGCGTTTTACCGGTACGCCGGCAGCCAAAGACCCGGCAGTGAAAAATTCGTCTGCCTTCTGCGATCAGATATTGAACGAGACAGGCGTTGCCCTGCTGCCGGGAAGCGCGTTCGGACAAGCGCCCGGGGATTTGACGGCGCGCATGGCACTGGTCGATTTCGACGGTTCGTCTGCGATGCAGGGGCTGGCAAAATTGTCTGCGGATTCAGTTCCCGGGATGACTTACCTGCACCAGCATTGTGCAGCGGTGGTCACGGGAATCGATCGTCTTTGCTCATGGCTGAAAAGGGAAGAGCAGAGATAAAGTCACTCATGCCGGTTAGCCGACCGGTGGGTTGCCGAAGTTTATGGGTCACTCCTGATTCAGTGCTCTTTTCAGCGATAATCTGATGATTCACGCGTAGATTCCCCTGACCATTAGCGTGTCAAAAGGCAGGATGCGGTAAAAGAAGCCTTTTTCTGTTGCCTTGCCTTGATCGTGGTTGGTCTGCCGCGTATGTTTGTAAGTTGGATTTTATGCCTTGGCTGGCGTTTTGGAGGATTTTTTGCAGTGAGAAGAATAATTGCCCGCGGTATGGGGTTGGGGAGATGCCCGGTTGGTTTGAAATCGATCCTGAAAGTTGTACTGGCCATGGCGCTGATCGCGGCTTCTACTGCGGCAAATGCGGTTCAGGTCATTTTGCTCACGCACAATCAGACCAGTACCAGCGGTACGATCAGCACGCTGATCACGGATGGCAGTCATATTCAGGGCCAGCCTGCATCGACCGCAGTCTTTGACTGGGACGGCACCACGCTGACCTCGACAGGCCTGTATTCGCCGACCGGCAGCCTGAGCAGCAGTCCGAATTCCCCGACGATCCTGAACGAGACTATCGTGGATTTGTCGATTAATACGGCTTCGGCCACGGGTTCTGCCACTTCTTATGCCTGTAATGAAGGCACGTTCCTGGCTGGTGTCGGCGCCAATGGCTGCGGCGGCTACACGCTGGGTGTGAACTTCATCGATGACAGCACGACGGTCTGGTCCGGCCTGACGGCCAGCCAGACGATCGGTGGTGACGACGTATCGACGGGCACGCCACGCTTAATCTCCGCGTATGACTTCGGTTCAGTGTCTTTTGACGGCACTGGTCTCGCTCCAGGGGACCTCGTGAGAATTGGTAACGGCATTACTCTCGGTATTCCAGGCCTTGGTGGTGAAAAGATCACTTTCCAAGTCGTGCAGTCGGTCGTCGACGATACGGCCAATGCGCGTCCCAGTGAAACGATTAATATAGACGTGCTGGGCAACGATGCCCTGGTGGGTAATATCACGGCGTTGACCGTGACCACCCCGGCGAACGGAACGGTGGTGGTCAATGGTGTGCCGGGTCCGCAGTCAGGCGTTTCACTCGACTATACGGCAGATGCGGCATTTATCGGCGATGCCACTTTCGACTACACGGCGACCGACACGGGTGACATGATCTTCACCCCGGTCACGAAGACGGCAGGGGTCACTGTGACGATCGTCGATGGCCCCGTTGCCAAAGACGATGGTTCGACTGGTGTACCGTTTGCCAAGATTCTGGCGGGTACGACGCTTAGTCTCAATGTATTGGCCAACGACTCGGGTCTCAATGATACCCCGCTGTCGGTGGCCGCGCCTTTCATGCAGATGCCGGCATTGGGCACAGCAACGGTCACCGGGTCGCCGGGTGATTCAAGCAAGATTCGCATCGACTATGCGGCCGGAGCAAACCCGGGTCCTGACTCTTTTGATTATCAGATCACGGATAACAGCGGGAAACTGTCTGCGGCAACTGTGTTTGTTGAAGTGACGGTTCCGGTTGTTCTCGAGGCCGTCGATGATGCGTTCAGCTTGTTTGCCGTGCCGAAATTTGCCGGCGGTGCGGACGATTTTGAGTTCTCCGACGTATTGAAGAATGATACGGGTCTGGACAACTCACCGTTGACACTCACCATCACGAGTGACCCGACCAACGGTATCATCGGCTCGGTTCAGGGTTGTGCCGCAGAAGGGGCAAACTGCCAGGTGTCGTATCGGCCGAATGAAGGATTTGTCGGTACCGATTCCTATCAGTACATGTTGACCGACAGCGTCCCGGACAATTCCAATATTGCCACCGTAACGCTGACCGTACAGGAAGTGCCGATCGCAAATGATGTTTCGGCCTCTGCCCTGGAGAGTGTGGCGACCGATCCGATTAATGTGCTTGCCAATGATACGGGGCTGGTCTTTCCGCCGCTGACGGTCACGATCAGCAACCCGGCACAAAAAGGCACGGCCGTGGCACAGGCCGACAACACGATTATTTATACCTCGGCCGGCGGTACGGCCAAGACGGACGTCTTCGAATACACGGTGACCGATGCCAACGGAAATTCTTCGTCGGCGAAGGTGAACGTTGCGATCACCCCGAAGCAGGGCGGACTGCCCGGCAACAGCAACTCGGCGACAGGTCCTGTCGGGCTTGTTCTGCTGCTGCTGTTGCCCTGGTTGAGGCGCCGGCGAGACTGAAATAAGCGTGGCGCCGGTTTTCGTGAGATTGCCCGGGGGATAGCCGTGCCGGAGCAGCGTTCGGGTTATGTTGACCTTGTCTTGATCGCGGTGGGTCCGCCGCGTATGTTTGTGAGCTGAATTTTATTGCCTTGGCCGGCACTTGGAGGTTTGTTGCAGTGAGAAGAATAATTACCCGCGGGACATTATCGGGGAGATTCCCGGTTGGTTTGAATTCAATCATGAAGGTCGGACTGGCGCTGGTGCTGTTCGCTGTATCGGCGGCTGCGAATGCGGTTCAGGTGCTGTTGCTCACGCATAACCAGACCAGTGGCAGCGGTGCGATCAGTACGCTGATCACGGACGGCAGCCATATTCAGGGCCAGCCTGCATCAACCGCAATTTTTGACTGGGACGGCACCACGCTGACCTCGACCGGCCTGTATTCGGCTGTCGGTAGCCTGGGCAGCAGTATTTATGCACCGACGATCCTGAACGATCAAATTGTCGATCTGTCGATCAATACAGCTTCGGCCACCGGCTCTGCCACTTCTTATGCCTGTATTGAAGGGACGTTTTTGGCCAGTGTTGGCGCCAATGGTTGCGGCGGTTATACGCTGGGTGTGAACTTCAGCGATGACAGCACGACGGTCTGGGCCGGCCTGACGGTCAGCCAGACGATCGGTGGCGATGATGTGGTAACGGGATCGCCACGCCTGATTTCAGCGTATGACTTCGGCTCTTTGTCCTTCACCGGCACCGGCCTGGCGCCCGGTGATCTCGTCAAAATCGGTAACGGCCAGCCGTTAGGCGAAGCGGGCCTTGACGGCGAACTGATGACCTTCCAGGTCGTGCAGTCGGTCGTCGACGATACGGCCAATGCGCGTCCCAGTGAAACGATTAATATAGACGTGCTGGGCAACGATGCCCTGGTGGGTAATATCACGGCGTTGACCGTGACCACCCCGGCGAACGGAACGGTGGTGGTCAATGGTGTGCCGGGTCCGCAGTCAGGCGTTTCACTCGACTATACGGCAGATGCGGCATTTATCGGCGATGCCACTTTCGACTACACGGCGACCGACACGGGTGACATGATCTTCACCCCGGTCACGAAGACGGCAGGGGTCACTGTGACGATCGTCGATGGCCCCGTTGCCAAAGACGATGGTTCGACTGGTGTACCGTTTGCCAAGATTCTGGCGGGTACGACGCTTAGTCTCAATGTATTGGCCAACGACTCGGGTCTCAATGATACCCCGCTGTCGGTGGCCGCGCCTTTCATGCAGATGCCGGCATTGGGCACAGCAACGGTCACCGGGTCGCCGGGTGATTCAAGCAAGATTCGCATCGACTATGCGGCCGGAGCAAACCCGGGTCCTGACTCTTTTGATTATCAGATCACGGATAACAGCGGGAAACTGTCTGCGGCAACTGTGTTTGTTGAAGTGACGGTTCCGGTTGTTCTCGAGGCCGTCGATGATGCGTTCAGCTTGTTTGCCGTGCCGAAATTTGCCGGCGGTGCGGACGATTTTGAGTTCTCCGACGTATTGAAGAATGATACGGGTCTGGACAACTCACCGTTGACACTCACCATCACGAGTGACCCGACCAACGGTATCATCGGCTCGGTTCAGGGTTGTGCCGCAGAAGGGGCAAACTGCCAGGTGTCGTATCGGCCGAATGAAGGATTTGTCGGTACCGATTCCTATCAGTACATGTTGACCGACAGCGTCCCGGACAATTCCAATATTGCCACCGTAACGCTGACCGTACAGGAAGTGCCGATCGCAAATGATGTTTCGGCCTCTGCCCTGGAGAGTGTGGCGACCGATCCGATTAATGTGCTTGCCAATGATACGGGGCTGGTCTTTCCGCCGCTGACGGTCACGATCAGCAACCCGGCACAAAAAGGCACGGCCGTGGCACAGGCCGACAACACGATTATTTATACCTCGGCCGGCGGTACGGCCAAGACGGACGTCTTCGAATACACGGTGACCGATGCCAACGGAAATTCTTCGTCGGCGAAGGTGAACGTTGCGATCACCCCGAAGCAGGGCGGACTGCCCGGCAACAGCAACTCGGCGACAGGTCCTGTCGGGCTTGTTCTGCTGCTGCTGTTGCCCTGGTTGAGGCGCCGGCGAGACTGAAATAAGCGTGGCGCCGGTTTTCGTGAGATTGCCCGGGGGATAGCCGTGCCGGAGCAGCGTTCGGGTTATGTTGACCTTGTCTTGATCGCGGTGGGTCCGCCGCGTATGTTTGTGAGCTGAATTTTATTGCCTTGGCCGGCACTTGGAGGTTTGTTGCAGTGAGAAGAATAATTACCCGCGGGACATTATCGGGGAGATTCCCGGTTGGTTTGAATTCAATCATGAAGGTCGGACTGGCGCTGGTGCTGTTCGCTGTATCGGCGGCTGCGAATGCGGTTCAGGTGCTGTTGCTCACGCATAACCAGACCAGTGGCAGCGGTGCGATCAGTACGCTGATCACGGACGGCAGCCATATTCAGGGCCAGCCTGCATCAACCGCAATTTTTGACTGGGACGGCACCACGCTGACCTCGACCGGCCTGTATTCGGCTGTCGGTAGCCTGGGCAGCAGTATTTATGCACCGACGATCCTGAACGATCAAATTGTCGATCTGTCAATCAATCCTGGTACGGCCACGGCAGGCGCAACTTCTTATGC
>CAYNMF010000047.1:8080-15018 GCA_964398325.1 uncultured Chromatiaceae bacterium | reverse complement strand
ACACGAAACGTGCGGAGGAACTCCGGATGCTCTCCATGGGGTCGAGCCCCATGGCGATTCTCCGATCTCTGACTCGCCTGGATGACGACGAGAAGTAGTGCGGCAGACCAGTTCGCACCCGGATCCCACGGGCGACGGAGGGGAGAGGTGAAGAAAGTGAGATGTGTATAGATAAGAGCAAAGGTGCGATCTATGCACTCTACAACCGGGCTTTGCGACGTGATCCGACCTTGCAAGGAAAGCTCGTCCTGAAACTGACGATCGAACCGTCCGGCGCCGTATCACTTTGCGAAGTTCTGTCGAGTGAACTCACCGACGATGAACTTCTGCGCAAACTCGTTAAACGCATCAAACTGTTCAGATTCGATGCCAAGGATGTCGCGACAATCACGACAACAAAGCCGATTGATTTTTTCCCGGCGTAGGGCATGATACGCAACGCTAAAAAATCCGCCGAAGGGTGGGTTATAGTTTGTGTGATGAACCCCGGCGTTATACTTTTCCGGAGAAGAAATCGACATGACGGCCGCACGACTTATCAAACCCACCGCCCGATTGCGCAAAAGCCATGAATCATTTGTCGCCGAGTTCCGGCGCAGCGGGGAAGAAATGGTTCCCTGGGTTCTGGACGAGGCGGTCGGCAAGAGTTTCAAAAAATATGTGTCCTGGCTGGAATCAGCCTCACTGGGAAAGAATTTACCCGAAGGCTATGTCGCCAATTCCACCTTCTGGCTGATCGATGCGCACGATGAGATCGTGGCTGTTTCAAATATTCGTTGCGAGCTTACCGAATCGTTACTGATGCTCGGCGGCCACATCGGTTACGGCGTTCGTTCATCGGCGCGACGAAAAGGTTACGGTACAGAAATATTAAGACAGTCACTGGTCGAGGCCCGGTTGATGGGCATAGGTGACATGAGAATTACTTGCGATAAGGAAAATCCGGGTTCAGCCAGGGTTATCATCAAGAATGGCGGAGAGCTTGACGAAGAGGAATATATGCAGGAGCGTGGCTGTGTTGTCCAGCGGTATTGGATTAGGCGGTCTCCGGCAATGTCCGGATCGACGCGTCGGACTCAATTGTAAACTCGATTGCCGTGAGTCAGAGTCTGTCGTACAGCTTGCAATGGCCGTAGAATCAGCACCTGGTACAGCTTCGCTGGTTCATTGATTTAATTATTGGTTGGTTTTTTGTGAATATTTATCCTGTTTTGAGCATGGTCCATGGTAGTGCGGCCATACTTCTTTTTGTGTTGGCAATCATTTCCGTCTTGATCGCGGTCTTGATCGCGGTAAAGCCGGCAATTGACCCGGCTAATGCACGGCTTGTTAAAAAAGCCAATACCGTCGGTCTGCTTCAAATTATTGTTGCCTGTGTTGTGGTTCTTACAGGAGTTACTGCGGTATTGATGGGTACCTGGCCCTGGTCGCAACTGTGGTTGTGGTTGAGCCTGCTGATTATGGTGTTTTATATCCTGGCTCTTATGTTTATAACCCAACCGGCACGAATGTCTGTAGCGGAAGGTGGCAGTGAGGTTAAGACGGGAATGCAGGTTGTGCTGCAGATGGGCCACGTCTTGTTACTTTTCGTCGCCTTCGCCCTGATGTTGTTAAAACCGGCCTAGCAGCTACATTTCGCTGCACGATGACCCGAATTTGAAACAACTGTAGCACCGTTGGTGTTTCAGGCGGATCTGCTGCCCGTTTGATTCGGCCAGTGAGCTGCCAAGATCATAGCCTTCGTCGTCGTCGACAAGAGTGCAGGCATACACCTGCATTCGGCCGGCTTTCTTTATGACCATCTTGCTGAAAGCGCACATGAACCGGCGACGTGATTCTTCAGTCTGGTAGCGTTTCATGCAGTTCTCGGTGACGGCGGGTACATCGCGGTGCGAGTCCGGCACGTCGAAGTCCGGGAATGAAACGATGCGCAGATCTGCCGGCAGTCCGTTCATGGAAAATATTTTACGGTAGCGCGCATCGATTGAATCACCATTTTCATCCGGTTCCATCTGGCGTGCGATCGATACATGAAAGCCCATGTCATGCAGTTTTTTCAGACTGACCAGGGCCTGCTTGAAGTTACCGGCGCCACGCCCGGCGTCATGCCGGTTCTCATCCGCAAAGTCGATGCTGATACGAAACGAGATCGGGTGTGCCGAATCGGCAAGTTGTTGAATCTGGTGCAAACGTTTGAGCAGGACATCGGTGCCGTTGGTCAGCACGAGGCACGGCCGATGGCGGGACGCGTAGGCCAGAATGTTGATGATATCCCGAACGATGAAGGGTTCACCGCCGGTAAACGAAAATTGCTTAACGCCAAGCGTCACAGCTTCATCGATGAACGGTTTTGCATCGTTGAGATTGATCCGGTCGAGACGCGTGTCGCCGGGTGTCGAGCCTTCGAGACAAAACGGGCACGACAGGTTGCACGCGGTGCCGGTGTGGAACCACAACTCGTCGAGCGTATGTGGTGTGATATAGCCACGCAGCTCGCCGGTTGGTGTCGTGAGCCAGTCTACGCCGCGAGCGGGTTTGCGGCGCATCAGCATTCTGGCTGTTCCTTGCGGGTGGCGGCATGGTAGTAGCGTGCCAGTGTGTCAGGTGACAGGCCGAACATATAGCCGATGGCAAGTAACCGATTACCAACTGTGCGGCGGATCCAGCCATCGCTTTCCCAGCGTCTCGGCGATACGCCGATTGACGCGTCGAGTTGCACGAATCGTCCGGCCGAGCGTGCGGCGCGCACCAGCGGCACTTCCTCGAACAGGACCGTGTCCGGGAAACCACCGGCTTGCAGATAGTCCGCTTTGCGAATAAACAACCCCTGGTCACCGTAAGGCGTGCCGAAGCGACACCGAAAATTGATCAGCGCCGCGATCAGTGACTTGTGCCAGCCGGGTTTGCCTGTGAAGCGGAACCTGAAGTATCCGCCGTTGGCTCCGGCCCGCAGGGATCGACGGATCGATTCGATACTGTTTTGCGTTGGTCTGGCATCAGCGTGCAGAAACCAGATGACATTGCCCGATGCCCGTAATGCTCCGCTATGTAACTGGTGACCGCGCCCGGGCCGGACGTTCAGGTGGATGCAATCATGCTGCCGGCAGCAATCGGCGACAGCAGCATCGTTGGCGCCATCGACGACGATGATCTCGAGTGGCTTGTCGTCGAGATATTGCAGCGTATCGAGCAGTCCGGATAAAGCGGGCGTATCACCGAGCACCGGGATCACAATACTGATCATTATGTTATGAACAGGTTTCATTGATAATGGTTTTCATTGTTCAGGCCCGCGCTGTCCGAGGCGAAACCGGCACTGGCGAGCCAGTTGCGCAGTGCACGGCGCGCAGGTCGTGTATCGCTGTGCAGGTCGGCATGCAGGCGGGGCAGGTCATGGGCAAAGTCAATATCATAGCGGGCAGACAGGTAGTTCACGGTCAGACCACGTTGAATGCAAAGTAGTTCCAGTCGTTCGCCAAGATCATTGCCGCTCCAGGGCAAATGCGCAAGTTCCGGCCACGGGCAACGGGCGCCCATCAACACGACGCCGCCGTCTTCGGCTGCGCCGAGTACGACATCGTGTGTTTGCAGCGCTGCACGGGCCTGCCCGAAGTAGGCATCGTCGAGTAGCGGGGCATCGCTGCCTATATATACGATGTGCTCGGTGCCGGTTGATCGTATCGTACGGTCTACCGCGTTGAGGCGCTCGCCGAGATTGCCGCCGGTCTGCGGGCAGACGCGGTGGTTTCCGGACATCAGTTTTCCGGCCCAGCCCTGATCGACCGGGGATGCCGGCGCGATGGCCACCGGTCCGGGCCAGCTTGCAGCATCCTCCAGTGTCGTACTTAATAAATGATCCGCGAGCTCGAATGTCAGGTCCGGCCCAATGGTCGCGGCTATGCGTTGTTTCCCGCTGCCCGGTGCAGGACGGCGACAAAAAACGACCAGTATGGGCGTGGAACTGTCAGCAGGATTTACGTTCATAATAGACATATCAGGAAAGACGGCTATTGAATCATATTCACAGCCATATGCATTATATTTACCGGCCTGAAGAGCCGGCCAAGGGAGAGACCAGTGCACGCAGAGGTTCAGAATTATTATGGTGAGGTCCTGCAATCCAGCGATGACCTGAAAACCAGCGCCTGTTGTACGACGGATGCACCACCTGAGCACCTGCGTGACGCGCTGGCCCGCGTGCACGAAGAGGTCCGGACGCGGTATTACGGTTGCGGCCTGGTACTGCCCGAGGCACTCGAAGGGACATCAGTGCTTGATCTGGGCTGTGGCGCGGGCCGTGATGTCTATACGCTCGCGCAACTCGTTGGCCCGGACGGGTTCATCGTCGGTGTTGACATGACGCCTGAACAACTTACTGTGGCGCGCCGACACGAGGCCTGGCACGCGGAGCAGTTCGGCTACCGGAAATCAAATGTCGAGTTTATCGACGGTACGATCGAACGCCTCGATGAAACAGGACTGGCCGATGAACGATTCGATGTCATCGTTTCGAACTGCGTCATTAATCTGGCTACTGACAAGCAGGCCGTGCTCGACCAGGCCTGGCGATTACTCAAGCCGGGCGGTGAATTGTACTTTGCCGATATCTACTCGGACCGCCGTGTACCCGAAGATCTGACGACCGACCCGGTGCTCTACGGAGAATGTCTGTCAGGAGCCTTGTACTGGAACGATTTTCTGACCCTTGCCCGGCGCGCAGGGTTTGCCGATCCGCGACTGGTAACCGATAAACCGGTTACCGTCGATGACCCCGAGCTGGCACAAAAAGTCGGCGCGATCCGGTTTTTTTCGGCGACGTATCGTTTGTTCAAATTGCCGGAACTTGAATCGGGACGCGAGAATTACGGCCAGTCGGTCTGTTATCGCGGGACTGTGCCGCATTACCCTGATGGCCTGCCGTTTGACAAGCAGCACACGTTCGCGACCGGCCTCACCACCCCGGTGTGTGGCAATACATGGCGAATGCTGGCCGGCAGCCGTCTGTCCGGTTTTTTTGACTTGTCCGATGCACCGCCGGTACATATCGGCGCGTTTGACGACGCAACGCAGGGCCTGCCCTTTGATCCCGAGACTGAATCCCGGCAAAAGGGATGTTGCTAACGCCGCTCCCGCAAGTGCTTCAACGGCAGTACCTATAGCGCTTTAATTGCAGTTCACGGATCTGTCGCTTCAGCTTGCGCCCCTGTTTGCCCGAATGGCCCAGCCGCAGTTTTGACTCCAGGCGCCTGATTCTCTGGTTGATGGTTGTGCAGCTTTTCTTGTCGAGCTTTTTGCGCCTGCCTGCATGACCGGGCATGGCACACAAGAGCAGGAGCAGCAATTCTCTTCGGTACACGAGGGTACTCCGGTCAGAATCGGGTTCTTAGTGTGTCGCTCGTTGGCCGGCGTAACCAGGCGGGAAACTGGTGTGATTGGCCGGATTGGCCGGCCGGGTCGCTCAGGTGCCGGGGGGCAGTTCGCGGGTTGCGATCACATATTCACTGACCGGCCGGCCATCGATCAGGTGTTCCCGGATGATTCGCTCCAGCACCGACGGGGTACACGATCGATACCATGTGCCCTCCGGGTAGACGACGGCGATCGGTCCGTCGACACAAACCTGCAGACAGTTGGCCTTGGTGCGGTAGATGCCGCCTTGCCCGGTCAGCTTTAGCTCGATCAGGCGTTTTTTCAGATAGTTCCATGATTCCAGGCTTTCGGCCTTGCCGGAGCATTTCGGTTTGGTCTGATCGCAGCACAGAAAAATATGGCGACGAATAGACGGAATGCCGAGTCGCTCGATCATATCGTTGCGATCGCCTGATTTCGGTTCAGCCATCACCGGCCCCGATCTCTGCAGGATTCAATCACTCGGGTTGTCAGCATGATCGTATTTTCGCGTTCCAGTATGATGCGATCCGATCATATGCAAGAAGCCTCCGAAAAAGCCATCCTTTACGCGCTACTCGCCAATATTGGTATTGCACTGGCCAAGAGCTGGGGTGCGTGGTTCACCGGTTCGGGCAGTATGCTGGCCGAGGCGATTCATTCATATGCCGATGCCGGCAACCAGGTATTGCTGTTTGTCGGGCTTGTTCAGGGCCGCAAACCGCCGGATGAAGAACATCCGCTCGGGTACGGCAAAATCAGTTACTTCTGGGCTTTTATCGTCGCAATTATGCTGTTTAGCCTGGGCGGCCTGTTTTCGATTTATGAGGGCATCCACAAACTTCAGGAACCGGAACCACTGGAGCAAGTCTGGGCGGCCCTGTCGATACTCGGTATCGCGATCATGCTCGAAGGGGCGAGCTTGTACGGGGCCCTGGGTCAGATCAAAACGCTGCGCGCCGGACGATCATTCCGGGAATGGCTTGGCGTGACGCGCAATGCTGAACTGGTGGTGGTGCTCGGCGAGGATGTGGCGGCCGAGATCGGTCTCGTGCTGGCATTTATATTCGTCTCGCTGGCCGGAATCACGGGTGATACCCGCTATGACGCTATGGGTTCGATCTGTATCGGTGCGGTACTGATTGTCGTGTCGATTTTCGTCGCGAGCCGGATCAAGTCATTGATCGTAGGGCGATCCGCCGAGCCGCAATTGCGCCAGCGGATCGATCGCATCATCGAAGCGGACCCGGCGATCGAATGCCTGCTCAATACGATCACGATTCAGGTAGGGCCAAAAATCATGCTTGCGATCAAGGTCAGGATGCGTTCGGATCTGATGATCAACGAGGCCGTAGCGCACATCAATGCCCTTGAAAAACGCCTTAAACAGCAGGTGCCGGCTATCGGCTGGTGTTTTGTCGAGCCCGACATCGTTGATTGAGATTTGCCGGCTGCAACCCACTGCTCGTGGCAATCGCTCGGGCCAATCGCTCGGGACGGACCTCAAATCCGGGCGAGTTGCGCGCCGGAGGGCGGATCGACCGTATTAT
>CAYNMF010000047.1:0-7980 GCA_964398325.1 uncultured Chromatiaceae bacterium | reverse complement strand
GACGGACCTCAAATCCGGGCGAGTTGCGCGCCGGAGGGCGGATCGACCGTATTATGTGGGGAAATGATTAAAATCATTATTAATGATAATTATAGTTTAAACAAATACTTATGAAGAATATATAAAGTATAATCATGCTATAAATTCTGTAATTCAAAATCAGGCGCGCGGCGCTTGCAGACTAGTAATATACTTCGTTTGTCGCATCCGGCGCCTCGGCCCGGCCATCAAAAAAAATCATAAAAAATTGACTGATATTTGCGACAGGGCCGAAAGGTCAGACGGGTGGTCATCATGATTGGCCCCCGCACACAATCAGAGACAATGTCCGGCGTCCTGT
Organism: uncultured Chromatiaceae bacterium; assembly: GCA_964398325.1. GTDB lineage: Bacteria > Pseudomonadota > Gammaproteobacteria > Steroidobacterales > SMWD01. The sequence goes on along the minus strand of CAYNMF010000047.1, from coordinate 7,640 downwards.
TCTGCATAGTTGCCGAGGTCCCGTGTCGGGGAACCCATTTCGGTAGAAATTGCGCAGGACGCCGGGCTCCCCTGAGACAAAAAGAATTAGTGTCAGACACCAATTCCTTTACTGATTGCCTGACTGGTCTTCGCTCAGAGACCGAGCATTGCCGGCAGCGTCGCCAGGGGGATTAACAACGCGATGATGGCAAGCACGATTTCGTCTCTGCGATCTGTATTCGGGGTATTCTTACGACTGAACATGGGCTCAGCTCCATATTGGTAGTTGATGATGGGGATATTAGGGGCTTGCCACAGCCAGATCCTGTCAGGGCGGTAACAGGCTGTAACATTTTGTAACGGTTTTATCCCGGGCGAATTCAGAGAGTTACAATACACTTTGAAATGCGGAATCAGACCGGACCCAAGCGCCGCGTATTAAAGATGATCCGTTTGCGGAAAACTGTGAACCATGCCGAAGATCCTGTTAATCGATGACGATGAAAAACTTGCCGGGCTGCTCGGCAGTTACTTCGAACGTTTTGACCTCGAACTCGTGTCGGCGTTGAGGCCATCGGTTGGACTCGCGATGCTGAAGACCGAAAAGCCGGATCTCGTCATTCTGGATGTCATGTTGCCCGAGCAGGACGGCTTTGAAGTCTGCCGGACGATACGCAAGGCCAGCGCGGTGCCGATTATCATGCTGACCGCTCGCGGCGAGGTCACCGACCGGATCGTCGGGCTCGAGATCGGCGCCGATGATTACCTGCCCAAGCCGTTCGAGCCGCGAGAGCTCGTCGTTCGCATTCAAAATGTGCTGCGCCGGGCCGTAGCGACCGAAACTGACAGCGAAGAACTGAAGTTCAAGGGCATGATCTTAAACACAGAGCGGCGCACCCTTGAACTTGACGGTCAGCCGCTTGAACTGACGACAATGGAATTTGAGTTGCTGGCACTGTTCGCGCGCAATCCGGGCAAGGCACTGTCTCGCGATGAAATCCTCAACGGCCTGCGTGGCATCGATGCGCAAATATTCTCGCGCTCTGTCGACATCCTCGTCAGCCGCCTGCGACAAAAATTAAACGACACGGCAAAACAGCCGAGATTTATCAAGACGGTCTGGGGCAGGGGCTATACTTTCGTCGGCGAGGAGGCCGAAGCCGAGTGATCCGCTCTGTCCTGCATAGAATTGCCCATTCGCTATCGGCCCGCCTGCTTGGAATCTTTCTGATCACCTCGCTGATTTACGGGTATTCAGCCCGCTTTGCCGTCGACCTGGTCCTGGATCGCGATTACCTGCGCGAGATTATTGGTTCTCATATCGCGCTGCACATGACTTATCTCCTGAAGGACATGGGCTTGCCGCCGAGTCTCGAACGGGCCGCAGAGATCGCAGCAAACAACCCGATGGATATTCATGTTACGGGTCCCTTTGTCGACTGGGCTTCGGCCCCGGGCTTCCCTGATCTGCAACACGTTGAGTTCGAGCCGAGCCATTATTTCGATCGCGTCAAGAAAGATGTGTTCCAGACTCCTGACGGCCGCGATTTGCTCGGTGCAATGGAGTTTGCCCGCTACGAGGGCCATTCTTACGTGCGCGTCAACCTGGCCGACTACCGGATCGTGTTTGCATCGCCGAAGATTGCCGTGCACCCGGGAACGGGGCTGGCGACGCCTATCCTCATTGGCCTGATCTCTATTCTCGTGCTGTCGGGCTGTTTCTTCGTCGTGTCATGGTTGATCCGGCCGATTCGCTGGATCAAGGACGGCGCCGACCGGATCGGCAAGGGCGATCTCGATTACCGGATTTCGACCACCCGCCGGGATGACCTGGGTAACCTGGCCGTCGATATCAACCGGATGGCTGATGACGTACAGGGCATGCTCGAGGCAAAACAGCAGATGTTGCTGGCTATCAGCCACGAGCTGCGTTCGCCGTTGACGCGCACCAAAGTGGCGCTCGAATTTCTTGACGATGAGACGACGAAACAAAGCATTCTCGATGATGTCCTCGAGATGGAACACCTGATAACCGACTTGCTCGAAAGTGAGCGCCTGAACACACGCCATTCTAAATTGCAGCGCTCTTCGGTCGATCTGGTTTGGCTCATTAAAGAACTGGTTGATCAAGACTTTCTGCAAGACAAGAACAGGATTGAGGTGCGGTTGCCGGCCACTACGGTCTGCATGGATATTGATGAGACCAGGATTCGGTTGTTGCTGAAAAACCTGATCGACAATGCGCTTTGTTATAGCCCGGATGAGGGTGAAGGGGTTATCGTGCAACTCGATGCGAAGCCGGACTCGGTCACAATCGCGGTCAGCGATCATGGCGCAGGCATGTCACCGGAAGATGTCGAACGGGCAACAGAGCCATTCTATCGGGCGGATCCCGCCCGGTGTCGCGATACGGGCGGCTTCGGGCTCGGCCTGTACCTGTGCCGCAGAATCGCCGAGGCCCACGGCGGGACACTGCATATCGACAGCGAGACCGGGCGCGGAACATGCGTGACGTTGATGCTGCCGGCTGCGAAGATTCAGGCAGGCGGGTGACGGCGAAAATAGTCCAGCGACAGTTGCAATGATTTTCGAATGCGATGTGCGTCACCGGAGCGCAGGGACCACTCGGAGTGGCTCGTGGCTCCCAGTCGGTCGGCCAGCATTTTTGCCTGTTGGCATCTTTCACGGAAGGCATCACGCTGAAAGTTGAATTCTCGATCCCGGTGGCTCGGCACAGGTTGCATGGCATCTTCGACGGCTGCAATCAGGGCTGCGATTTCGGTGCTGAACTGTGCAACAGGATGGTTTTTTGCGGCCATGAATGAAGGTGTCCCCAGGATTCGATCATCCTGAACGTCGGGCCGAGCGATGTCGTTGACCCGGTTCACAATGCGGCGACGCATGAATTTGAGCTGCCTGTGCAATTGCCCGCATTAGAAAACCCGTGCCGCTGTGGTATAGTCCGCGCCGTTTTCAGGCCAAGATTATGGGCAGAGTAATGGCGACTATTTATGTGACGGACAGGATGGGAGGCGATCTCGTCCTCGAGGCGACGAGTGGATTGACCCTGATGGAGCCGCTGCGCGAAATCGACAATGGTATCGAGGCTTTATGCGGCGGCATGTGTTCATGCTCTACCTGCCACATCTATATTGATGCCGAATGGCGAGGCAAGCTCAAAGAGCCCTCGGACGATGAACTCGACCTGCTTGAAGACACGGAGTGTTATCAGGGTGAAGGTGCTTCGCGGCTGGCCTGCCAGGTCAAAATGACCGATGAACTCGACGGCCTGAAGCTGACGATCGCACCTGAAGAATAAAAAAATCTCATAAGCGGCTTTCGCCGCATATCCCCGGATGAATAGTCCCGGGTGAACAGTAATGCGCTACTGAAAAATTCCCTGCAGTGAATTACGAATTACCGCGTATCAGAGCTGATTTTTTATTTTACTAAATCAATATCTTGCCGGATGATTACCACATCGGCTTGACATAAATGTGATGCATTCCACATTTACGAACTGGCTCACATATTCGGGCAGTTGAACGTGGTCTTGTATGCAACGAATCGTTGTATAGCGGAGCGCGTTGATGGATTCAGCCGTATTTCATACCGGATGTCGATTCTGCATCTTGTTCATTGTTTGTGCCGGTTACCTGGTCGGCGTTTCGGTCTTTGCCGAGACTCCGGGTCTGGATCGTTTTGTGCTGGCGCTAGATGGTTACAAACTGTCGATCAATTCGCAGCTGAAGTTCGATTCGCCTGGCCGGCGTCCCGTTGCCATCCTCGATAAAAAGGAAGATCTGCAAGCCGCCGAATCACCGGCGCCAACACAGTTTGATGTAAATCCGGATTTCACGCAGCAGATTCCGCTAACGGGTAATTCCAACGAGCCGGATCGCTTGGCAGTGACCGAGCTGGCCGGGTTGGAAATGCCGTTGCCGATGGACGACCCGTATCTCGGCTGGAACCTGACGACGAAACTGAAGTTAACGCTGACCGGTGATGATCCGTCGACTCGCTACGGAGATTCCGGCGGCACCATTGTCGGTCTGCGTCTGAGTCTGAGGTATCGCGTCCTGGAGAATGTCGGTATTGGTGTCGGTTATGACGTGCTGGATGTCAATTCAGCGTCGAATGCAAGCTCATCAGGGCTCGTCAATTACCGTCAGTGGGGACCCATGGCATTTATGTCCCTGCAGTTCTGAACCCGAAGCTTTGCTGATGCAGGAGTGATCCGGGCATCAATCCCCCGTCATTCGCGGCCAAAGCCACTTCCGTACATGGATTTCTGGTGCCCGTGCAGTGTAAACTCGCGGCCTCGCGTGGGGCCGTAGCTCAGCTGGGAGAGCGTCGCGTTCGCAATGCGAAGGTCGGGAGTTCGATCCTCCTCGGCTCCACCACTTTCCCTGGCGCCATCCTGTCCGTGCACACGCCATAATGTGACACAATCCTTATATTCCTGGTTGATAGCAGTCTATTGTCGTCCGGACAGGTCGATTTCGATGGTGAAGGCTCGATGAAAATTCTTGATTTCTTGCGGCGCAGCAAGGGCCGGAAGCAGACTGCTATGCCACCGATTCGTACGGTTCGGGCACCGGGTGAGGTACGTGCGGCAAATCAGGCACGACTGGCCAAAGAATTTGAGGAATCAGGCGCTTTTGAATCGGCCCGGCAGGAAGCCGATGAATTCATGGATACCGGTGAGCTCGAACTGCAGGGTGAACCCAGCGACCTTGCCAACCCGTATGAGACGCATACATGGGAAATGGACCGGGAAGAGGGTCTGCGCCGCGTTGAAGATCTGAACCTGGTAAATCGCAAAAAACCGCAGGGCGATGCAGACAACCCTTACGATACGATCGTCAAGAAAAAAGGCTGGCAATAAAAAATTCAGATGGTCCCGGAACTACGCCCGGGATTAAGGGGGGCGCTATTACTCTATAGCCTCAATCCTCCATCGATATCAAAGCAACGACCTGACACATAGTCGTTTTGCAGAATGAATTCGACGGTTTGCGCGATCTCGTCCGGTTCGCCCATTCTCCTGAGTGGAATGCCCGAGGTCAGTTTCTCGCGCGCCGCTTCTTTCATGCCCGCCACCATTTCCGTATTGATGAACCCGGGTGCGATAGCAGCTGCCCGAATACCATAGCGGGACAGCTCTTTGGCCCAGGCGACCGCCATCGCCTGCACACCGGCTTTTGCTGCCGAGTAGTTCGTCTGGCCCATATTGCCGGCGCGAGAGATACTGGATATGTTGATGATGCAGCCCCTGGAACCCGATTCGATCATCCGTTGCGCCGCTTCACGTCCGCACAGGAACACGCCGGTCAGGTTTACATCGATGACACTTTGCCACTGGTCCAGCGTCATTTTCGACACGAGTTCACCGTCTTTGAACTTCAGCAATAGTCCGTCACGCGTGATGCCGGCATTGTTGATCAATCCGTCCACACCACCGAAATCCGAGGCAATCTGACCGAATAGCGCCTCGACCTCGGCTTCGTCGGCCACATTCGCACCGTAGGATCGCACGGTGGCACCGGCAGCCTCGCAGGCGGCAGCGGCCGTAGCGATACTGTCTGCATCGAGATCGACGAGTGCCAGGTTGCCGCCGTGGGCGGCCAGCCGCTTTGCCATCGCTGCACCCAGGCCACGGGCTGCGCCGGTGATTACAATTGTTTTGCTTTTCAGGTCCATATCCGTTCCCGGTAGGTGGTCAAATCAGGGCGCGGATTCTAACATGTGCAACCGGGCAGGAATGACCGGCCATCAAAAAATGCCTTAATAGGCCATATAAGATGGGCCATATAAAATCAGCGAGATAAACAAAATTTCATTTCATGCCATAGAATGATTTCGGGAATTATTAGTGGACAGGGTTTTTATGAAGACGATCAAGGGTTACGCAGACGGGCCGTTCGGCCAGCTGCACTATCAGGTCTGTGGTACCGGCAAACCGGTCATCATGGTGCATCAGTCGCCCGATTCGATGGTGCAATTCGATCCCGTCATGCAGCCGCTGGCGGCTGCCGGCATCCAGGCAATTGCCGTGGACATTCCCGGTTACGGTATGTCGACGGTACCGGATCATCCGCCGGATATTGCCGAGTATGCTGCGATGCTGCCGGCGATTTTTGATCATTTCGGCTTCGACAAGGCCAGCGTACTCGGCCACCATACCGGTGCGATCATCGTCACCGAGGCGGCGCTGCGTTACCCCGATCGTATCGACAAACTCATTCTGAACGGCCCGCTGCCGCTCACCGACGAAGAGCGTGCCTACTTCAAAGGCACGATGGCTGCCGAGAAGGAATGGGCGCCACGCTGGGACGGCAGTCACCTGATCGAACGCTGGGAATTTCGCAAAGGTGCCCAGGCTCAATGGAATGATCTGAAGGCGTTCAACACGCATTTCATCCACGGCCAACTTGCCGGCGACACGGTCTGGTACGCACACGAAGCGGTGATGAACTATCATCATGAAGAGGCCATTGCGAAGATCAAGCATCCGTGCCTGGTGCTGGCGAACAGCGGCGATGCCATCTATGCACAATCACTGCGAACCAGGGAGATGCGCCCCGATTTCGCCTACACCGAACTCGAAGGTGGCACAATCGATATCATTGATGAGCAGCCGGAAGCCTGGGCACAGGCAGTCGCCGCATTTCTGTTCGACTAATCGACATGAATTTGCGACGCCATCACTGGCAACGGGCATAAATATCCGAAAAAATGCGTCAAGATCACCGTAGAAAATTGGTGTCAGACACCAAATTGCAGAATATTGGTGTCTGACACCATTTTTCTCCTGGTTATTAAAGGGTAATAGATGAAACCGGTTCGAATTCACCTGATTGCGGCGGCACGGCCAAATTTTATGAAGGTTGCTCCGCTGTACCATGCGTTACAGGCCGACGGGGCATTCGAGGTTCGTCTCGTGCATACCGGGCAGCATTACGATGCAAATATGTCGGACAGTTTTTTCGCCGACCTCGGCTTGCCGAAACCGGATTTTCACCTCGGTGTCGGCAGCGGAACCCATGCCGAGCAGACCGGCGGGACGATGATTGAATACGAAAAGGTGTGCCTGTCCGACCAGCCGGACTGGGTCATCGTTGTCGGCGACGTCAATGCGACGGCTGCCGTTGCACTGGTCTGTACCAAGCAGCATGTGCCCATTGTTCACCTTGAGGCAGGTCTGCGAAGCCGGGATCGCACCATGCCCGAAGAAATCAACCGGCTCGTGACCGATGCGATTGCCGATCTGCTCTGGACGCCGTCGCCGGATGGCGATGAGAATCTGCTCGCCGAGGGCGTACCGGCCGAGCGTATAGAACGTGTCGGCAACATCATGCTCGACTCCTTCGAGATGATGCGCGACCGGATCGAAAGCGCAACAGCCCGTAAAGATCTGGGCCTTGAAAATGAGCGCTACGGTGTTCTGACCCTGCACCGCCCGGCAAATGTCGACGATCCCCAAGTGCTGGCTTTACTGGTCGATCAGCTGTGCGCGGTGGCAAAAAAAATACCGCTCATTTTTCCGCTTCACCCCAGAACGCGGCAACGGCTCGAATCATTCGGGCTCATGGACAAACTGGCCGGCGAGCCGGGGATGCGTATCACCGAGCCGATGGGCTATATCCAGTTCATGAA
>CAYNMF010000046.1:0-15711 GCA_964398325.1 uncultured Chromatiaceae bacterium | reverse complement strand
ATGGAGGTTTTCACGGCGGGTCTCGAAAAGAAGTCACAACGCATGTCGACCCCGCCCACGGTCTATACGCAACATATACAGCCACTATCTTCCAGCCTGATCAGCTTTTTTATGTGGGACGGCTGTAGTCTGACACCAATTATTTTGCAACAAGGCCTTCGGTGACCCACTGATTGAGCATGCCAGCCATGGTCGCCGGCACTTCTTCGGGTTCCAGCCATTCGCATAAAACGGAGCACACTTCCGTGAAATCGGCCCCATCGGTGAAGGCATCCATCGCGGCAGCTTCGACCTCGCCCAGCGAACGCCAGTACACGGTCACGCCGCGGCGCCAGACGGCCCATGACTCGGGTTGTTCGAGCCGGGCGGGTGACGGTATGGATTCATCAGCATTAAAGGCACGCCAGATCGGTCCGATATTCCAGGCGAATCGCGAACGTTGCAGTGACGGATGAAACCGTACCCGTAACGTGAGCCAGTCTTCGCCCGGCAATGCGCCCCATTCGTCGAGCGTCGTCACGTCGGCATTCGCAGCATCAAAGGCGAGACCGCGTGCCCATTCAAACCGCGCCATCTCTGCCAGGCAGGGTTGTTCGGCAAAGCTGCCGTCCGTTGCCAGGAACTCTTCCAGGTGCAGGCCGAACAGACGAACACTCGGATAGTGCGACGGATGTTGATCAAGATACTGCAAGCCGAGCGACTCGAACTCTTCGTCGCTCATTAACGCACACAACCCGGGAAAATCATCCCGTAGAATCTCCAGCAGACGCAACCGGTACGCTTCGTAGTAAACACCCAGACGCTCTTCGGCCGATGCGGATGCATCGCCGACAAATGCCGCCACGGCTGCATCGTCACCCGTGACAACATGACTTTGAAACAGCGACTGAAGGCTGGCCAGTTCCGTCATGCTGCCGCCGCGCCCTGCTCGCCCGCCAGTTGCCGGGCGACCTCGAGTTCAGCGATTAATTCATCGAGCGGCGGAATGTTGTCGTCACGCTCGATCATCGTCGATACCGGGCCGAAACGTTCCACCGCCAGTTGATACAGCGACCAGACCGGATCGCAAATCGGGTGATCATGCGTGTCGATGATCAGTTGATCTTTATAACTGTGCCCGGCCAGGTGGAACTGGCGGATACGATCACCCGGCACGCCATCCAGGTACTCGACCGGGTCGAATGCATGGTTGTGGCTGCTGACATAAATATTATTGATATCGAGCAGGATCAGGCAATCGGCCTGCTCGGCCACCGCGCTCAAAAATGCCCATTCGGAGAGTTGCGAGGCGTTATAGGTGACATAGCTGGACACGTTTTCCAGCAGAATCTGCCGGCCCAGGTAATCCTGTACCTGCCCGACCCGCGCGGCCACGTGCGCGACGGTCTCCTCGGTATACGGCAACGGCATCAGATCGTGCAGATTGCGGCCATGCACGCCGGTCCAGCACAAATGATCGGACACCCATTCAGGTTCCACTCGCGCAATCAGTTTTTTAAGGTCGGCCAGATAATCGAAATTCAACGGTGCAGTGCTGCCGATAGACATCGACACGCCATGCATCACCATCGGGTACAGTTCGCGAATGCGATCGAGATAATGCAGCGCCTTGCCGCCTTCGACCATGTAGTTTTCGCTGATAATTTCCAGCCAGTCGACTGCCGGCCGATCATTGAGCACCTGCTCGTAATGATCGGTGCGCAGGCCCAGGCCGAAACCCAGATACGGGCGTTCGCTTGTTGATTGTTTCATCGCGCGGGTCTGGAGACAGAAAGACCGCCGGGACCCGTCACATGACGAATTCCGGCGGTCTTAAATCAGACAGATTTACATCTCTTCGAATTCACCACCGGCTTCGTCACATTCGGCCTTGGTCGTTGCTGTAAAGCCCTGTCCTTTGCAGGCATTCTGTCCCTTGCAACTGCTGTTAGCTGTTTTACAGGCGCTTTGCCCTTTACAGGAGTTCGCACCCACGCAGTGACCCATCGGTTCAGCAGCGGCGTTTACGACGAGCGGTGCAGCCATAAACATTGTCGCGGCAGCAGCGGCCAGGAGGGCGCCTTTCTTACGGTCTATTTGGCTCATTCCAGTTCCTCTTCTATTTTGATGAAAAAACCCGCACGTCGGCAGGCGGTACACTCTCTCTTGACCAGAAAACTATATGCCAAGTTCCCCGGTCGACCTATATTTCCTACTTTATGTCATGCCGATCATACCCCGAATCAGATCAGGGCATCCCCGATATTCCCGTTTCCGGGTCAATTTGCTGCGTCAGCGCACGGCGAATGCCGGCCAGCGGTGCGCTGTTGTCATAAACAATCTCTCCGTCCCGCCCGACAACGCCCAGATCAGCCCATAAACCGTCGATTTGCGCCGGCACCGGTTGATTGCGCATTTCATCGTACAGATCCAGCAAGACAGTCGTGCCCGTCGCCTCATCGGCGACCGCCAGCACCGTGCGCAGATCACCCGGACGCGTCATGTCATAACCGGCCGCCACAATGGCCTGTAGCGCATTGCGCAATGTTTTGCGCCCGTTCGTCTGCTGGCGAATATGAATATCAGCCAGCAGGCAAAAAAGTGCGCCGCCCCAATACGTTCGACCCCAGGTGGGCGTGTAATCAAGCCCCTTGTCACCCGCGCGGGGCAAGCCCCTGGGCATGCCATCGAGAAACCCGGCCCAGACCGCATCGACGCTCAGGGTGCCGGCATTGACGCGCGCAATGGATTCGACATAGACCGACAGACCTTCTTCGAGCCAGTGATGGCGGCGCGGAACGCTCGGAAAAGCAAAATGAATCAGTTCGTGCACCAGGATCCAGTCATCTTCCAGGGCCTGTGAAGTGACGGACTGTCCGACAGTGACATTGACAACCGCACCCACAGTGCCGATCGCATGGCCATTCATCACGCGGGTACCGCTCACCCCGCGCAACGCAATCCAGGCCTCGGGAACAGGAAAACCATCGTAATACTGCGCGACGATTTCAACCGACCGCTGCACCCAGTCCTGCAACACCTGTGGCGGCAACTCAAAGGAGCGATCTTCGATAAGCAGGTGAATGCGGGCATCGCCGACGGTCAGAATGCTGGTCGTTCCCGACAATTCAGTCGGAGGTGTTAGTGGAGAGGCGGAGGATACGGCATCTTCTGCCGATGAAATATGTGCCACACAGGGCAGCACGCACAGCAGGCAGCGACAAATTATCAGGCGGGTCATGCGCATTATCATTCCGACTGCGTCCCGGTACCAAAGTTCGAGCTAGAATAACCGAAAGAATGAATACACCATTGAACCAGGACACCACAGCGAACAAACACCTGATGCCGGGGCAACGGTTCGCCCTGTTTAACCTGATGATTGCGCAATGGTTCGGCTCAACCGCCCAGCTCACCATGGCGACCTTGTCCGCCCTGGTCGGTGCGACGCTTGCACCGACGCCGAAACTCGCGACGATGGCCATTGCATCACTGTCGGCCGGTGCGCTACTCGATGGTATCGGGTGGGTCTGGACCAATCTGATTTCACTGGCACTGCTGGCGCTGGTGGTCATCGCCCTGCTACGCAATCGGGGTCCTGCAAAAGCAGGGCCGGACTACCTGGAGACCTGAGGCCAAAAGTCAGGGATCAGAACCCCGGGAGATAAACATGCAGAGGCTATCAACCTGGTTACACCGGCTCTCGTCAACCGTCACGATCGTGTTTGCAATCGTGTTATACGGGATATTTTTATCCTTCGTCATGGTGCCCGAAAGCGCCGACGTTGCAGGTTATGCCGGTCAATGGGGTTCGCCGGACGGGCACTGGTTTTATACACCCGACGAGTTATATCGCGAGTTGTCGACCTGGGGCGATGCCGGTCGCGCGCATTACATTGCGTTTCGACTCGGACTCGACCCCGTCTGGGCATTCACGTACACCGCTTTTCTTATCACGATCACGAGCGTTGCGTTGCGCCGTGCCTTTGCAGCAAATGATCGGCGCCGGCAATTAAATCTCGTTGCGCTCCTGCCGATGCTGGCCGACCTGACTGAAAATGCCCTGGGTATTGTAATTGTCTCGAACTACCCGGAACGACTCGATGCACTGGCGTGGGTCACAACATCGGTCAGCGCCTGCAAATGGCTGACGCTGACGATTGCTCACCTCATCATGCTTTATGCACTCGGTGCAGCGCTCATGCAGTGGATCAGGAGCAAAAGATCCGGCGTTTTTCCGCGCTAGTATGGGAAGATAATTTCAGAGGGGGTCTGACCATGTGGATCAAAAAGGATCAGCGGGACCGGGACACCGGACTCGCCTCACCGCTGCCGACGCAGATCGTCGGCAACGAAGAGTTTGTGCCGATGCCGCAATCGGCCGCACAAAAGAAGGTCGAGGCGCGGATCTTTACGCTCGCAGATCAAAATGCGAAATCTCTCGGCCTGTCACGACGTGATTTCCTGCGCACAACCGGCGGGATGGCCACAGCCTTTCTGGCCTTCAATGATGTTTTCGGGCCGACCTTCAACGTGCATGCGGCCGAGGCACTTGAAACAGCCGCCTACAAAGAGAAGTGGCCGAAAGGCGAATTTATCTTCGACGCACAGAACCATCACGTTAAAGACTCGATGGCCGGCCCGCTGATGTTTCGCAAGCTGACCGGCAAATATGGTCTGAATCCGGACCTGATCGGTGTCGAACCGCGCAAGGACGACTTGCATCGCGCAAACTTTCTCAAAGAGCTCTTTTTCGATTCGGACACCGTCATGGGTCTGATTTCCGGGGCTGCTATCGGCCAGCCGAAGGATTACATCCTGACGATTGAAGACATGATCAAGACACGTGATTCGATCAACACTGCTGCCGGTTCACAGCGCATGCTGAGCCACGGCATCGTGGACCCGACGCAACCCGGTTGTCTTGATGAAGCCACGCGCCAGGTCGAAGAACTGGGCATCGACGGATTCAAACTGTACACGGGTAATCCGGGCGGGCCCTGGATGTTCGATGACGAAGATATTGCATTTCCGCTGCTCGAGTGCATCCGCAAACTCGGTGCGATCAATGTCAGTACCCACAAGGGACTCGCGCAGGGGGAACGTGGTAAACACTACTATATGCCGACCGATATTCCGACTGCCGCAAAACAGTTTCGTGACCTGAACTTCATCATTTATCACTCCGGCATGCAGCACATGATGGCGCAAATGCCGGCAAGCTTTGTCGGCGCGGATGCCGATGGCTATATTCCGTGGACAACCGATTTATGTCGCGCGCGCGATTCTGACCCGGCCATGACCAATGTCTATATGGAACTCGGCGGCGTGTTCGGCTACTCGGTCATCACCCACCCGCAGATCTGCGGCCACCTGCTCGGACAGATCATCAAGAGTTTCGGTGTCGATCACGTAATCTGGGGCACCGATTGCATCTGGTGGGGTTCCCCGCAATGGCTGATCGAGGCCTTTCGCCGCTTCCAGATTCCGGAAAACCTGCAGGAACAATTTGGTTATGCGCCGATCACCGATCAGGATCGCCGACTTATTTTCGGGGAAAATCTCGCCCGCTTATATAACGTAGACATCGACGTGAAGCGCCGGGAGATTCCGGGCGATGCAATTACAAAAATGAAAACAGCCTATGTCGAGCAGGGGGCGGAACCGAGTAATACGGCCTATGGGTGGGTGTATGTTTGATGTGTAAACATCATGTGCTTTATATACACCTATAGTTGCAAGCTGGCGAAATCTGCGCCGGCCGGTTTCTGGTATAGCCGCAAACCGAACTCCGGGGCGATGGCGCAGAGATGATCGAAGATATCGGCCTGGATACCTTCATATACTGCCCAGTCGGTGTCATTGCTGAAGGCATAGATCTCGATCGGTAATCCTTCCGAACCCGGTTGCAACTGTCGCACGATCAGCGTCATGCCGTTGTGAATTTTCGGATGGTGTTTCAGGTAGCTATGAATATAGGCGCGGAACGTGCCGATGTTAGTCAATCGCCGGAGGTTGACCCCTGTCTCGCCCGGCTTGTTGAGTGCGGTGTTATAAGCCCGCAATTCTTTCTCCTTGGTATCGATATAATCCGTGAGCAGGGCAAAGTCTTTGAATCGCTCGATTTCGTCATCCGACAAGACACGAATTGAGTTCACATCGATGTTGATCGACCGCTTGATACGGCGGCCACCCGACTCCGACATGCCGCGCCAGTTTTTGAAAGAATCGCTAATCAGCCGGTGGGTCGGGATCGTCGTGATGGTTTTGTCCCAGTTCTGTACCGTCACGGTGTACAGCGCCACATCGATCACGTCACCGTCGGCGCCGAACTGCGGCATCTCAAGCCAGTCACCGATACGGATCATGTCCTGGCTGGTCAGCTGGATGCTGGCAACGAGCGACAGCAGCGTATCCTTGAATACGATCAGCAGCACCGCCGTCATTGCGCCAAAACCGCTCAACAGGATCACGGGCGAACGGTCGATCAGCGTGGCAATGATGATGACCGCGCCGAGTATGTAAATGCCGATCTGCGCGAGTTGCACGAATCCCTTGATCGGGCGGTGGTGCGCGGCCGGATCGGTCTCGTAGATTCGATTGGCTGCCGACAGCACAGCGGTCAGTGTCAGCATGATCATCAGGATCATGTAGGCATCGGCAACATTACGAACGACGCTTTCGACAGACTCGGCGATATTCGGCACCAGGACAATGCCGTAGGAAATAATCAGGACCGGTACGATCTGCGCGAGGCGACCGAACACGTTATGTTTGAGCAAGGCGTCGTCCCAGCTGGCTCGCGTGCGCGTGACGACCGCACGCACGGCAACCAGCAGCAAACGCTTGGCCACCAGATCGGCGAGGACCGCTAACAGCAATAACGCCAGGCTGCCGGCAACAACAGGTAAGACCGGGTGGATTGCAGATAATTGTTCAAACATCGGCTCTTGCTTCTTCTTTGGTCTGGCTCAAATTTAAAATGAATCGGGGACAATCACCGGCGTATTCAGTCTGCGAATGTCCGGTCCGATCATACGCCACGTCGATCACGCTGGCTCTATAATCCCCACTCGATAACCCGACGCATCGTCCCGGATTTTAAGCGGAGTTTCAGATGGAAATCGATATTATTCTTAATGAATTTACCTCACCCCACGAAGCTGCAGAACTCGGCCTGCTGGCCGAGAGTTATGGATTACGAGGTGTCTGGGCAAGCAACTATGCCTGGTCGCGGGACCCGTTTTTCACGCTGTCGCTGCTGGCCGACCGGTCGTCCAGAATCCGCATGGGACCGATGGCCGTCAGTCCGGCCGAGTTACACCCGTTGAAAATGGCCAACCTGCTGTTCAGCCTGAACGAATTGTCCAACGGGCGCGCAATGATCATGGTCGGCGGTGGCGGCGCCGTGCTGCAGTCGATCGGCATGGAACGCGAGCGCATGATCCGGCGCACGCGTGAGTGCCTCGAAATTCTGAAGGGCGCATCGCCGGACAAGATGATGAACTACACCGGTGAGATCTATAAGGTCTACGGATACAAGCCCGAGTGGTACACCGACAAACCACCGCTGATTTATTTCGGTTCAAACCATCCGCAAAGCCGCAAGCTGTCGGCCGAACTTGCAGATGGATTGATTACCAGTGATTTCGTCGTGCCGTTGATGAAGGAATTTATCGCCGATGCACATGCCGAACTCAAAGCAGCCGGTCGCACACCGGCAGATTTTCGTATCAGCAATTTCTGGGCCTGGCACATCAAGGAAGATGCGCAGGCATCGCGTGCCGAGGCGCGCCGCGAACTGATGTTGCGCGGCTGGTTACGTGACAAATATTTTGAGCCGTTTCTTGACGAAGATGAACTCAAGACCATGCGCGACCATGAGCAGGATTTTTTAAATGCCTTCCTGCGCGGCAGTGATGTGATCGAGAATGTGCCTGAAGGACTGGTCGACAAGATGATCGAGAATATTTCGTTTGTCGGCGGACTCGATCGAATCGACGCAGCCATTGATTCGCTGAAGCAATTTAGCGATGCCGGTTTGACCGAGATTGCGATTCGGGTCCACGATGAGCCTGCCGACGCGATCAGGCTCATTGGCGAACGAGTCTGGCCTGCCCTGCAATGACATTAGCAACATCGGATAACCCGGAGAAACGCACATGAGATTCGACGTCATCCTGTATTCCGACCTGTCGGCCGATGACATGGTTCGATACGGCAAACTGGCCGAGGAATACGGCCTTGGCGGTGTCTGGATTGCCAATAATTTCGATACACGCGATGCCTTTGTCAATTTTGTGCCATTGGCAATACAGACCGAACGACTGCGCATGGGACCGATTGCGGTCAGCCCGTTCGAACTGCACCCGATCAAGATGGCGCATTCTCTGTTGACGCTCAACGAGATCGCCAAAGGTCGCGCACAACTTGTCGTTGGGGGCGGGGGCGGCACCGCCGAGAATATCGGCAAAAGACCAAAGCGCATGGTGCGGGCAGTCCGCGAATGTGTCGAGATGATCAATCTTGCAATTGATGGCGAACCCTGCGGCTATAAGGGTGAAATTTACGAGGCCGGCTGGATCGATGTACGCTGGGCACAACAACCCCGGCCAATGGTTTACGTCGGTGCGAACGGGCCGCAGATGCTCAAAAGTGCCGCTCGATATGCCGACGGCATCATGCTCAGCGACTTCGGCCCGGAACGTGTCGGGCGCGTGCGTGAAATGATCGACCCGATTCTGATGGAGCACGGACGTGACCCGGCAACATATCCGCTGAATAATTTCTGGGCCTGGCACGTTCAGGAAGATCGCCGGGAGGCACATCGCGAGGCCCGCATTTTTCTTGCCGTGCGCGGCACCATTTACCCGGACTATATCGGCGACGTGGTCAATGAAGAAGATGCGGCTATTGTTACCAGCCACTTGCGAGCTTTTTTGACGGCCTACCAGGCAAAATCACCGGTCATCGAAGGCGTGCCGAATGAAATCCTGACAAAAATTGTCGACCGCGGTACGTCAGCATCGACTATCGAAAATATCGAACACGAAGTCGAGCGCATGCAAACCTTCAGGGATGCCGGTCTGACCGAGATTGCCTTGTGCATATACAGTAATCCGGAGCAGGCGATCAGGCTGATCGGCGAGCATCTTGTGCCGGCACTCGGGTAGGTTGCCGGTCAGCCCGGTTTACCGATACCGTGTAAAATTTGTTTGAGATCGGCCGCAGAGTTTTCGGTGTGGCTTATATCGTTGATCGTATCGACGCTCAACTTCATGGCCTTCATGATCTGTTCTACCTGCCACGCCTGTTCTTCCCTGGCCTTTTGGGTCGGATGCAATCGCCGCCGCCGACGGTCTTCAGGATCGATAACCTCTTCCAGGAAACCCCCGTTCATATCCATCGAGACATAGCGCGATACCGAAGACTTGGGCATGCCCGTGATATCGGCCAGTTCGCCGACCGTCGGATGATGGTTCACCCTGTCCAGTAATATGATCGTCGTCACGTTCAGCAGCTGGCCCATCGAGCAAGCACCATAACGACGGATCTGTATTTCGAGAAGACGCCAGAACATGGCAAAAAAACCGGTGATCTGTTCATTCGTCGGCTCCCAATCACTCATTTCGATTTCTCGCCATTACGTAAAATCATGCGGTTCTGTCCCGATCGGGGCTCACGGTTCAGACTGGCCCACCGGCTCCTCGTAAGAACCGCTTCAGATCTGCCGCCGGGTTTTCGGTATTGCCATGGCCAGTAAACGCCTGAATGCTCAATTTCATGGCATCCATGACTTTTTCCAGCTGCCATGCCTGTTCTTCCTTCGACTTTTGGGTCGGGTGCAGACGCCGGTGCCGACGATCTTCAGGATCAATGACCTCTTCCAGGTAACCGGTGCTCATATCGATTGCGACATAGCGTGATACCGTCGACTTGGGCAAGTGAGTGATATCGGCCAGTTCGCCGACCGTCGGATGATAATCCGCCCTGTCCAGCAATACGATCGTCACCACCGTCAGCAGGTGGCCGGTCGGGAAACTGCCATAGCGGCTGACCATGATTTCCAGAAGTCGCCAGAACATGGCGTAAATGCCCGAGAACTCTTCAGTTGACGGTTTCCAATCACTCATATCAATCCCCCACCATTACCGGGAAATAATGCCAAACGTATTATCCTCAGTATGCTGCACCTTTCCATATTTACATATATTTCGCAAGATTCAAGACTGCGAACAATCCCCTATGTTGTCACTTGACAAGCCTGCCTAGAATGGTTGTCTGTCATTTGATCGGGAGTTCCCATATATGTCTGCAAAGAACACGCCAAAGACGGCAGACGGATTATTCCAGCGGGTAGGTATCGTCGATAATTTCTACCAGGCGTCGTCTTTCATTGCGATGTCATTTGCACTGATCACGACGGTACACGAGAACGGCGAGACCGGAATCGGGCCTCATGCACTACTGTTTCCGTTCAGCATCACCAAGCCGCATTCGATGATGCTGATCAGCCGCAACAACAGCGGCACGGCCACCAATATTCGCCGCCACGGCAAATGCGCGCTGAACTATGTGCCATTCGACCGCGATCGTTTACAGGGAATTGCCAACATGGGGTATCCGGGCATGTCGCTCAAGGACAAGGCCAGGGCGAATCCGTACACGATGATCGATTCACCCTCACCCGGCAAAGCCGCCGATCCGGAATTCCCGCAAATCATCAAAGAGGCTTACCAGGTGTTCGAATGCACCTGGGACGACAGCTTCGGCCTGCATGACCGGATTGATGGACACGGCAATCCCTACAATGGTCACTTCAATCTCATCATCGACGACTTGCTGATGAAAGAGCAATTCGTTCCCGGTATCGAGAAGGGAGAGATTTTTCCGAATATGCCGATTTTTTGCGGTTTTCGTGCCAACCGTGGTTTCTGGTTCGCCGAACACGGTACACCGTTCAATGTTCCGTTGCCGACGGTCGAAGGCATGGAGTACCAGGCGGTGTTCTACATGGGCAACCGCATCGACGATAAAGTCAGTTTTACCGAGCAAGCCTGCAAGAAGCTGACCGGAATTCCGTTGCCTTTCATGCAGGACGCGCTCAAGGAAATTGTTGTCCGGGCAATCGCCGATGGTGTCTCGGAAATCGATGAAGACTACCTTGACAGGCTGAATGCCGGGCGCGGCTGATGCGGGAGCGGCTTTAATCGCGAATAATTAATCAATCCCGGCTAATGTCCGCCGTGACGCTCGTGGTCGGCATTATCCAGGCCCTTGGGCAGTATCGGCGCCGCTTCGGGCTCCAGCTGCGCAAACCCGGATTGACGTTCACCCTGCTGCACATCATGCGGATTGTGGCATTCGGTACAAACAAACCAGCGTTTCTTGCCGGTCGTCGCCCACTCGCCGATACGCTTGCCGTGAATGCCGTCGCGCCAGCGGCGATAAACCTGGCCATGACACTTGCCGCACAGCTGTTGCGGCTGGTTGAAATCGATCAGGTTAGCTTCGTTGCCGACGAACTTGTTGCGGGTCTTCGCATCGTGGCAGTTCAGGCACCACAGAGCGCCCTTGCCATGCTGCAGATTCAGCGAATCGGGCACGATATCCGTGTGCATCGTCAGCTTGCGCGGCGGCGTATCGGCTTCGACCGGCGGCGGGAAGCTCCCGTTGTGGCAAGCCACGCCACAAACCGGGTACAGGTTCAGCTGTTCGGTGCGCGGCTTGACGACAGCCTCGGCGTGCGAGTAGTCGGCCTCGATCGGCATGTCGCCCATCGGCTGCGTACCGTCGAACGGGTCGCCCCACCACAGTACACCACCGGTTTTATCCGAACACTTGACGTTTTTGAGATTCTCGCCAATGTCTTTTTGTGTGACCCTCGATGCACCCTCGCGACTCTCAAAGCAAACCTTATCCTCAGCCGGGACGGCTGAATACGAGTAAAGCGCCAGGATACAAATCAAGGTTACTGACTCGAGTCTCTTCATGATCACGTTCGTGAATACCTGTTTATTCGCCTGCATACTTCACCTCGCCCAGAAGAATGCCGATTGCGCCCTTTAATAACAGCGTCAGGACAATAAAACCGATCGCCCAGTTACCGAGGCAATTGAAAATCTCGATCAGCGTCGGTGAGTACTGTGTGAACTCACCAATCGGCGATGGAATCGAGCCGGGGATCATCAGACCCATGCCCTTTTCGACCCAGATGCCGAGGAACAGAACGGCGCAGATATAGGGCAATTTCTTTTGATCCTTGCGAATGCCCGGTATCAACAGCAAGATGAACGGTCCGATCATTGCGACCATCGAGAACCAGAACCAGGGCACGAGGGCATTCAACCCATTGTGGCCGAACATCAGGTACTCGAGTCCAAGAGAGTGCTCGGTCGGATGGTATAGCTCGGTCACGATTTCCGACATGGTCAAAAACAACGCAATACCGAGACACCAGACGACAATTTGCGACAGGATGTCGATCGCTTCTTCCCTGATCACGAGTTTCGTGTTGTTACGAATTATCGTGAATACGACAATGATCAGCGCCGGCCCGGCGGCAAACGCCGTCGTAATAAAACGAATCGGCATCATGCCCACATGCCACATGGGTCGTGCAGGCATCGTACCGATTAAAAATGCCGTAACCGTGTGAATGCTCAGTGCCCAGACAATCGCGATATAGATAATCGGCAGATAGAAGCCGTTGTTCATCGGTTCATGCATATACTTCTTATAGAGATAATAAAAACCGCCCATGATGTTCAGAATCAGATACCCGACCAGCACGATTACATCCCAGGCCAGCATCGATCCCGGAAAATTGTAGATACCGATAATCGGGAGCATATGCCACAGGCGATCAGGGCGGCCCATGTGATTGAGCACGAACAGCATGCACATGATGACCGCCGAGATTGCGAGCATCTCACCGAGCACCGTGACTTCGTGCAATCCCTTGTGCTTGTATACATAGGCGGGAAACACGACGGTCACGGCTCCGGCGGCAACACCGACGAGAAACACGAAGTTAGCCAGGTACAGGCCCCAGCTGACCTGATCGGTCAGACCGGTCACGATCATGCCGTCGGTCCATTGCATGACGTTGCCGTACAGCCAGGCGATCACAAAAATACATAGAAAACCGAGCCAGCCGTAAAATTTCAGGCCGCCCTTCAGCACATAGGCCCAGTAATCAACAACGAAACTTGTTAGTTTTTTCATCGTGGTGACTCCTAGTCCATGAAGTAGAAGAACTTCGGGTAAGTATTTAATTCGGCTTTGAGCCGAAAAACTTTCTTCGTCGCAAGTACCTTGCGAACCTCGCTGTCAGGATCCAGCAGATTGCCGAACTTGCGCGCGCCGACCGGGCAGACCTCGACGCAGGCCGGGTAACGGCCCTTGCGCGTGCGCTGCACACAGAAAGTACATTTCTCGACGACGCCCTTCATTCGCGGCCGGTTGCCCAGGTAATGGGTCTTCGGATTCATGTCTTCTTTCGGCAGCTTCGGCTCGCCCCAGTTAAAGCGGCGCGCCCAGTACGGGCAAGCGCCGATGCACATACGACAACCGATGCACCAGTTGTAGTCGACCACAACGATGCCGTCCGGTTCGCGGTAGGTCGTGCGAACCGGGCAGACCTTGACGCATGGCGGTTTCTCGCATTGCATGCAGGCAATCGGCATATAGAACGCATCTTCTTCAGGCACCTTGTCCGGTTCGTAATAGTGCTCACCCTCGAGTACGACACCGGATGCGCTGTATGCATTGCCGCCGACCTCGATACCGTAACTGTCCGGATGGCCGTCAGACATCTTCGATTCTTTGAAATCGCCCTTCTCCATTTTCAGGACACGGATCCATTCGATTTCCTGATCACCACGCGATTGATTGTTTTCTTCGACACAAGCCTTCGCGCACCGGCGACAGCCGATGCACTTCTGTATGTTCAGGGCATAGCCGAACAGCACGCCCTTGGTGGCCGGTGTCGAATCAACCGTGACCTTCTTGTCGTACTCGGCCGAGTAGCGGCGTTCGAGACGTGCAACAGCCTCGTCCTTTTCTTCCTGTGACATCAGCCGATAGTTACCCTGGAACCACTCGGCCCACTCGGAATTGGCCTCGGCTTTGTCCGAGTGAGTCATCAGCGCAGCCGTGCCGAGTAACGACGCCGCGCTGACGCCGCCGGCTTTCTTGACGAAGCCGCGACGCGAGATCGAATCCGGACTTGCGGCATCTCCGCCGGGTGCGGTAGGTGGTTTATGTTCTGTCACGTCAAATCTCCCTGCCAGGGTAAATCCATGTCAAAGGTCTTTGCCCCGGAGCCACATCTGCTCATATACTTGGGAACCGGCATCCAAGACCTAATTTGTGGGCATATTGTCTACAGATCGCCACTTCGTCGAAATACGTATAAATCACTGTTACCTATGAACAAAAAGACCCCGATTTACTTTGGCCCGCCACTCGTGATTCTGACCGAAACCGAGAAAAACACGATGCAAATCAGTGGCAAACTGAATCGAGCTGCAGAGCGCTACCTTGAGATCATGCGCCGGCACGGCGTCGATCTGAGTGATCCGGAGCGACAGTGTTTACTTAAAGTCTGCGAGGCCGGCTACCTGGCGCCCTACGAGATCATGGAAATGGCCGATGATGTCCGGGACGGACAGTTCGACATCGACGGTCTGGATACCGAGGCGCTGATCGCCAAGCTCGAGGCGGCCAGTTTTGCCGACCTGGTCGCAGTCGTCGAAGATTTGGGATATTAGCCGTATCTTGCCGCCTGCTAGGTGTCGGGACCGTCCGGTGGCATACCGGGCCAATGACTCGGGTCAGTCGATTCATCCGTGGACGGTGTGATTCGCCCGAGCTTCATGCTGGCCTCGCGAATTTCCTTGACGGCAGCCGACTCCTGAATCTCCTGCTGAATCTCGGCCAGGTGTAATTCGTCTTCGACCTTGCGCCGAATATCGGCGACGCCACGTTTCGCACCGCCGATCCACTGACCAAGCGTACGCAACAATCCGGGCAGGCGCGCGGGTCCGACGACAACGAGCGCGACGACAACGAGCAACAGCAATTCAGGGAAACCAATATCGAACATAACGGGCCACTTCAGGCAATCATAGCACCCCGCCGGTGAGCGCTTGAGCGGCGGATCATCAGTAGAAATGCGTACTGATAGCGCCGGTTATGCGCTGGCTTTCTCGCCGGGATCCCAGTCGATCATATTGCCGCATGCATGCAGCGCAATCTTGCCCTTTTCGCTGACGAACGCGATCTGCCCGTCGCCCTCCTCATTTGCGGCTGCCAGTGCGCGGTGACACATATCGAGAAATGATTGCGCATTTCCATTCGCATTAGGCACGATTGAGGCAACACCGAAACTGATCTCGACCGGCTGGCCCGGCATTTCGTCGTGCAGCACATTTTTTAACTTCTCGGCAATCGCCAGTGCGCCATTCAGGTCGGTATCCGGCAGGATCATGCCGAACTCCCATGCTGCGATACGGGCAACGAGATCCAGCGTTCGCCCGAGCGCAAGTTTCAATTTTTGTGCGACCAGTTTCAGTCGCTGGTCATCTGTCACACCGATACGCACGATCACCACAGACATTGGCCGGCTGTCCGTAACGCCCAGCGCCCAGGCCTCACCAAAGAATCCCTCGAAGACATCAAGGCCCGACAGTTCGGTCACACAATCGAGCCTGACCACCCACCGGTGAA
>CAYNMF010000045.1:0-16221 GCA_964398325.1 uncultured Chromatiaceae bacterium | reverse complement strand
AAAACGAGACATCCGGGCCCTGGCCTGCGCCGTCAGAACACCGCTGGTGAGAGGGGCACTGAAACGCGTCATCGCTCTCCTTGCCGGGGGCCAGCGAGCCGCCGCGATGCGGACAGATGTTCGCAAGTACACGGGCAACGCCCTGGCCATCGCGGAAAAGGACAAAGTCATGACCAAGCATGCGCCGTTTAACCGGCTGGTCGGTGAATTCTTCCGCACGGCCGGCCGGGTACCAAAAATTAATATACATATTTCACTTGTCTGTTAGTTCATCGAGGCGGGCGAGTTGCTCGTCGATCTGGCTGATTTCCTGTTGCATGGCCGTGGATTTTTGCTGTTCTTTTTCGATGACGGCGGCGGGTGCGTTGGCGCGAAATTTTTCGTTTGCGAGTTTGCCTGTGACGCGTTTGAGGCCGCTTGAGACCCGGTCACGATTTTTTGTCAGGCGCGCACGTTCAGCGGCGACGTCGATCAGGCCGGCCATCGGTACGAGGATCTTCATCTTGCCCAGTAATGCGGTGGCTGATGGTGGCGGTTCTTCGCTCGCCGGCAGCACCGTCACTTTTTTCAGCCGTGCCAGTTTCGTCAGGTACCGCTCATGTACGTCGAGCAGATGCAAATCATCGCCATTCGCATCTTGCAGGAATACGTTGAGCAATTTTCCCGGTGAGATATCCATCTCGCCGCGAATCTGACGAATGCCGAGTACAAAGCGCTGAATCCAGTCCAGTTCCGCTTCTGCCGGGTCGTCGACGGGGAAATCGGCCGGCTCAGGGTAAGGTTGCAGCATGATCGAAGTATCGTCGATCATTATTCCGGCCAGCGGGGCGATACGTTGCCAGATTTCTTCCGTGATAAACGGCACGATCGGATGCAGACTACGCAATAAGGTTTCGAGTACGCACGCAAGCGTCGAACGTGTCGCGGCCTGTTCGGCCTCGTTACCGCTGTCGGTCAAAATGGGCTTGGACAGTTCCAGGTACCAGTCACAATATTCGTTCCAGGTAAACTCATATAACGATTTTGTTGCCAGGTCGATACGGTAGTGCGCAAGATTTTCGGTAACCTCACGAATGGTTCGGCCCAGGCGTGAACGAATCCATCGATCAGGCAGGCTAAGATGCGCGGTTGCATCGTCTGCCAGCGGTTTGTTTTCGACATTTAACAAGACGTAACGCGCCGCGTTCCAGAGTTTGTTGCAAAAATTTCGATAGCCTTCGACGCGATGCAGGTCAAAGCGAATATCGCGTCCGGTACTGGCCAGCGCCGCGAAAGTGAATCGCAGTGCATCGGTGCCGAATTCCGGGATGCCGTCCGGGAAGTGCTTGCGTGTTGCCTTTTCGATTTTCGGCTTCATCTGTGGTTGCATGAGACCGGTCGTGCGCTTGGCCACCAGGGATTCGAGGTTCGTGCCGTCGATCAGGTCAAGCGGATCCAGTACATTGCCCTTGGACTTGGACATTTTCTGGCCGTCCTGATCACGAATCAGCCCGTGAATATAAACTTCATGGAAGGGCACATCACCCATGAATTTGATACCCATCATGATCATACGGGCGACCCAGAAGAAGATGATGTCGAACCCTGTGACGAGCACACTTGTCGGGTAAAAAGTTTTCAGTTCAGGTGTCGATTCGGGCCAGCCGAGTGTCGAGAACGGCCACAGCGCCGATGAGAACCATGTATCGAGAACGTCTTCGTCCTGGCGCAGAGATATTTCGGGGGGGAGATTGTTTTTCTTGCGAACTTCAGCCTCGTTGCGCCCGACGTAGATATTTTTATCGTCGTCATACCAGGCCGGAATTCGGTGTCCCCACCACAGCTGGCGGCTGATACACCAGTCCTGGATGTTGTGCATCCACTCGTAATACGTTTTGTCCCAGTTATCCGGGATGAAGCGAATCTTGCCGGTGTCGACGGCCTCGATCGCCGGTTTGGCGAGCGGTTCGGCGCGGACGAACCACTGGTCCGTCAGGAACGGTTCGACGACTTCGCCGCTGCGATCACCGCGCGGAACCATCAGCTTGTGATCATCGATGCGTTCGAGCAAACCCGCAGCTTCAAGATCTGCGACGATCTGTTTGCGTGCTGTGTAGCGATCCAGGCCACGATATGGTTCCGGGCCGTTGTCGTTGATCGATGCATCAATGGTGAAAACATTAATCAGAGGCAGGTCATGGCGGATGCCGATATCGTAGTCATTAAAATCATGCGCCGGCGTGATTTTGACGCAACCGGTACCAAACTCCGGGTCGACATAGTCATCCGCGACGATTGGAATGTCGCGGTTGGTCAGTGGCAGGCGCACCTGTTTGCCGATCAGGTGCGCATACCGGGTATCGTCCGGGTGCACGGCCACGGCAGTATCACCGAGCATCGTCTCGGGCCGGGTGGTGGCGACGACGAGGTGCCCGTCGCCTTCGGTCAGCGGATACCGGAAATGCCACATGTGGCCGTCTTCTTCTGCAGACAGTACCTCAAGGTCGGAGACTGCCGTGTGCAGGACCGGGTCCCAGTTGACGAGGCGCTTGCCGCGGTAGATCAGGCCTTCACCATGCAAACGCACGAAAGCCTCGATAACGGCTTTTGACAGACCTTCGTCCATCGTGAAGCGTTCGCGGGACCAGTCGACCGAACTGCCCATGCGACGTAACTGGTTCTGGATCGTATTGCCGGATTGTCCTTTCCATTCCCAGACCTTGTCGAGAAAAGCCGCACGTCCCAGTTCGATGCGCGATTGCCCCTGGGCTGACAGCTGACGCTCGACAACCATTTGTGTTGCGATACCGGCGTGATCAGTGCCCGGTTGCCACAGCGTGCGATCGCCGCACATTCGGTGATAGCGAGTGAGCGCATCCATGATCGTGTCCTGGAATGCATGCCCCATGTGCAGCGTACCGGTGACATTCGGTGGCGGGATCATGATGCAGTAAGGCGCGCCGTTACCGGCCGGTGAAAAATAACCGGCTTGTTCCCAGCGTTCGTACCAGCGTCGTTCAATGGCGGCCGGTTGGTAAGTCTTATCCACTATAGTTTATGTGTTTCGGGTGAGTAGCCATTATCGCGGTAAAAACTGTAACGTTCGCGACCGTGCTGTCGGCATTCGGCGCTCGAGTCGACAATCTCGGCGATCCGCGAGAATTGATCAAAGAAAGGTGGAATCTTATCGGCAAGATTGATCAGTAAATCACCCGTGAGTGTGGCTTTGCCATCGTGACCAATGGTGACCGGCGTATCTGCCTGAGGTGTTGAGCCGGTGATTTCGTGCGGGATGAAGCTGCCCTGACGAAACGTCCACAGTAATTCATCGAGCTGGCGCGCTTGCGCTGCGCCAGTGACATGGGCGTGTGTCTTGTTATCGAGTTTGTAGGCTTTTTCCGTGAGTCGACAGGCGAACTGCAGCCGACTGCCTGCATCAGTTCCGGACAAAATATAAAAGTCGACACGGGTCGTTGCAGCGTTCAATGGCGGTTCAACAGGTATTCGATGAGCAGCGGAATAGGCCGACCGGTGCTGCCTTTGCGACCGCCAGTCAGCCATGCCGTACCGGCGATGTCCAGATGAGCCCAGTCGTAGTCGCCGACGAATTCACCGAGGAAAGCGCCGGCTGTAATCGTGCCGGCATCGCGTCCACCGATATTGGGCAGGTCCGCAAAATTACTTTTGAGTAATGCCTTGTACTCTTCATCGAGCGGCAATCGCCAGACCGGATCATCGGCTGCGTCACCGGCTTTGAGCAGCGCATTCGCCAGCTTGTCGGAATTTGCCAGCAAACCGCTGCGATGACGGCCGAGTGCGACGAGACAGGCACCGGTCAGGGTGGCCATATCGATAATCAGTTCGGGTTTGAACTTTTGCACATAGGTCAATGCATCGGCCAGAATCAGGCGGCCTTCGGCATCTGTGTTCAGGACCTCAATCGTTTTGCCGGACATTGCAGTCACGACATCGCCCGGTTTGGTGGCCTTGCCGCTGGGCAGATTCTCGCAGGCCGGGATGACGCCGACCAGATTTAAAGTCGGTTTTAAATGTGCCATTGCTTCAAACACACCGAGTACCGTGGCGGCTCCGCACATATCGAACTTCATTTCATCCATGGCGGCGCCGGGTTTCAGGGAAATACCGCCGGAATCAAACGTAACACCTTTGCCGACGAGTGCGACCGGTTTGCGGCTTTTGGCCGCGCCGTCGTACTTCAGCACGATAAGTTTGGCGGGCTCTGCCGTGCCGGCGGTGACCGACAGCAAAGCACCCATTCCGAGTTTCTTCATATCTGCTTCGGTCAGGACTTCGACACGCAGCTTGTCATTGCCTTTGGCGATACGCCGGGCCTCTGTAACGAGGTGGCCCGGTGTGCACAGATTTGCCGGCAAATTTCCCAGTTCACGCGATACGTTCATGCCCCGACCCATGGCATCGCCATGCCTGATTCCCAGGCGGACCTGTTTGGTCTGTGCCGGTCTTGCCGTGAGTCCCAGCGAAGTCTGGCTGATTGATTTCGGTTTTTCAGTCGCCTTTGTCGTGGTATAGCGGTACACGCCGTGGTGCCAGACTTCGACGGCAATTCGAGCACGTCGGTAAACATCGGTACCGCGTGCGGCTTCAGCATTGAGAAAACACACGGCATCTTTAAGCTTTGTCTTGCGTAACGCGCCGAAAGCGACACGAATAGCCTTGCGGTATTGCTTGCGGCCGAAGGCTTTGCGGTCACCACAGCCGACCAGCAAAATTCGGTCGGCACGCAGGTTCCGGCTATCGTTTTTCGGTGGTTTCACGAGCAGTGCATCACCGATTTTGCCTTCTATATCACCGTCTTCGAGCAAGTCTGCGATCAGCCCGTCAGTGGCTGTATTCACACTTTTTGTTGCAGCGGGCAGGGTGCCTTGTGAGTAAACGGGCAGGATCAGGCAAGCCGTTTTTTGATCTGCTGCATGACCGGTTTTAGCTTCGAAGTGCATAGAGCTCTCCCAGAATTTTCAGGTTCGCGACATTTTAGCCATCATGACAGGATCATCGCGATCCCTGATGGCCAAATAGTGTCCCACTTGACTATAGAGTTTGCCGCGCCTGATGATAACCATAACGTTGACATCAATATCCGCGGGGGCTGGAGTGCGCAAAGTGTACTCGATTCCGGAATTACAGGTGAAAAGACAAAATCGCCGCCAACCCATCGTTCGTTCGGGGCGATAATAAAGCATATGTCGAGAATTCTCAGTCGCTATATTCTCAAGGAAACGGCACAAACTCTGTTCGTCGTGACGATGGTCTTGCTGCTGATCCTGCTGACGAATCAATTTGCCCGGGTATTGGGTGATGCGGCCGCCGATAAATTGCCGAAAGAGGCGGTGTTTCAGGTTATGGGTCTGACATCGTTGCAATACCTGACGATCCTGATTCCGATCGGACTGTTTTTGTCTATTATGCTGGCGCTGGGCCGTTTGTACCGGGACAGTGAGATGGCCGCGTTAATGGCCTGCGGCATCGGGCCGGCATCGCTGTATAGACCGCTCGCACTGCTGGCCGTCGTGCTTGCGCTACTGGTCGGCTGGCTTGCGCTCAGCGTATCACCCGGCGCGATGCGACAGGTTCAGTCCATTCTCGAAGAGGCCAGGCAGCGGGTCGACCTGCGTTTTCTGGAGGCGGGACGATTCATTACTTTCGCCCATGCCGATGCGGTTATGTACGCTGAGTCGATCACAGCCGATGGTGTACTGGGGAATGTTTTTGTCCAGCGTTACAAGGGCAGCGAGATTGAAGTTATCGTTGCCCGGCGTGCCTGGCAGAACGATTCTCCGGACGAGTTCGTCAAGCTGCTGAAGTTTGCCGACGGTCGCCGTTACGAAGGCCAGCCGGGTAGCCCGACCTTCGAGATCGTGACATTCCAGGAATACGGAATACCATTTGCGCTGCCTGCCGCAGGGCCGGCGAAGCTCAGGCCGGAATCCCGGCCGTTGTCAGACTTGCTCGGTGCTGGTGATCCTGTCGCTCGTGCCGAGTTGCAGTGGCGCATATCAGTGCCGGTTGCACTGCTGGTTCTGACGTTTCTCGCCGTGCCATTGAGTCGCAGCGCTCCGCGTCAGGGACGTTACGGAGGGGTAGTGACCGGCGTACTCGCTTACATCATTTATGTCGATTTGCTGGGTGCCGCAAAGGTCTGGGTCGAACGCGAGCAGTCACCTGAATTTCTTGGCCTGTGGTGGGTTCACGGCATATTCCTGGTGATCGGCTCCATCTTGTTCGCGCGGCAGTTTGGGTACCTGAACGGGTTATCACTGTGGCGAAAGAGGGAAGAGCGAACGTGAATGTTATCCGGCGTTACCTGTTTCGCTCGATTATCGGCATGATTGCGCTCGTTCTGGGCGTATTGCTCGGCCTCGTGGCATTTATCGAGTTTGTGACCCAGCTCAATGATATTGGTACGGGTAATTACGGAATTATCCAGGCCTTACTCTATACCTTCCTCAAGTTACCGAATCTGACCAGCCAGATGCTGCCGATGGCGGTGTTGCTCGGCGCGTTGCTCGGCCTGGGAGGGCTGGCGAATAATGGGGAATTGGTCATTCTGCGTGCATCCGGCGTGTCGATGATCCGGTTGGCCGGTTCGGTCATGTGGACGGGGCTGGCCTTGAGCCTGTTTGCCTTGACACTCGGCGAATATGTCGGCCCGTCACTGGATAACTATGCGCGACAGTATCGTGCCGAAGCGAAGCATGCCGGTGAGGCCGTTTCGACCGGGCAGAGTGCGTGGATGCGTGATGGCGATACGTTCCTGAATGTCAGCCGACTGACCGATGATTTTCACCTTGGTGGTATCTATCTGTATCGCATGAGTCCGGACGGCGGGCTTGCCGGCATCGGCCGGGCCGATTCGGCTGATGTCGACGATGCAAACCAGTGGGTGCTGAGTAATTTCGAGGAATCGCTGTTTGTCGGCGACGAGGTCAAAACGAACAGGGTGCGTCGATTGACGCAGCCAAACAATCTGAGTTCCGACCTGATCGGGTTGACTGTCGTTCGGCCCGATACATTGACCGGCACCGAGTTGTTCAGATACATCCGGTACCTGAAACACAATGAGCTGGACCCGCGACGCTACGTGGTGGCCTTCTGGAGCCGGATTGCCGCGGCCGTGGCCGTCATGCCGATGTGCGTACTCGCTTTACCGTTTGTATTCGGCCGTATGCGTACCTCCGCCTCCGGTTCCAGAATCGTGATTGGCCTGATGGTCGGCCTCGCCTATTTCCTCGTCAGTCGCGGTCTCGCAGACGGTGGACAGGTTTATGGTCTTGATCCGTTGTTAATCGCATGGTTGCCGACTGTTGCGCTGGCAGCGGCAACCATGGTTGCGATTCTGCGTGCGCGTTGACTAATTTTCCGGCTTTTTTTTCCTGATTTTCGGTGTGATGACGATGCGGGTTTTGGCAATACGGTCAGGTAAGGTTTGTTTGTGCGGATCGAAAAGCAGCCACAAAATGCCGAGGCCAAACATGGCAATCGACGGGATCGCCACAATGAACCGAACCAGTGCGCATCGCAGCGTCACGGCATTCCCGTTGCAATCTTCGATTTGCAGTTGCCACGCACGCATGCCGATTGTTTGCCCGCCATGCGCCCAGAAACCGGTAAAAAATGCACCGGCTGTGGCAACGAGCAGCGCCTGAAACAGCAGGCTTCCCGGTGGCACCGGTTCGCCACCACGCAGCGCCATGACGGCAGAGGTCGGGATGACGAATACGGCAATGACCAGCAGCGAATCATAGGCTGCCGCAGCCAGTCGGCGCAGCAGGCCGGCATGAACCGGTTGTATCCTGGTCGGCAGGTCGCGTTTCATTGGCATCGGCAAGATGGCGCTCCCTACGAGAATCGAACTCGTGTTTCAGCCTTGAGAGGGCCGCGTCCTGACCGCTAGACGAAGGGAGCGAATATTAAGAATTACAAAAGGTTATAGAATATTTCTTGAAAGAATAGCGTATAGACTAAATGGTGTCAGACACCATTTAATTTCCCGTATGTTAATTCACTTCGCCGATGCAAGACAAAGCCATAGTACATCGTCATTGATTCAGGCTGCTATGATACGCCGCTCGACTCATTCCCTGGACTGGATAGTTTTTGACTGCGATAAGGACATCTGACCGGCAGGCACCACTGATTGTGCCGCGATCCGGCCATTCGGTATCCCGGGCCAATATCTCGAAGGGTGCTTTAAAGGTTTTGTACCGGCTCAAGGATGCCGGACATCAGGCCTTTCTCGTCGGCGGCGGTGTGCGCGACTTGCTGCTTGGCCGGCGGCCGAAGGACTTTGATATCGCCACGGATGCGCGCCCCGAACAAGTCCGTGCGCTATTTAGTAACAGCAGGCTGATCGGCCGGCGTTTTAGGCTTGCACATATTCGTTTCGGGCGCGAGATCATTGAAGTGGCGACTTTTCGCGGTACGACCCCGTTAATCGCAGGCGGCGAGGAGCAGGTTGTTCATTCATCCGGTCGGATCATTGCCGACAACGTCTATGGCACCATCGAGGAAGATGCGTGGCGCCGCGATTTCACCATCAATGCTCTTTATTACAACATTGCAGATTATTCAATCTGGGCCTTTGCCGACGGTCTCTCTGACCTTGAGTCACGGCAACTTCGACTGATCGGAGATCCGGGTCAGCGTTATACAGAAGACCCGGTACGCATGCTGCGCGCGGCCCGGTTTGCCGCAAAACTCGAGTTTACTCTCCATTCTGATGCCGTTGCACCGATACCCGCCATGGCTTCGCTGCTCGAAGATGTGCCGTCGGCACGCTTGTTCGATGAGTTCCTGAAGATGTTCCAGTCCGGACATGCGCTATCGTGTTATCAGCGTCTGCGCGAATTCGGGTTGTTTCGGCAGTTGTTTCCCGATACCGACTGCTGGCTGGACAATTCGGAGTACGCCGCCGATGCATTAATGATCGAGCGGGCGCTTGAAAATACCGATCGGCGTATTGCAGCGGGCAAGCCGGTGACGCCAATGTTTCTGTTCGGTGTGTTCCTTTGGCGTGCTGTACGCATGCGGGCAGAGGAGATTCAGGCAGAAGTTGCCGATATCTCAGAGATTCAGGCATTAATCGCGGCAACCGACGAAATCAGTACCCGTCAGGCGCAACGCATAGCCTTGCCGCGGCGTTTCGGGTTTCCCATGCGCGACATGTTGCAATTGCAGCCGCGGTTCGACACACGCCGTGGCCGTCGTGCAATGAATCTGCTGTCGCACAGGCGTTTCCGGGCGGCCTACGACCTGATGCTGCTGCGGGCGTCGGTCGGTGAAGTCGATCAGGAGGTCGCCGATTTCTGGACCGACATTCAGGAACAGTCCGAGGACGAACAGCGCAATCGTTTCGGGCTTACCGGCAGACGGCGCCGGACGGCGAAACGCCGCCGACGGTCCGGTTCTCAGGACTGAAACGCGCATCGATGAAGTTTGACGATATGTGGATTCCGGCAGGTATCGGGATTGGCAGTAACCAGGATGGCCCGGTAGAG
Organism: uncultured Chromatiaceae bacterium; assembly: GCA_964398325.1. GTDB lineage: Bacteria > Pseudomonadota > Gammaproteobacteria > Steroidobacterales > SMWD01. Next base: position 6,706 of record CAYNMF010000045.1, on the reverse strand, counting down.
CAAATCCACGTCGCGCTGCAGGCTCTGGCAGATATGGAGAAGACACGCCTGATCTGTGCATCGAGTCTGTACCGCAATCCGCCGATGGGACCGATTGAACAGCCGGACTACGTCAATGCAGCCGCAATGGTGCTGACCCGCCTTTTGCCACGCGATTTACTCACCCGCCTGCAGGCGCTTGAGCTTGCGCAGGGCCGGGTACGCAACACCGGTCAGCGATGGGGGCCGCGGTGCATTGATCTTGATATCCTGACTTACGGGTATCAGCAGATTGATGAAACGGACCTCATTATTCCGCATCCGGGAATTTCCGGGCGAAATTTTGTATTGTTCCCGTTACTGGAGATTTGTCCGCACTTGCCGATACCGGGGCGGGGATCGGTCAGCAGGCTTGCCGCTGTCCTCGACGCAACGACGCTCGAGAAGATTCCGACGCCGCAGCCGGGCCATTGACGGAAGTGGGGTACGGAAATCTCTGGGTTTGTTCATAACAACAAGATTGCGAAGTAATAACAAAAATGACCGAGTCCCGTTATATAGTGATCGAAGGCCCGATTGGTGTTGGCAAGACCAGCCTGGCAAGACGGCTGGCCGAAAGCATGGACAGTGAGCTGCTGCTCGAACAGGCCGGGGCCAATCCGTTCCTTGAGCGGTTCTATCGCAATCCGCGCGAGGCAGCGTTACCCACACAATTATTTTTTTTGTTTCAGCGTGTACGCCAGGTTGAAGAGTTACGCCAGGCCGATATATTCAGTGATATGCGCATCGCCGATTTTTTGATCGAGAAGGATCGTCTTTTTGCGCAGATCAACCTGGATCGTCATGAACTGGATCTTTACGATCAGGTCTTCGCGTCGATGGAAATCAGTCCTCCGGAACCGGATCTTGTCGTGTATCTGCAAGCGCCCGTTGATACGTTGTTATTTCGTATTGCACACCGAGGCATTGACTATGAACAACGTATCGGGCGTCATTATCTCGAACGTCTGAATGAAGCTTATGCAAAGTTTTTTCATGACTATGATGACGCGCCCCTGCTGATTGTTAACGCGGCGACGATTGACCCGATCCACAACGATGAGCATTACAATGTCTTGCTGGATGAAATTTGCCGTATTCAAAGCGGGCGTCACTTTTTTAATCCGATCGTCTCGGCTATGGCATAGTCGATCAGGAGTGCACTATGTATTTACAGCTTGAGCAGCGCGGCATGGCGGAGCCGCCGGTCAACATCTCGACACTCATCAAGATGAAAAATGACGGTGTGCCGATCGCCTGTCTGACAGCATACGATGCAAGTTTCGCTGCACTCGTCGACCAGGCTGGTACAGACCTGGTGCTCGTCGGTGATTCTCTGGGCATGGTAATCCAGGGATTTGATACGACCGTACCGGTCACGGTCGACGACGTTATTTACCATACCCGCGTTGTTGCACGGGGATTGCGGCGCGCCTTTCTCGTTGCGGATATGCCGTTTATGAGTTACTCGAGTGAGCATCAGGCATTGGAAAATGCCGTGAAGCTGATGCAAGAGGGTGGTGCGATGATGGTCAAGCTCGAGGGCGGCGCCAGTCAAACGGGTATCGTCGAGCACCTGGCTCGTCACGATATTCCCGTGTGCGCACATATCGGTCTTCGACCTCAGTCGGTCCATAAAATTGGCGGCTTCAAGGTGCAGGGTCGAAATTCCGATAAGGCGCAGCAGATGGTCAGGGACGCGGTGGCATTGGAAGATGCCGGTGCCGACATTGTATTGCTTGAATGTGTGCCGAATGAACTGGGCCAGGCGGTCACTGATGCAGTCAACGTGCCGGTCATTGGGATCGGCGCAGGACCGGGCGTAGACGGCCAGATTCTCGTTCTGTATGACGTGCTCGGTTTAACGCAAGGCCGTATGCCTCGATTCGTAAGGAATTTCATGCCCGAGTCCGATTCAGCGCTCGACGCACTCGAAAACTATGTCAGGGCCGTCAAGGATCGCAGCTATCCGGCGTCCGAGCACTGTTTCTCGTAATTACTTTACCGTTCTAATTGCTGTTGGCGGAATAGACAATTGAAAACAATCCGCGATATCCGCAACTTGCGCGAAACTTTGCAGGGGTTCAGGCAGGATGGTGAAACTGTTGCCCTGGTGCCGACGATGGGTAACTTGCACCAGGGTCATATGGGGCTGGTTCGACTCGCGAGCGAGTACGCCGATCGCATCGTGACCAGTGTATTCGTTAACCCGACACAGTTTGGGCCGAACGAAGATTTCGAAAATTATCCTCGAACCTTTGATACCGATCGGCGCAGATTGTCTCGTGGTGGTGTTGACATCATGTTTGCGCCTGCCCCTGAAGATATTTATCCGTTTGGGCTGGAAAACATGACATCGGTTTCGGTGCCGGGACTACCGGCACTATTATGCGGTGAGCAACGCCCCGGCCATTTTGACGGTGTCACATCCGTCGTCAACCGTCTATTCAATGCTGTCACACCGGATGTTGCCGTTTTTGGTCAAAAGGATTATCAGCAGCTGATTATCATTCGACGCATGGTGACCGATCTGCATATGCCGATCAAAATTATGTCGAGCCCAACATTTCGTGAGAAAACGGGCCTTGCATTGAGTTCGCGTAATCGTTACCTGAATAATGAACAACGCGAGCGGGCCGGTGAACTCTACGCAACGATTTGTGACTGCCGTGACCGGTACCTCACCGGCAGGCGTGATCTGGTTGGCCTGGAAAAGGCGGGTCTTGAGCGGCTTGCTCAGGCTGGTTTCGAGCCGGAGTATCTGGCAATACGGGAGTCCGGAGATTTGTCTCTGCCCGAGAAAAAAAGTCGTTCTCTTGTCGTGCTGGCAGCAGCGCGGATAGGGGGCGCGCGGTTGATTGATAATGTTTTGTTTGAGGTTGACGGAAAGTAGGTGCGGCTAAAGCAGATCCCCTGGTCTATTAGAATTTACGCGCTGTGCTCTCCCAGCGCCCATTGCACATGTTCACGCACGAGTTCCGAAGGATCGTCGCGCCGGGCACTGAGTGCAGCGATAATTTCAGGGCTCGTTGTGGCATTCCCGAGCGCAACGGCGATGTTTCGCAACCAACCTGTATAACCGGCACGGCGCAGCGGGCTGCCGGCCATTCTGGTTTCCCATTCTTGTGGAGTCCAGGCGAACAGTGTGACGAGGTCTGTGGCGTCGAGGCCGTGACGTGGAGCGAAGTCGGGTTCAGAGGTTAGCTGCGCGAACTTATTCCACGGACAATAAAGCTGGCAGTCGTCGCAGCCGAAGATACGATTGCCGATGGCACGGCGAAATTCGATGGGAATGGAGCCTTGCAGTTCAATCGTCAGGTATGAGATGCAACGTCGCGCATCGAGCTGGTACGGTGCGATGATGGCATCGGTTGGGCACACATCAATGCAGGCATGACAGCTGCCGCAGTGATTGGTGGCCGGAATTGCCGGTTCGAGCGGCAGGTCAGTATAGATTTCACCAAGCAGAAATAGGGATCCGGCATCCTGGTTGATGAGATTCGTATGTTTGCCGATCCAGCCGAGACCGGCTTTTTCGGCCAGTGGTTTTTCCAGAACCGGCGCACTATCGACGAATGCGCGATAGCCGAAAGGTCCGATGGCTTGTTCGATGCGGTCGGCGAGTTTCTGCAACCGGCGCCGCAGTATTTTGTGGTAGTCACGACCGAGCGCATAGCGGGCGATATACCCGAGATTGTCGGCGTCGAGTACGGCTGACGCCGCGGCCTTGTTCATCGGCAGATAATCCATGCGGATCGAGATGATGCTGTACGTATCGGCGACGAGTTCGGCTGGCCGGCTGCGACGATTGCCGTGACGTTCCATGTAGTCCATGTTGCCGTGATAGCGGGCTTCCAGCCAGCGTTCGAGTCGGGTCTCGGCTTGCGACAGGTCGACATCTGCAATGCCCACCTGCTGGAAACCGAGTTCCCGGCCCCACACGATGATGCGTTCGTTAAGGTCAGCGGGTATGTGCCGGGGGTCATCCATTTCCGCCCGCTCTGTAGTCTGTGGGTGACTGAGTCATCTTCCCAGTATAATCAGCGCTATGGTGAACATCGATAAACAAATTTATACACCGGCCGGCGTTCGCGAAATGGACCGTATTGCCATTGAGGATGTGAGAATTGATGGTTATACACTGATGTGCCGGGCCGGCGAGGCGGCATTTGCCGATATTCTCGAGCAGTTTGACCGTGTGCAGCAATGGCTCGTGGTATGCGGTGCAGGAAATAATGCCGGAGACGGTTATGTGATTGCCAGGCTGGCGCTGGACGCCGGTATCGATGTGGTGACTATGGCGTTAACGGAACCACAACAATTGCGCGGAGATGCACAGCGGGCCTGGCAAGATTTTAAAGACGCCGGTGGCACGACCGTCACATTCGATCCGGAATTGCTGGCAACGGCCGATGTGGTGATCGATGCGTTGTTGGGAACCGGAATCGACCGACCGGTGTCCGGCATCTATCGTGAGGCGATCGAGGCGATATGTCAGGCCTCACTGCCGGTTGTGGCAATCGACATGCCGTCAGGTCTGAATGGAAATACCGGGGCCATTATGGGGGTTGCAGTCAGTGCCGATCTGACCGTGACCTTTGTCGGTCTGAAACAGGGCTTTTATCTCGGTGCCGGCCCTGACCTCGTCGGTGAGATCCGCTTTTACGATCTGGCGATACCCGCTGAGGCAATAGCGGGCATCAAGCCGACACTGCGTCGGTTCATGGCGGATGATCTGGCTACAGCGCTGCCGCCGCGCCACCCGACGGATCACAAGGGACGTTTCGGCCACGTCCTGGTTGTCGGAGGCAATCGCGGTATGGGTGGCGCGGCAAGGCTGGCCGGTGAAGCCGCGCTTCGCAGTGGTGCCGGACGGGTCAGCATTGCAACGCATCCTGAAGTGGCCGCGTATATTGGTGCGGATCGCCCGGAACTGATGGTGCGTGGGATTGACTCGGTGTCTGACCTCGATCAATTGATTGCTCGTGCAAGCGTGATTGCGCTTGGGCCGGGACTGGGTCAGGACGACTGGTCTCGTGGCCTGCTGAGACAAGTGCTGACTGTTGCACAGCCGAAGGTATTAGATGCGGATGCTTTGAACCTGCTGGCTGCAACGCCGATGCACCGTGACGACTGGGTGCTGACGCCGCATCCGGGTGAGGCCGCGACGTTGCTCGGACAATCCACTGCAGACGTGCAGGGTGATCGGCTTTCTGCCCTGCATGAGCTTAACGTGCGCTATGGAGGCGTTACGGTTCTTAAAGGTCACGGCACGCTGACAGGTGCTGTGGGTGAGTTGCCGTTTCTCATTGACCGCGGCAATCCGGGTATGGCAACTGCCGGTATGGGCGATGTGCTGACCGGGATTGTTGCCGGGCTACTCGCGCAGTGGCCCGAACAGCCGCTGGTCGTCGCTGCTGCCGCCGTATTTGCACACGCGGTTGCCGGAGACCGGGCTGCCGTACGCGGGCAGCGTGGTTTACTGGCTGGTGACCTGTTTGCCGAATTACGCGCGATACTCAATCCAAACGTCCGGAATTTTTAGCCACCTGTCTATTGGTTTATATCAGCAGGATGAGTGCCATTATTCATCTCGATTCTACTGCAGCGACGATGGCAGCTGGCAGCGAACTCGCGCGAGTAGTCAGTTCGCAGGACATCGATTCGCTGGTCATTTACCTGCTCGGTGATCTGGGTGCGGGCAAGACGACGTTGGCGCGCGGCTTTCTGCAGGGCCTCGGCCACACCGGCCGGGTGCCCAGCCCGACTTATACGCTGATAGAGCCCTATGAGGTTGCCGGTTATTCGGTCTCGCATATCGATCTGTATCGGTTGCGGTCACCCGATGAGGTCGAAGCACTGGCACTTGCCGAATTGTGCGGCAGTCAGACGATGTTGCTGATCGAATGGCCTGAAAACGGCGGTTCAGGTGTGCCCCCCGCTGACCTGCGAATAGAACTGGATATCGAAGCCCGGGGGCGTGTTTTGCGTCTTATCGGGTCATCGCCGGCAGGAAAATGCCTTGTTAATGCAAAAAAATCATAAAAAGACTTGTAGAAAGGATTTGTATCCTTATAATTTTTAATAAGAAAGTGCTTGAAGATTTCAGGGTGGCATTTGCCAGGTAAGGCGGAGGCCGGGGGGCAAAGTGACAATGTCCGAATTTAGCCTGTTGAGCGGGCTCCAAAGTTCCTCGCTTGTGAGCATCAGGTTTACCTGTAACTGGCTCCGGCTATTCCCCAGCTTCATTGTCGCGGGGCTGATCACTTTACTTGCCATGCCGGGCCACGCATCCCCGGCGCAAATCAAAGACATTCGTATTGCCACTCATGATCGCCAGACCCGTATTGCGATCGACCTGACGCGACGTGTCGAGCACAGAATATTTATGCTGTCCCACCCGGATCGCGTCGTCATCGACATTATGCCGGGCCGTATCGAACGATCTGCATTGCCTCTGCCGGCCGGATCAGGGTTTGTGCGGCAGATTCGCAGCGCCAACCGGGAGAATGGCACGGTTCGTATTGTTCTGGATATGAAGTCACCGGCGAAGCCGCGCAGTTTTCTGCTGGCGCCCAATGGGATACAGGGCAACCGCCTTGTCGTTGATCTGCTGCCGCTCGGCGCGTCACCGGCGATCAGGAAAGGGCCCCCCTCTGCACCTGAAACGTTAAACGCGCGCGGCCGG